>DATGGM010000013.1:0-96720 GCA_035308525.1 Bryobacteraceae bacterium
TTACCGACCGTATCGGACAACTTCTCGAAGGTTTGGGCGACTCATACCATCAAGACGGGCTTCTACTGGGAACAGACCGGTAACAATCAGCCCTCCAGCAACCAGGCCAACGGCGAAATGGTAATGACCAGTTGGGGCGGCGGATCGAGTGGCAATGCTTACGCGGATACCATTCTGGGCCGCGTCAGTCAATACAGCGAAAGCAACAAGGACACCATCCTGGCCCTGGCCTTCCACAGCGTACAGTTCTACGTGCAGGATTCCTGGAAGGTAAACCGGCGCCTGACTCTGGACTTCGGTTTGCGCTTCGACCACCTGGGCGCATGGTTCGATCAAAAGGGCACCGGGTTGGCGGTGTGGGTTCCCAGCAAGTACGATCCCAGCGCTCCGCCCGCTTCCTTGACCGGCATCGAGTGGAACAAGATCGACCCCAGCATTCCAATCTCGGGAACCCCCAGCCGCGCGCTCTTCTACGACCCGCGCTTTGGCATGGCGTTCGATATCTTCGGAACGGGCAAGACCGTGATCCGCGGCGGCTGGGGCATGTACCATTTCCACGACGAGCAGAACGTGCAGTCGGGTGCTCTGGGCATCACGCAGGGCGCATACACCTATTGCGCCTGCAATGGTATTCAGATCAACCAAATCGGCAACACCGTGCCGGCGTCTGCCCCGCCCGGCAGCATCACCACGCTCCAGATGGGGGATACCAAACAACCGCTCACGAAGACCTATTCTTTCACGATCTCCCAACGCGCCCCGTGGAAGTCGCTCTTTGAGGTTTCCTACGTCGGCAACAGTTCTACCGACCAGAACAATTGGAACACCAGCTTCTTCAACATCAACCTAATCCCGTTTGGGGCGGAGTTTGCGAACGGGCATTGGACCCAAGCCGGCGACTCGGCCGATTACTACCCCTACAAGAGCTACCAGGCCCTCAACGTGGCGCAGCACTCGCTGTATCAGAACTATAATGGGCTGCAGGCTTCGTGGAATAAGCAGAGCGGCCGCCTCAACTTCCTGATGAATTACACGTTCAGCAAGAACCTGGGCATCCGCGAATGGAGCAACGAGGCCAGCAACCTCAATGTAGCTGATAACTATGGGCCGCTCTCTTTCGATCATACGCACATCTTCAACGTTGCGTGGGTCTATCAGGCGCCCGATTTCTATAAGGGCAACCCGATCCTTAAAGGGATCGTCAACGGCTGGCAGATTTCAGGTATCACCCAGGTCCAGAGCGGCGCCGACCTGCAGGCGATCGTGAATGCCAATATGAACTTCGGCGGCTACCTTCTGCCAGGCACCGTGCTGCCCAACGGGACGACCGTAACTTCAGCCATCGGCATGAACGCTGAGAATACTTTGGGGACGAATGCCGTGCAACTGGAGCCCGTCCTGACCTGCAATCCGAACGCGAATCTGGCCCCGAACCAGCGTGTCAACGGCGCCTGCTTCGCCCAGCCTTCCCTAGGCCAAAATGGAAGTTATGAGTGGCCCTATATCAAGGGGCCGGCATTCTGGAACGCGGATGCGTCGCTGTTTAAGAACTTCCAGATCAGCGAGTCCAAGAAGGTGCAATTGCGCTTCTCGGGCTATAACTTCCTGAACCATCCGCTGCCGTCGTTCCTGAATAGCGGCGACCCGAATCTGAACTTGACGTTCAACCAACAGGGCAAGTTGAACAACCCAGGTTTCGGTTATGTCGATGAGAAACTCGGCCACCGCATTATTCAGTTGGCGATTAAGTTCTACTTCTAGACACACTCGCCATCCGCAAAAACCTGAAGGGGGGCCGCCCGGCCCCCCCTTTTTATTGTGGGGAAGGCTCGTAGCCTGCGCCGGCGGCCTACGGCCTATCCCACTAATGTGAGGTGACTTTGAGGGGGACTTACCTGTTATTACTGCTGCCGATTGCTTCGGCGCTCCCGCAGACGACCATCCGCACGACCACGCGCGAGGTGCTGCTGGACATGGTGGTGCGCGATAAGAAAGAGCGCGCAGTTACCGACCTGAAGACTGGCGACCTCCAAGTCTACGAAGACGGCGTGCTGCAAAGCATCAAGAGCTTCCGCCTGATCTCCGGCCGGGAGCAGCGCGAGTCCGAACGGGCCGAGCCGGTTGCCGGCGCACCGGAGACCGTCAGCAGCCCGACGGGCGTGTCCCCGCACGCCGTGCGCCAGATTAACCTGGTTTCCATCGTGTTCCAGGCCATGAGCCCGAAGAGCCGTCTCTTCGCGCGCGATGCGGCCCTCAAGTTCCTGGATAACGAGCTAACGCCCAATACCTACGTGGCGATCTTCAGCCTCGACTATCGCCTGAACGCGCTGCAGAATTACACGCGCGACGTGCCTGCGCTGCGCAAGGCCATCGAACACGCCGCCAGCGGCAACTACGACCAGTTCGTCAACGATACGGCCAACGTTCTGCGGCAGGTTTCCATGAATGTGAGAACAAGCCAAACCGGCTTCACCATCGAGTTCGGTTTCGATCCGTTCAGCAGTTCCGGTATGGCCACCGCCGGCGCCGAGCAGGCCGATAGCGAATCGGCCCAGATCATGAACGGCATCCTGCATGGCCAGGTCGGCGTAGAGTCCTACCAGTTCGGTATGCGTTCGGTCGCCGCCTTGCTCCTGCTGGCGCGGGAGCAGAGCCGGCTGCCGGGCCGCAAAACCGTGATCTTTCTTTCCGAAGGCCTGGTGCTGCCGCCCAACAACCGCGAGACTTTCCGTGCGGTTCTCTCTGAAGCTAACCGCGCGAATGTTTCTTTCTATGCCATCGATGCGGGCGGTTTGTCGACCACCAATCCGATGTTGCCGGCTCAAAGCGAGCTGCGTAACATAGCCAAGGAAAGCCAGGACCAGCAATCGCTGGTGGCTACTCCCAGCATCAATCCGACCAATCAGGAAATCGCGGAAAAAACTAAGGACTGGATGCACCAGGACGACTCCCTGTTCTATGCGCTCTCCGCCAACCCGCAGCAGAGCATGCAGGAGCTGGCGGAGAGCACTGGCGGGTTTCTCATCGCCAACACGAACGACATTGTGAAGCCATTGCGCCGGATAATGGAGGAGGTGGGCATGCATTATGAGCTGACTTATTCGCCCACTTCGCAGAATTACGACGGTGGCTTCCGCAAAATCACGGTGAAGCTGGCGCGGAGCGGAGTAAGAGTGCAGGCGCGGGACGGCTACTATGCGCTGCCGGACCTGAACGGCGAGCCGCTCTTACCTTTTGAGGCGGCCGCGCTCAAGGCCTTGAATACCTCGCCGCTGCCCAAGGCGCTGACCTATCGTGCGGCCGCGCTGCGATTCCGTCCGGTGCCCGGAGGGGCTCTGTATGACATGGTCCTCGACCTGCCAATCCGCGGATTGACCGCCGGCCTGGAACGGGAACACCCTGTCGCACGGCTGCATGCCTCGTTCCTGGCGCTGCTCAAAGACGAGCATGGACAGGTGATTGGCAAGATCAGCCGAGACCTGCCGCGGGCGGTCCCCGCGGATAGGCTCGACGAGTTCCGCGAGGGCGACTTGGTCTTCGCGCAGCCGTTTGCGGTGCGCATCGGCCGCTACACGCTGGAAACCGTAGTGTTGGACCGGGAGGGCGAGATTGCGGCGGCCCAGCGCTCGGTGTTCGTGGTCTCGGCGCCCTCACCGGGAGTAGGACTGAGCGGTATCGTATTGGTGCGGCGGGTCGATAAGCTGGAGAAAGCCTGGAACACCAATGATCCGCTGGAGCTTGCCAGCGAGAGGATCACGCCTTCGTTGAACGACCAGATAGCGGCCGGCGCCAAGCCATCGCTCTATTTCGTGGTATATCCCGACCCGCAGCAAAGCGCCACCAAGCCGGAAGTGACCATCCGATACTTAGCCTCCGGCAACGAAGTCGGGCGGGAGACGCCGGCGCTGCCGCAGCCGGACGCCACCGGCGCCATTCCTGTGATGGTGGAGCCCCGCCTGGACGAACTGGGGCACTACGAAGTCCGGGTAAGTGTGCGGCAGGGGGCGTCGGTCGCCGAAAGTAGTACAGTCTTCTGGCTGAATTGAACAGAAGTAGGAGAGGCCTCCTGGCCTTTCGTTCCTCACAAATGCGTCGTCCGTCGATCGAGTAGGTTGGGTTCTGCAGCGAGACAGGCTGGGAGCCGTCCTACTCCACTTTAACGGTGGTTCTGGCTTCCGCGGCCGAGTCGCCCTGCTTTACGGTGGCGTGGACCACGTATTCGCCGGGCGGCATGCCGGAGGCTTGGGATCCCATAATATAGGGGATACGTCCCTGAGCATCCGGAGCTGGCAGGTCCACATTTCCCTGACCCACCACCTGGCCCTCCCTGAGATATTCGATCGCCAGCGACGGTTTGGCCTTGACGCCGGGATCCGGATACACCACGAAAAACAGATTCAGCATGGCTCCCGGCTCGGCCTTGATCGTCGGGGAGAGCGTCGGCGTGACGCGGCCGCCCTGGAATTGAAACGGGTCGTTGGCGTCCAGGTCCTTCACGTTCGGCTGGTAGGAGCGAACCAGGGAAATGCCGGAAATGCCGACCCCGCGCGGAGCGGCGAGTTCGAAGGCGCTACGGTTGGCTCCGATCTTGTTATTTTCGCGATCCACCACCGCGGCTTCCAGCGTGTACTTGCCAGGGGGAGCCGTAAATAGTTCCTTGTAGATGAAATTGCCCATCTTTACGCCCGGAACCTTGTCCAGCGTACCCTGCAAGGGCATGTCACGCTCGAACTTTTGAACCACCTGGCCCTTATCGTCCTTGACCAGCGCGACCAGCGATAGCCGCGCATTGAACTGGTTCTTCTCCTTATCCTCGAGAAAGGTCAAGTTACCCACGGGCACTTCAACAACCACCGAAGTGCGGATGCCGTCGGCGGTGTTCTGAAAGCGCAGCAGGCTGGAGCGGAAGGCGACGTCGTGCGGCAGTGTGGCATCCGACAAAGCCTTTAGCAGGGGCACTTCGAAGGGCATCAACCCTTCGGAGCGGACTTCCGGCGGTAACGCGAAATAGCCGCTGCGGGCGTGCAACACCAGGTCCTTGCGGCCCGTTTCCACCCTCACCTTGCGGAAGGTCCCGTCGTAGTTCTGAATGCCGGGGTTGTACGAGATCTCGTAATAGCTGTTGATCTCTTCATTGACATGGCGCAAGGGAACGCGCAGGTCGTTGCTATCGCCGATCAGGAAGCCTCCCGTAGACTGGGACAAATCGCGCATGGGACCCTGCACATCGTTGCGCATGGAAGTCTCGGCATTGTCAGCGGCCATGATCTGATCCCAACTGACTGCGCCCTTGTTCATATTCGCCGCGGATCCTTGAGTTGCGCGCGTCAATTGATCCGTGGAGCCGGTGTTTTGGCTCCAGGTCATCACACCCCTGGTATCCACAGTGTAGAAGGTCACGTTCGAGCGGTTGGCCATTGAAATCAGATTCCGGTAGGCCTCATCGAGATAGGTCGGGATGTACATGCCCCAAGAGAAGTACAGCACGGATTTGCGCCCCGGCAATTTGGCGAGGCCGTTGACCAGGGACTCCAGCGAGAAGATGGTGAGCCGGCTGCCATCGTTGGTAACCGTAGCATCGTAGCGCAGCATATCGAGCATCACCTGGACCAGCTTGGCGTTCAGGGCGCTGGATCCGAGCCCGGCAGCATTCGACGGCGGGCCATTGCCGGTGCTCAAGCTTGGTGCATTCAAAGCCTCCAGGGCGGCGCGCTGATCGGGTGTTCCGGTGGCCTGCAGCAACGTCTTGTGGAGGTCGTTCTTAATCCGGGCGGTGTCCTGCGTGAGTTGCGTGGAGGAGAGACCGCTGGTGGCCCGCTCAATGGCTTTGCGCAGCAACTCCTTGTCGTTGGTGAACGGTTGTAGCACCTGAAGCTGCGAGGCGATCGCCACTACCGAGTAGTAGACGTTGGCGCCTTGTTCGCCCTTGATCAGGTCGATGGCCGCGCGGCGCGCCACGGCGCGCTGGTCTACTTCCATACCTTCAAAGGCCAAGGTGACTAGGCGGAGCTGCCGTAAAGGATCGAGCGTGGTATGGGCACCTTGCTGGCCGATGGTTTCCGCGCCTTGCACCAGCCGAAAACTGACGATCTTCTGTTTCGCGCCATTGTCGATAACGCTCAAGTCATCCGGACCGAGGTCGGTGATCGGTTTCCCCTTTTTGTCGCGGACGACCATGTCGAGAAGCACTTCATCGACGGTTGTTTTGATGGTTGGCGTTTGGGGGGCGGAAGCGGGCGGCTGTTGGGATTGGGCGAAGGTAGGCGACGCCAGAAAACAGAGCAGCCAAGCTCCCTCGAGAATTCGTTTCATCATGGCAAGCATCCTTGCGGAGAATTGCGGGGCCCGGCAGATTCCGATGCGGGTGTCCCGATTTCAGTTCTTCTCTGAGTCTATCAGCTTCTGCAGTCGCTTGAAGGCATTTCTCTCAGTTTCGGCGTCTTCTTTACGTCCGGCGCGAGTGTAGGCGGCCGCCAGCGCGAAGCGCGCGTGCGGGCTGTCGGGGGCCAGTTTGACGGCGGTCTCCAGTTCGCGGATGGCGCCTTCAACGTCGTCGAGCTGCAGCAACGTACGGCCATAAGCGGTGCGCGCGGCGAAATCCCCGGGCGCGAGCCGCGCCGCCTTTTCGGCGTAAGGCCGCGCCGATGCGGCGTCCTCGCGCTTCAAGTATTCACCTGCGATGGTTGCCAGGGCCGGAACGTGATCGGGGTCGATTTCCAGTTCCTGTTTGAGAGCCGCCAGGGCCTTATCGGGATCGGAGCTCAGCAGAAAACTGCCGTAAGTATAGTGCACGCCGGGAGCCTTCGGATAAACCGCGAGCACGGCTTCATAGGCGCGGGCGGCCTCCTCCGGATGGCGTTCCAGTTCGAAGACCACGGCGTGGCCCAACTGCGCGGCGAGGTCCCGGTCGGAATCGGGGATTTGAGGCGGCAGCAGGGGCCGCCGCAAGGCCGCCATGCCCGCCGCGAGATAGACATCGGGAGGGACATCGGTGGATTGGACCAGCCGGATGAGCTGTTCGCGGGCGTGCTCGTAGTCTTGGAGAAGGATGCACGCCAGAGCCGCATGGTAGACGGCCACTTGCTGAAGTTGTTGCTCGCCGCCGAAGCCCAGCCTTTCGGCTTCGAGCAAATGTCTCAGCGCAGAAGCGTAACGCTGGATATTGAATTCGCACAGGCCGAGCAAGGCTTGGCCCAGCCCCATTTCAGGCTTCAGGTCGATCAGCCGCCCGAGGGCGTCGGAGCACTCCGGGAAGCGGTCCTGGTCGTAAAGCAGCGTGCCCAGGAACCACCACCCCTCCGGCCAGCCGGGCTTGATGCGCAAGGCCTCGCGGTATAGGCGGGCGGCGTCTTCCAGGCGGTTCTGGTCACGTGCTTCGCCGGCTTGCTTGACGACCTGTTCGAAGCTGACGCTTTCGGCCTTTTGGGCAGGCGCTGCCGCGGCGAAAAGGGCGGCCACGGCGGCGACCGTCGCATGCGAGAGCATAGGTTCTTACTTGTGATAGTAACGCATGCCCGATTGTTCGATAATGAGTCTATGCGCTGGCGGGGGTTGTTGTTGGCGGGCCCGGTGGCCGCGTGGGTGGCGGCCGGAATCGGGTTGCCGGGTCAGAGCTCGGCCGACGCTGCCGAATCGCCGTCGATCTGGCCTGCCGCGGGCGAGTACGCGGGATCCAAGAAATGCGGCCTCTGTCATCCGGCGCAGGCCCGCAGCTACCGCGCTAACAGCATGCATCGCGCGCTGGAGCCTATCGACGATTGCGAGATTCTGAAGCACAACCCGCGTCTCGAGTGGACCGAGGGGACTTATCGCTATACCATCGAGCGTAAAGACAAGAGCTACCTGTACCGCGTAACGGACGGTGTCAAGAGCGAAGAGACCACTTTGCTCTACGCTTTTGGGCAAGGTAAAGCAGGGCAAACCTACGTGTTCGCCGCCGACGGGCGCTATTTCGAGAGCCGCGTCAGCTACTACCTGGCGTTGAAAGGGCTGTCCCTGACGGTGGGCGCGCAGAATGACGCGCCCGGCAATCTGCAGCAGGCGCTGGGCAGGAGCATGGGACCAACCGAGACCCGCGACTGCTTTGGTTGTCACACAACCGGAGCGCGGCGCGGAAGCGTCCTGCAATTGAAGGCGTACGAGGACGGCGTGCAGTGCGAAGCGTGTCACGGGCCAGGCCAGGCCCACATAGACAGCATCGTGGACGGCAAACCCAAGCCGGGCACCATCCGCAGCCAGAAAGGGCTGACCGCCGAGGAGACCAGCGGCCTGTGCGGATCGTGCCACCGCACCTGGGAGACGGTCATTCTGATGAAGGTTCACGGGACTAACAATGTGCGCTTCCAGCCCTACCGGCTGGCCAACAGCCAATGTTTTCTTTCCGGCGACCAGCGCATTGCTTGTACCGCCTGCCATGACCCGCACGCCGCCGTGATGAAGGACGACCGGGCGTACGATGCGAAGTGCACAACCTGCCACAATGATCGGAACGTCAGTATTCGCAAACGGATCTGTCCGGCTGCCAGGCAAGCGTGTACCTCCTGCCACATGCCTCGCGTGGAGCTGCGTGGCGCGAACCACGCCTTCGCCGACCACTGGATCCGCGTAGCGCGGGACGGGGACAAGTACCCGGATTGACGACGGCAGGGTCAGCGGCAGTATCGGGAAACGCTGGGGCGTTTTGATCGGCATTGCGGCGGCGGTCACCCGTCAACCCCTGCCACACCACAGTGCGTACAAGTCCCTACACGGCGGGACGGTTACCTAACAGTCCCAGACCAATGACGGGAATTCGAGCGATTTGAAGTAGGCAATAGAAAGCCCACAGACAGAGCTTTGGCTCGCGTGAGATACCAGGGGCCGCGACGGCACTCAATCGGCCGCATACAGCTTCGGTAACGCGTAATGCGTCAAGAACCCCGTGGAGGGCCTGAGATGCCCCGCCGGAATCGATGGATCTGCCGATGCTAGTTATTAACGCAAGGATGGCAGCTGAACCGACCTTCGGCGAAGGTCCTCGGAGACCTGGCGATCTCCTTCGCGTGCGGCTCCGCGAGAAGAAGCTGCTGGAGCTGAAGGTGAGGAAGAGTGTCGGAAAGGCATACGACCCAGATGAGAAAGCTCGCTTGATTGCGGCGGCGAAGGCGGCGCGTTCGCCCCATATTTATCCGGCATTGATGCTTGCCAGAACACGGGGATGCGCAGCGCGGAAAATGAAGAACTTGACTTGGGGACAAATCGACCTCGAGAAGCGACACCTCTCGGTGGGCCGGAGCAAGACCGAGGCGGGCAAAGGCCGCACCATTCCATTGAATCCCGCGCTCCATTAGGCGCTCGCCGATTACGCCGCTTGGCACAAGGAACGCTTCGGCGACTTTCGCCCCGAGTGGTACATTTTCCGTTCGGCAGTCCGCGCCCGAATGATCCGGCCAGGCCGGTCACGACCTTGAAGACAGCATGGCGGAATCTCCGCATCAATGCCGTAGTGAGCGGGCGCTACTGGCTCATCCGCGCCGAGAGCCATCTGACCAAGCGACAGTTCCGCGCGATGGTGGGGAGGATCGCCGCCTTGCCGGCAGCGACAGGGTAGCAGAAAAGCGATAACGCGTGAGCAATCGGCACACCCGGACGCCGGACAGGCGTTTGTGTAATTCAGTTTGAAAGGAGCATTCTTCCGGGGCGGAATTGGCGCTTGTCCGAGCCCATAGGCGGCTTGGCGCAGAAAAGTACCAAAAAAACTCCATTCCGCCGAGGGTCATAACTCTGAATTTAGCTCGTGTCGAGGCGGGCGGCGCGCCCCACGTACTATTCTGAAGGGTAATGCGAGGGCCGGCCATCCTGTTGTGTGCTCCGGTGCTGGCCGCGGCGGCCGCCGCGCTGGGCCCCATCGCCTTCGAGGAAATTGCCGATCGCGCCGGCCTTCACTTCATCGCCGACAGTTGCCCCACCGCCAACAAAAACCTGCCCGAAACCATGCTGGCCGGCGTGGCCTTGCTCGATTACGACAACGATGGATATATGGACGTTTACTTCGTCAACGGCGCGGCTATCCCGTCACTCACGAAGGATTCGCCCAAATACTGGAATCGCCTGTTCCACAACAACCGTAACGGTACGTTCACCGATGTCACCGAAAAGGCCGGCGTAAAGGGTGAGGGCTACGGTATAGGAGTCGCCGTTGGAGACTATGACAACGATGGCTGGCCGGATATCTTTCTCGCGAATGTGACCAAGAACCAACTGTTGCACAACAACCATGACGGAACCTTTACCGATGTCACCGACGAGGCCGGCGTGGGCGGCGGATCCCTCGACGGCCGGAAGATGTGGGCAGTGTCCGCGGGCTGGTTCGATTATGACAACGACGGCCGGCTGGACCTGTTTGTCTCGAACTACTGCAAGTGGGAAGTCAATGAAGACCCGTTTTGTGGGCCTAATCCGAACCTGCGCGCCTATTGCCACCCCAAGAACTACGCGCCCCTGCCCAACACTCTTTACCACAACAACGGCGACGGCACATTTACCGATGTGTCCGCCGCGACGGGCATTGCCGCGGTGCGCGGCAAGGGCATGGGAGTGGCGTTCGCCGACTACGACCATGACGGCTTCATGGACGTTTTCGTTGCCAACGATAACGCGCCCAACATGCTGTTCCACAACGTGGGCGGCAAGAAATTCGAAGAAGTAGCCTTGCCAGCCGGCGTGGCCTATCCCGAGTCCGGCGCTTACGTCTCCGGCATGGGCGCCGACTTCCGGGACATGGATAACGACGGTTATGACGACGTCTGGCTGACAGCCTTCGACGGCGATACGTTCCCGCTTTTCAAAAATCGCGGTGCGGCAGGCGATTTCGCGGAGATCACGGCGGCTTCCGGCGTGGCGACCGTGACGCGTCCCATGTCCGCATGGTCGAACGGTATTTACGACTTCGACAACGATGGGTGGAAGGACCTGCTGGCCGTGCGCGGCCACGTGCTGGATAATATCGCTCTCATGTCGCTGCGCAAGCCGGAGGAACCCAACACGGTCTTACGCAACTTGGGGAGCGGGAAGTTTCAGGATGTGAGCACGGGCGCGGGCGAGGCGTTCCAAAGCCCACAACCCCATCGCGGCGCCGCTTTTGGCGATCTGGACAACGACGGGCGCGTGGATGCGGTGGTCACCGTGCTGAATGGCAAGGCGCAGTACTTCCATAACATCTCGCGCAACGGAAATCATTGGATTCTGCTGAAGCTGGTGGGCGTCAAGAGCAATCGCATGGGGCTGGGCGCGCAGGTACGCGTCACCACCGAGGAGGGCACGCAGTACAATCACGCCACCACCAGCACGGGCTACGCCGCCTCCAGCGATCCGCGCCTGCATTTCGGGCTGGGCCGCGCGAAGATGGTGAAACAGATCGACATCACGTGGCCCAGCCGGATTCATCAGACGCTAAGCGATGTTCCCGCCGACCAGATTCTGACGGTCACCGAGCAGGCTGACACGCGTTAAAAGGGCGCCGGCTCAGTTCTTGCGGTTCTCCTCCAGCGCCTTCTGCGCGTCCTCCCGCACCCGCCTCGCCTCGGCGGTCTCGCGATCCCCGTCCTCCCGCCGCTTGAGCCGGTAATAAGCCGTGGCCAGGGCAGCGTGAGCCTCGGAGAAATTCGGATAATCGTGAAGCAATTGCTCGAGTTCGCGGCTGGCAGGTTCGGTGAGTCCCTCCGCGAGGTGGATGGACGCCCGTTGATACACCGCGCCCGGATCGTTGGGGCGCACCAGAAGGGCCCGTTCGACACGGCCCAGTGCTTCATCGAGTTTGCCGTCCTGCTTCAGCAACAGGGCCGTCTCGGTGTTGGCCGTAAAATCGTATGGATTCACTTTCAATTCTTCGTTGAACTGGACGGCCGCCAGCTCCCCCTGGCCCGCGGCTTTCAGCGCCTGCGCGTAAAGTGAATGCACCCAAGGCATCTTCGGATTCAATTCGATGGCGCGCGCCAGGTGGCCGGCGGCAGCTATCAGGTCATTGTGCACCAGCGCGCTTTGTCCCAGCAGGAACGCCGATTCCGCGGATTCGCCATCGTGCAGGATGCGATCCAACATGGCTTCTGCCTGTTGGGTGCGGTTGTCCTTGAGCAGCGCCATGCCGAGCATGTAGATGACCGCATGATCGTCGGGGTACTCCTCCAGCATCGGCGCGAGCACTTCCGCCGCCTTCCCTGGCTGGTTCATGGCGAGGAGACAATCGGCCAGCAGCAGCGCCGGCTTCAGCTCCAATGGCTGCAGCCGGTGCAGGATCTCCAGGTCCGCGACGGCTTCCGGCAGCCGCCCGAGCTTGTAGTACGCCAGCGCCAGGTTCATCCGCACCTGGGGATTGTTCGGCAGCTTTCGCAGGGCCAAATCGTATTCCGTGATGGCTTCGGCGAACTGCCCATTGCGCACCAGTGCGGCGCCCAGGTTGGAACGGATTTCAGCGGCGTCCGGATACTCTTTAAGAAACTCGCGGTACCGCGCGATGGCGGTGGCCATGTCGCCGGATTGATAGGCCGCGTTGGCTTCTCGCAGGTAGTCTTCGGAGCCAGCCGCGCACACCACGGCCAGTCCAGGCAAAGCCAATAGAACCGAAATGGCGAGTTTCACCTGATGGAATTATACTGCCTGCCGCAGCCCCGCTGCGCCGCTGACGCTGCGTCACGCCTGCCTGCGATGGAACCCGGGATCGCGGATTACCTGTCGGAATCTTCTGGCGTAGAACAGAGCGAGCGCGAAGAGGCTCTATTTCACCCGCCACCTCAATGAACGGGATGCGTCGTTTTTCTTGGGGGACGTTAAGCGCGGGTGATTGAAATGTATCGTGAACCGCGCTCGCTGGAGACGTATGTGGAATCCATGGGAGTGGGCCAAACTGTTTTATGATTCCCTCGGTCACAGAAATCCCGTTTACTGGCGGATGCAACTGCAAGAACTTTAAGTCGCTTCGAATCAACCTATTCGGGCCACATCGAGGTCACCGTTAAATAGCAGGGCTGGTGGCGAAGTGGAACCGGGCGATTGGCCGAGTCATCGATGGCGGTCGACGTCCGTTCAGATTGATTTAGGAGTTGAAGTTCTTCTTATTAGCGTTATTTAGCGTTGTTTTAACGCTAAACGAGAGGATGAAGGGAGCAGGGATTTTCAGATGATCGGTAAGTGTGACCCATCTCTACCAGCGGAAGCTGAACGGCCGAACCGGTCTGGCTCAGTTCATAAAGTGCGGCCCCAGCGGCTACATCACCGCGAAGCTCACAAACCCTAAATACGTGGCAGACGAAAGGATAACTGTAACCCATCTCTTTACGCTTCCGTCTTCGCCATCGAAGTGTCGGACGGAAGATCGATTGCGTTCGCCATGTGTTAAGTTCTGTACAGATCTTATGTCCGCGTGGAAGGCCTGGGGCGCCGGTTTCGCGTGCCTGCTGGCCACTCTTTCCGGCGCGTGGGCCCAGCCGGCGCCATCCATCAATCCGGGCGGCGTCGTGAATGCCGCTAGTTCCGTGTCCGGGCCGGTAGCTCCCGGCAGCATCGCATCCGTTTACGGCAGCTTCCTGCTGACCACGCCGCAGGGCGCGGCGAGCACTCCTCTGCCTGTCAGCCTGGGCGGCCTTTCGCTGGCATTCGCCGCTGTCGACGCGCCTTTGTTCTTTGTCTCCGGCACCCAGGTGAACCTGCAAATACCGTGGGAGGCGAACGGCCAGGCTTCCTTGACCGCCGAGCTGTCGGGCCAGACCAGCGCTCCACAGACCGTAGATATTGCGGCTTTCGCGCCCGGCATCTTCACCACCAACGCGCAAGGCACCGGACCGGGAGCCATCCTGGACTCATCCTACCATTTGGTCACGCCGTCGAATCCGGCAGGCGCCGGCGTGACCGTCATCCTGATCTACTGCACTGGACTTGGAGCGGTAAATAACCCGCCTCCGACCGGCGCGCCGGCTCCCATCGGCTCGCTTTCGCAGACCACCACTGAACCAACGGTGACCATAGGCGGCGCACCTGCGCAGGTGCTGTGGGCGGGACTGGCTCCGGGGTCGGTGGGCGAATACCAGGTGAACGCGCTGGTGCCGGCTAATTCGGCGGCGGGCGATGCCGTCTCCCTGGTCCTTTCGATCGGCGGCGCCACGTCCAATACCGTGCAGATCGCCGTCCAACCGCCCACCGCGGACCAACGGGCGGATTATTTGATTTCGCAGATGACCCAGGACGAGAAGATCCAACTGGTTTATGGCGCGGGCGGACCGGTTAACGCCCAAGTGCCGATACCGCGCGGCGCCGCGGGATACGTGCCGGGAATTCCGCGGCTCGGTATTCCGGATCTCTACCTGGCCGACGGCAGCGTGGGCGTAGGCAACGGCGTGGGACAAGCTACCGCGCTGCCCTCCTCGATCGCCAGCGCCGCCAGTTGGGATGTGAACGAAGCCTACAAATATGGCACGGTCATTGGCAGTGAATTGCGGGCTTACGGGATGAACGTAAATCTGGGCGGCAACGTCAACCTGATCGGCCGCGAGCCGCGCGACGGGCGCACCTTCGAGACTAAGGGCGAAGACCCCGTTCTGGCGGGTAAGATCAACGCCGCGCATATTAATGCCATTCAGGCGCAACACGTCATCGCCGGAATCAAGCATTACGCGCTGAACGATCAGGAGACGGACCGCTTCACCGCCGACGTGCAGATTGACGAGCGCGGTATGCGTGAGAGCGACTTGCTGGCGTTCGAGATCGGCGTGAAGGATGCCAACGTGCAGTCGGTGATGTGTTCCTACAATTTGATCAACAGCGTTTACGCCTGCGAGAACGCGCATACGCTGAATGACATTCTGAAGGGCGATTGGGCGTTTCCGGGCTTCGTCATGTCGGACTGGTGGGCCACCCATTCGACCGTGGCCGCGGCTCTGGCCGGGCTCGACCAGGAGCAACCGAACAACCTGTACTTCGGGACCCTCGGCCAGGCCATCGCCGGCGGCCAGGTGCCGCAAGCGCGCCTCGACGACATGGTGCACCGCATCCTGCGGGCCATGTACACGGCTGGGCTGTTCGACTATCCCGAGCACCTGGCGCCCATCGACACGGCCACTGATCAAGCCATCGCACAGGAGGCGGAAGAGCAGGGCGCCGTGCTGTTGAAGAACGCCGGCGGCCAGCTGCCGCTCAATGCCGCGACGATCAAGTCCATCGCGGTCATCGGATCGCATGCGGATGTAGCGGTGCTTTCGGGGGGCGGTTCGGCGCAGGTTACGCCTACGGGTGGGCCGGTCTCCGTAACGGGCAGTCCGGTTTATCCCAACCCGCCAGGCTGGGCGCAAGTGATGTGGGATCCGTCGTCGCCCTGGCAGGCGATCCAAGCCCTGGCGCCGGGCGCCACGGTGCAGTACAACGACGGCAGCAATTCGGCGGCGGCCGCTTCCTTGGCCGGCGCCTCGCAGGTGGCGATCGTCTTCGTCAGCCAATGGACCAGCGAGGGTATGGATCTGCCAGGCCTGAATTTTACCGATCTCACCAATCCGTCTCCAATCGATCAGGACGGCCTGGTCGCCGCGGTGGCCGCCGCCAACCCGCACACCATTGTGGTGATGGAAAACGCCGGCGCACAGGTGATGCCGTGGTTGAATAGCGTGAGCGCGGTGCTGGAAACCTGGTTCCCGGGACAACGCGGCGGACAGGCCATCGCCAACATCCTGTTCGGCGCGGTGAACCCGTCAGGCAAGCTGCCCATCACGTTTCCCGCCAGTGTGAACGATCTGCCGCGGCCCACCATTTCGAGCGGCAGCGCGCCCTTTCCGGTCAGCTATTTTGAGGGCTTCAACGTCGGCTACAAGTGGTACGATGCGCAGGGACTCACGCCGCTGTTTCCTTTCGGCTTCGGACTGTCCTACACGGCCTTCTCGTTCTCGAACGCCACAGTAGTGAACAACTTGAGCGCGAGCAACCCGAACTTCCAGGTGACCTTCACCCTGGCCAACACAGGCTCCGTGGCCGGCGCGGAGGTGGCCCAGATTTATCTGGCGTTCCCAGCCGCGGCCGGCGAATCGCCCAAGCGCCTGGTGGGGTGGCAAAAAGTGCTTCTCCAGCCGGGAGCGGCGCAGCAGGTGACCATCGAGGTGGATGCAAACGACTCCTCACACCCGCTGAGTTTTTGGAGCGTCGGCCAGGGCGCATGGGTGACCCAGCCGGGCACGTATACCGTGTACCTGGGCAATTCGTCGAACAACGCCGGCCTGATCACCGCCGGTACACTGCAGCTCTGAAATGAGGTATATCCCCTAAGACGCGGCCGTCCAATCCGAAGCTTTTGGATTAAGTTCCCAAGAATCGCCCGTGCCGCGCGGCTGTGGTCCAAATCCAAGCAAACTGGCCCGTTTACAGTTTGGTCGGAGCCGTGCATTCCGTCGACCCCATGTTCCCCGTCCAGCCCGGGCCGCCACCAGTGCATCCCGAGCTATCGCCGCTGTCTGTGGCGCGCATGCTATGGAATTCAAAGGTGCTTATCGGGCTAATCTGGATCGCCCTGTGCCTGCTTTCGGTGGCTGTGGTCTATACCATCCCGCCCACATACAGGGCCGAGGCGGTGATTCTGGTCGACAGCCAGAAGGTGCCGGAGCGCTACGTGGCATCCACGGTCAGCGCCGACGTGCAGGACCGCCTGGCCGCCATTTCACAGCAGATCCTGGCTTCCAGCCGCCTGCAAAGAGTCATCGATACCTACCATTTGTACGACCGCGAAAAGGCCCGTCTGTCGCAGGAAGAGATCGTGGAGATGATGCGCAAGGATACCCAGATCACGCTGGAGCGGGGCCTCAGCCAGGAGCGCACCAACGCGTTCCGCATCGCTTACCAGGGTCGCGATCCCAACACGGTTTCCAACGTAGCCAACGAAATTGGGAATCTATTCATCGAGCAGAACCTGCGCACGCGTGAGAACCATGCGGAGGGAACCGCGGCGTTCATCGAAGAGCAATTGCAGCAGGCCAAGAAAACCCTCGGCACGCTGGAAGCCGAGTTGGAAGCCTACAAGCTCCAGCACAAGGGCGAACTGCCCGAGCAGGAAGGTTCGCTGGCCGCTTCGCTTTCACGTCTGCAGATCGAGCTGCAGGGCAATCAGGACGCCATCAACCGCGCCGGGCAATCTCACGCCCTGCTCACCAGCTCGTTGAGCATGGCGGAATCCACCGCCAAAGTGCTTGAGCGCACCGCCGCCAGCCGTGGCGCGAACCAGGCCAATGCCGCGGCAGCGCCCAGAAACTCCGCGGCCCTGCAAGCGGAGCTGGATGCGCTCCGGCTGCGCTATACCGTAGACCACCCCGATGTGCAGCGGCTGGAAAAACTGGTGGCCCAGGCGAAGCAGTCGGAGAAAGCCCCTCCATCTGGCGTTAAGGACGCGGCGGCCGCCAGCCAGGCTTCCGTGGATGGTGCCCCGGACCTGCTCCAGCAGCGCGAGCGCATCGCCAGCCTGCGCACGGAGCTGGCGCTGGCCAATCGCGAACTGGAGTTCCGCAACAACGAACGAAAGGAGATTCTGACCAAGATCGCCGCGCTGCAAGGCCGCATGGACGCCCTGCCGGTGCGCGAGCAGGAACTGACCGCCTTGTCGCGCGATTATGAAATCGCCAAGGCCAATTACAAGTCGCTGCTCAACAACCGCCTGGCTGCCGACATGGCCACCGACCTGGAGCGCCGCCAGCAGGGTGAAAGGTTCACGATGATCGATCCTGCCCAGCCGCCCGTGAAGCCCTCTGCTCCGGATCGCGCCACGTGGGTAGGTATAGGCTGCGCGTTGAGCCTGCTGCTGGCTCTGCTGGGTGGGCTGGCCCGCGAGATCAAACGCAATGTGCTGCTGGGTGAATGGGAACTGCCGCCGGATATCGCCATCATCGGGCGGGTAACCGCTATCGTCCCTCCCATTCCGGCGCGCAAACCGGCGGCGACCTAGGATTCGGGATATGTACGAAGAGTTCTTCCATCTATCCAAAGCGCCCTTCTCGATGACGCCGGATCCCGAGTTCCTGTACCTGGCGCCTACCCATCGGGAGGCGCTGGCCGGCTTGATCTTCACCGTGCTGGGCCGCCGCGGAACCGCGGTATTGACAGGCGAGGTCGGCACCGGCAAGACCACGCTGCTGCGAAAGCTGATCCAGTCGGTGCCAGACGATAAGGTCCGGTTCTGCTCGGTCTTTAGCACCAACGTGCCTCCGGCGGAGTTCCTTGAGCTGATTCTGATCGGTTTCGGATTGCCCGTGCTGGGCCTGAGCCAGGCGCAGCGCCTGCTGCGGTTTTGGGAGTTCCTGATGACTTGCGACCAGGAAGGCAAAACCGCCGTGCTGCTGGTCGACGAGGCCCACAAACTCTCCGCCGAATTGCTCGAAGAAGTGCGGCTGCTGATGAATTTCGAGACCGCCGAGCGCAAACTATTACAGGTCGTGCTGGCGGGCCAGAACGAGCTGCGCGACCTGATGCGGCGCGAAGATCTCCGGCAATTGCGCCAGCGTGTCTCAGTGCGGCTGGACATTGTCCCGCTGCTGCCCGCGGAGGTCGCCCAGTATATGCGCCATCGCTGGCGCCAGGGCGGCGGCAATGGCAATTTCCCGTTCGATTCCGACGCCGTGGATCTGGTGGCGCGCGCGTCGCAGGGCATCCCGCGCGTGACGAACGCCATTTGCGACATCGCCCTGCTGCGGGCCTACACCTCGGAAAGCGCTTTTATCGGCCGGGATACGATCCGTGAAGCCATGAGCGTGCTCGAGTTGAGCGAGCCGCTGCTCGAAATGGCCGAAACGCCCCTGCCAGTGGCCGCCGGGCAGCCCGCCAGCGACGCGCAGCCCATCCCGCTGCTCAGAACCGCGGCCCCCGGTGTGCCGCGGCAATCTTGGTGGAATGGAGTATTCTCCGCGGGCAGGAGCAGAGCATGAGCACCATCTTCCAGGCTCTCGATTCAAGAACCGGGTTGATCCCCGAGCGGCCTGCCGCACCGGCCGCCGCCGCGCAACCCGCCGGGCTGGACAATCCGGAAACGCGCATCCGTACGCTGGCCATCCAGCTTGCGCAGGCTTCTCCCTTGCTGCCGTACGACGGCACCAACGCGCGCGCCGGCGAGCAATACCGCACCGTGCGCACTAATCTCCTGCAGCATCCCGACGCGCCGCGGGTGCTGGTGGTCTCCAGCTCCGGCCCCGGAGACGGCAAGACCCTCTCGGCGGTGAATACCGCGGGGGCTTTGGCCATCAAGGGTGAGACCACCGTTCTGCTGATGGATGCGGATCTGCGAAATCCCAGCCTGGCCCGTACCCTGGGGCTACCGGAAAGCCCGGGCCTGGCGGACATCCTGATGGGCGATTGCGCCATCGAGGATGCCATCATCCGCACCGCGCAGTTTCCGAATTTGTATATTCTTCCCGCCGGCAAGGCCCGCCGCAACCCCGCCGAACTGCTGGATTCGGCCCGCTGGCGGCAGGTGTGCGGCGTTGTGCGGAACAGCTTCCGCTTCGTGCTCATCGACACGCCGCCCATCGCCGCGGTGACCGATTACGATGTGGTGCAGGCCGTGGCCGATGGCGTCATCTTCGTGGTGCGGCCGAATCATTCGGATCGCAACCTGTGCCTGGCCGCCCTGCACAAGGTCAATGCCACCGGCAAGCTGACCGGCGTCCTGGTGAATTGCGCCGAGAACTGGTTTCTCCACAAGCGCTACGGACGCTATCCGTACCCCTACCCCGTGGTTTACCAGAGCAAGACCTAGCCGCGGCGTTACGGGCAGCGGAAGACGAATTCCAAAGAGACACGGGTAGGCAATGGTGTTCCGCGCACGAAACGCCAATCGAGTGCCGCCTCCTTGGCCGCCGGGGCCAGCAACGGATGGCCGGCGATTACCGTGACCCGTTCCGTTTTGCCGGTGGTGGAATTCACGGCCAGTTCCAGCTCCACGGTTCCGCTCATGCGCGCCTGCCTCGCCAAAGGCGGGTACGGCGGCTCGACATAGCGATCGAAGTGCAGTTGATCGGCATTCTTCACATGCACGCTGTGCCCGGGGGCATCCGCCCCGGAACGCAGCATCGCAACATCGTCTTTAAAGGACCGTGGCGCAAACCCGGCGTCGAACTTTCCGGATTTCAGGCCGGCGAGGATCGCTTCGCCGGCCGGCTCCAGCCTCGCGGCCATTTCGGCCGGGACCACATCGATGGACGGAAAACTTCCGAAGGCTTGCGTCCCGATTGCGCTTTCCAATGCCCAAAGCGCGGCGATTTTCGGCTGCTGCCGTTTCAGGCCGGCCATGTCGACTGTCCAGTCGCCCGGCAGACGGACGACGTTGGTGTCGGTTCCGCATTTCGCGGCGATAGAGAAATGATCGCCCGCGAATGCCCTTGTTCCCCGAGTGTCGGGGAACTTCTGGAGAGTACGGCTCAACGACCACGGATCGATCGCGCAGAGATTCACGCCGCCGGTGATCGATGCCAGTGAGGCGTGTTGCAGGCGCGCGGACGCGGTGACGATCCTGGCTGCCTCCCCGCAATCGACACTGAAGGGGATCACGCGAATGTAACGCACGAGCACATCGCCGCCGTCCGGTCTGACTTCGAGGACGGAGTGGTGCCAGCCGGGCGCCGCATCGCTGAACCCTATGGAGACGATGTAGAATTCGGAAGCGTCCGGAAGCCATGCGGACCAGCCTGCGCCGGTCACCGAAACCACGCCGATGAAGGCGGCCATGAGACGGTTTGCACGACATCCTGGCATCATCTATTTCGCGGCCGCGGCGCCGTGCTCGATATAGTTCTTCAGCCGCGTCAACTGATCCTTCAGGACCGAATCGACCGGCGCTGCCCAGGTATTCATGCCCGCGGGCTGATAGCCGGCTACCGCATACGTGAAGTTCAGCGTGGCGCCGCCCTCGGCTGCCTCCAGTTGAAACTTCATATTCCCGCTGGCCGCCACCGATTGCAGCGGACCCAGCGCGCCGGTGAGGCCGATGGACCTGCCGGGCATCAGCGAGACCACTTCCATGTGGCGGAACACCCCCCCGTTCGGCAGCTTTTCGCAGAAGCAGCCCATGGCCTTCTCGTCAATGCTCAGATTGTGCGCGTCTCCCGAGAACGTGTGCCCGGAACTCCACCAGTCTCCGACATTGTGGATGATCTTCCGGTACACCTCGTCGGGCGCCGCCTGGATATTCACCGTGATCTTGACGGTGAATCCGCTGCTCGATGAATCTGCCACCTCGGCGCGCGCGTGCATCGCAAAAGCCATCAGGACAGCCAGTGCGAAAGTCTTCATAAATGCTCCTTCAGTTGAGTAGAACACAACCGCCGGCAACCAGCGCGTTACAGTATTATCCATGCCCTCCAAGCTGATCCTCATTCTGGCTGCCGCCACGCTGCTGCCGGCCTCTGTGCCGGATACCGTCCGCGTGGACACCGGGCGCGTCCGAGGCGCCGCTCACAACGGCGTGACTGCGTTCAAAGGCATCCCCTTCGCCGCGCCTCCGGTGGGCACGCTGCGATGGAAAGCGCCCCTGCCGGCTCCGGACTGGAAGGGCGTGCGCGATGCCCTGGAGTTCGGCCCCCGCTGCATGCAGGGGAATATTTATAACGACATGATTTTCCGCGACAAGGGGCCCAGCGAAGACTGCCTCTATCTGAACGTATGGACGCCCGCCGCCTCACCCAAAGCCCGCCTGCCGGTGATGGTCTGGATCTACGGTGGAGGCTTCGCCGCGGGCGCAACTTCCGAACCTCGCCAGGATGGCGGGAATCTGGCCAAGAAGGGCGTGGTGGTGGTCAGCATGAACTACCGCCTGGGACTGTTCGGCTTCTTCGCGCACGCGGACCTGGCGAAGGAGTCCGGCAAGGGCTCCTCAGGCAACTACGGCCTGCTCGACCAGGTGGCCGCCTTGCAGTGGGTGCATCGCAACGTCGACCGCTTCGGCGGCGATCCGGCGCAAGTCACCATCTTCGGTGAATCGGCCGGCTCGTTCTCGGTCAGTGCGCTGATGGCGTCGCCCCTGGCGCAGGGCCTGTTCCAACGCGCCATCGGCGAGAGCGGTGCGTTTTTCAGCACCGTGCTCAACCTGAAGAGGCTGGCCGAAAGCGAAGAAGCGGACGCCAAGTTCGCCGATTCCATCGGCGCGCACTCGCTCGATGAATTGCGTGCCAAGCCGGCCGCGGACCTTCTGGCCGCCGCCACCAGGCAGGGCGCTATCCGCTTTGCGCCGAATGTTGACGGATACTTTCTGCCGCAAACCGTGCGCGAGATTTTCGCCGCTGGCAAGCAGAGCCACGTGCCGCTGCTGGCCGGCTGGAATCGCGACGAAGGCGGCTATCGAGGCATCTTCGGCAAGGACGATCCTACCGCCGCGAACTACGAAGCATTCGCAAAGAAGCGCTTCGCCGGCAAGGCCGGCGAGTTTCTGAAGCTATATCCCGGCGCCAGCGACGAGCAGGCCAAACGGTCCGCGCAGGACCTCGCGGGAGACCAGTTCATCGCCTTCTCCACCTGGAAATGGCTGGAGATGCAGGGCGCCACGGGCGGCTCCCGGCTCTACCGTTATGAATTCGACGATGCCCCGCCCACACCGGCGAACGGCGAGGAGCATGGCGCGTACCATTCCGCGGAGATCGAATTCGTGTTTGGCGCGTTGGCCTCCAAGGACCTGCCCTGGCGGCCGGAAGACAAGGCGCTCTCCGATCTGTTGTCCACTTACTGGTCTAACTTCGCCAAGAAGGGTGATCCCAACGGCGCCGGCCTGCCCGAATGGCCCGTGTACAGCAGCCAGAACCAGTATCAAGTGATGCATCTGGACGCCACCTCGCACGCCGCTCCCGACGACCGCCGCGCCCGCTACGAATTCCTCGATCAACTGAAATGAAATGTTCCCGGAGAGCGGCGGTGGCGGCGCCGGCGCTGATGGCGGCCACGCTGGCCATTTGTCCGGTGCGGGCCGATGACGTCCGCTTGAAAGACTGGACCGAACACCGCCGCCCGGAACTCATCCGGCTATTCGAAGAGTATGTCTTTGGGCGAACCATGATCGGCCGTCCTAAAGAAATGCCTTGGGACGTGGTTGCGGAAGACCGGCACGCGATGGGCGGAAGGGCCATCACCAAAACCATCAAGCTCTATTTCAGCGCCAGAAAAGACGGTCCCGTCCTGGAGCTAAGCCTCACCCTGCCTCTATCGAACAAGCCCGTGCCGCTATTTCTGATCGCCGGCAACGCCCGATTCAACCCGGCGCCCGTCCTGGACCGCGGCTACGGTATCATGGCGTGCCGGGTCGATCAGATCCAACCGGACGACGCAAACGGATATGCCAAGAGCATCCGCGCCTACTTCGCGCCTCCCGGACAGACCGAGCCAGGCGAGTTGGAATGGGGAGCCATCGGCGCATGGGCCTGGGGCATGCGCCGGGCGATGGATTACATCGAGGGCGACACAGACATCGACGCCAAAAAGGTGAGCATCAGCGGAACGTTCCGCTACGCCAGGGTGGTGCTGTGGGCCGCCGCGCAGGACCCGCGCTTCGCCGTCATATTTGCACAGGAGGTTGCCGGCAAAGGCATCCTCGACATGGTGAATGGCAAGAACGGCTATTGGTTCGACAGGAAGCTGAAAAACTATGCGGGCGATCCGGACAAGCTGCCCATCCATTGGCCCGACCTGGTGTCTCTGCAGGCGCCCCGGCCGGTCTATCTGAGCGCCAGGGAAATCGCGGCGTCCCAGGACGGGGGCCGGATTTATGAGCTCTTTGGTAAGACGGGCGTGGGTGACCTGATCGCCTCGCATGCATGGGACGGCGAATTCGGCCAGAGCAAAGCCGATTGGGAACATTACCTCGACTTCGCCGGCCGGCACCTCGGTATCGGCAAAAAATGACTACGATGGAGAGATGCAATCTATCTCCCGCCGTTCGCTGCTCACCGCCGCCGCGGCATCCGCTGCTTCGCTCTACGCGCGGGCCATCCCGGCCGTAGGCGTGCAACTCTACACCGTCCGCCGCGTCCTGCCCAAGAAGCCGCTCGAAACCTTGCGCGCCATCGAAGAGATCGGCTATCGCGAGGTGGAATGCACGGCCGATCATCTCGACGACATCTGGCCTATGCTGAAGCAGACCTCGCTGAAGCCTGTGAGCGTCCACATGAATGAGGACTTCTTCATCCACCACCCCGAGAAACTGCCGGCGGCGCTCGAAGACGCCAAAAAGCACGGTTTCGAATACGTGGTGTGTCCGTGGATCGAGCCTCGCGACCGCGGCGGCGTCGAGATGATTCGCAAGCTGGGCGCCACGCTCAACACCGCCGGCGAACAATGCCGCAAATCCGGTATGCGGCTTTGCTATCACAATCACGCCTTCGAATACCGGCCCACGCCGGAGGGCCGGCTGCTCGACGTGCTGCTGAAGTCCACCGATCCGAGCCTGGTGAGCCTGGAACTGGATGTGATGTGGGCGCGCGTGGCAGGCACCGATCCGGTCAGCGTCCTGAAACAGTACGGCGACCGCATCCCGCTGGTGCATCTGAAGAACGTAGCCCGGGGCACCCAGGAGCGCTTTAACGAGGAGATCCCGGCGGCCGCATTTCATGATCTGAGCGACGGCGCCGTGGATATACCCGCGGTGCTGCAGGCCGCCAAGGCTGCGGGCGTGAAGCACTACTTCGTGGAACAGGACGAAACACCGGGCGATCCGCTGGACTCGCTGCGTAAGAGCTTCAAGTACCTGGAAAGCTTGAGTTAAACGCCGGGCCGAAACGCAGCCGCGCCGGCATCCGTCTACGGTTTATTGCGGGCAAGTGAAGTTTTCATCATTGGCGGCGGCCCCGCCGGACTAGCGGCTGCCATTGCCGCCCGCCGCAAGGGATTCGATGTAACCCTGGCGGACGGAGCCATACCCCCCATCGACAAAGCATGCGGCGAAGGGCTCATGCCGGACGGTTTGGCGGCATTGCGCCGTCTCGGCGTGAAACTGGACGCCCAGCCTTTCCGCGGAATCCGCTTCGTCAGCGGCGGATTATCGGTTGATGCTGCCTTTCGGGAAGGCCCGGCACTGGGTGTGCGGCGCACCGTTCTGCATTCCACAATGATCGAGGCGGCCGCGGCGGCCGGGGTAAAGATGTTGTGGGGCACGCCGGTAAGCGGCATTTGCGAGGAGGGAGTCCAACTCGCGGACGGGATCGTGCCTGCCCGTTGGATCGTCGGCGCCGATGGCTTTCGTTCTCGCGTCCGGCACTGGGCGGGTCTGGCCGCGCCGCCGGCCAGAAAGCGCTTCGGCTTTCGCATCCACTATTGCATGGCGCCTTGGAGCGATTACATGGAGCTGCACTGGGGCCGCGGCTGCCAGATTTACGTCACGCCTGTCGGCCCGCACCAGGTCTGCGCAGCGCTCATTTCCCGCAATCCGCACTTGCGGCTGGAGGAAGCTCTGGCACAGTTTCCGTATCTCGCTGAACGGCTCTCGAGCGCCGCCCGGGTGACGGCGGAGCGCGGCGCGGTCACCGGGAACTGCACTCTGCGGCGTGTGTATCGCGGCCGCGTGGCCCTGATCGGAGATGCCTCCGGTTCCGTGGATGCGATCACCGGCGAAGGTCTGTGCCTCTCGTTTCAGCAGGCCGTGGCGCTGGCCGATAGCCTGGCCGCCGAAGATCTCGCGGCGTATCAGCGGGCCCATCGCCGGCTGGCCCGGCGCCGCCTGTTCATGTCGAATCTGTTACTGGCGCTGGACCGCTGCGACTGGCTGCGCACGGGAGCCCTGCGCGCCATGTCCGCGCAGCCGCATCTCTTCCGCGGTATGCTGTCTTTCCACAGTGCGCTACCCTGGGACCATGCCGAAGCGTGAAACCACCACTCTCGCAGGCGGATGTTTCTGGTGCCTGGAGGCGGTCTATGACGATATGGAGGGCGTGCTTTCCGTGGAGTCCGGATATATGGGCGGCCGCCAGCCGAACCCCACGTACCAGGACGTCTGCACCGGCCGCACGGGACATGCCGAAGTCGTGCAAATCGGGTTCGATCCGGAGGTAGTCAGCTTTCGCGACTTGCTGGAGGTCTTCTTCGCCATTCACGATCCGACCACTCTGAACCGTCAGGGTAACGATAGCGGCACGCAGTACCGCTCCGCTATTTTCTGTCACTCGGAGGAGCAGCGCCACACGGCCGAGCAGTTAATACGCGAACTGACGGCGGCGAAGGCTTTCCGCGATCCGATCGTGACCGAGGTCCTGCCGGCATCCGAGTTCTATGTCGCGGAAGATTACCATCAGGAGTATTTTGTCAATAACCCGCAGCAGCCGTATTGTTCCTACGTGGTCGCGCCCAAATTGCAGAAGTTCCGGCACAAGTTTGCTGACCGTGTGAAAGCGGCGGGTTAGCCCGCAAGGGCGCGTGGGCGCTTCAATGCCTTCGCATAACTGCCCGTGCGCCGTTTTGCGGGCGCCGCCATATAAGCCAGGAACTCCTTAGATTCAAGCGGCGCGGGTCGCCCCGTCTTGCGCGTATTCCTCAAAAGCGCAAAGGGGCGCGTTTTGCCGCGCCGCCATACAGGCGAGGAACTCCTTAGATCCAAGTGGCGCGGATCGCCCCGTCTTGCGCGTGTTCGTCAGAAGCGATTTTCGAGGTTCCGGAACTTTTCTCCAGGCTAAAGCGTAATGCTGGTATGGAGAATTTGCTGGCAGATCTGCGCCATGCCTATCGCGTTTTTCTGAAGAGTCCCGGTTTCACCGCCATCGCCGTGGCGGCTCTGGCCCTCGGCATCGGCGCCAATACCGCGATCTTCTCGGTCATTAATGTAGTTCTGCTGAAGCCCCTGCCTTATCCCGAGCCCGACCGGATTATGGAGATTTCCCGCAGCTTCCCCGGCGGCAGCGGGGGATCGTCCTCCATCCCGAAATTCAATACGTGGAGGAAAAACGATGTATTCGAAGCCATCGCCGCGTACGACTTCTCCGGCGTGGGGGTGAGCGTCGGCGGCACGGATCATGCCGAGCAGGTGAAAGCTATCCATGTCACGTCGGAGTATTTCACCGTTTATGGCGTCTCGCCCACATTGGGCCGCACATTCACCGCGCAAGAGGATGTTCCTAACGGGCCGAATCTGGCGGTTGTAAGCAATCAATTCTTCAGCCGGCGCATGGGCGGCGACCTGCGCCTGGTAGGCCAGCCTATGGAGATCGCGGGCGCGCCTACCATAGTGCTGGGAGTCATGCCGGCCACCTTCCAGTCCGATCCGCCGGCGGACATCTTCATTCCCTTGCAGCCCGATCCGAACAGCAGCAATCAGGGCCATTATCTGCGGATAGCCGGGCGCCTGAAGCCGCGCGTCACGCTGGAAGCCGCCCGCGCCCAAATGAAGATCGTGGGCGAGCGATTCCGGCAGGCCAACCCCAAGTGGATGGACAAGACCGAGAGCGTGGCGGTGGTTCCCTTGCAACAGGCTGTAGTGGGCGACGCGCGGCTGCCACTTCTCATCCTGTTGGGCGCGGTGGGCTTTGTGCTGTTGATCGCTTGCGCGAATGTGGCCAATTTGCAGCTCGCGCGAGCCGCCAGCCGGCAGAGAGAAATGGCCATCCGCACGGCCGTGGGCGCCAGCCGTCTGCGCATTGTGCGCCAGTTGCTCACGGAGAGCGTAGTGCTGGGTATGGCCGGCGGCGTTCTCGGATTCCTGATCGGCGCATGGGGCGTACGGGCGCTCCTGACCATTGCGCCGGGCGATCTTCCCTTGATTAATGACGCCCTTCACTCCGCCAGCACGGTCTCGGCGCTGGATTGGCGCGTGCTGTGCTTCACCCTCGCCATTTCGGTTGCCACGGGCATTCTCTTTGGACTTTTTCCCGCCGCGCACGTCTCCCGCATGGACGTGAACTCGTCTCTAAAAGACACCAACAGCCGTTCGGGCACTGGACGGCATCAGAACGTCGCGCGCGGGTTCCTGGTGGTGAGCGAGATCGCGCTGGCGGTGATCCTGCTGGTGGGCGCCGCGTTGATGATCCGCACTTTCGCCAGCCTGAGCGCGGTGAATCCGGGCTTCGACCCGCACAACATGTTGACCATGCAGGCTTCCCTTTCGAGCGGACGGTACGGGTCGACCGCGCAAGTCGACAGCCTGGTCCGCGCCATGACACAGCGCCTGGAAAGCCTGCCGGGAGTTCAGTTCGCCGCGTGCACGCTCATGCTGCCCGTCGAGGGCGGCGTCGATCTGCCACTCAATATTCCCGGCAAACCGCCGGCCAAGGGCAACACATATAACGGCGACGAGCAATGGCGATACGTCTCCGCCCACTACTTTTCGGCGTTTAAGATTCCCCTAATGCGGGGCCGCGCCTTTAACGAGCACGACGATGGAAAATCCGCGCCGGTAGTCATCATCAACGATGCGATGGCTAAAAAATACTGGCAAAAAGAGGACCCCATCGGCCACAGCATGATACTCGGCAAGGGCCTGGGACCCCAATTCGAGGAACCCGCGCGCGAGATCGTCGGCATCGTCGGCAATGTGCGCGAGAATGGCCTGACGGACTCCAACCAACCTGTCATGTACGTTCCGCAGGCGCAGATCACGGACGGTTTGACGCAGTTCGCCAACAAAGTGGTGCCATTGAGCTGGGCGGTGCGCACCGCCATGGAACCCACCGCGCTGACCTCCCCGATTCTGCACGAATTCCAGGCGTTTGACTCCCGAGTGCCGGTCGCTAAGTTCCGTACCATGGAGCAGGTGATTTCCAACTCCACGGCGCGCCAGAACTTCAATATGCTGCTGCTGACGATCTTCGCGGGAGTGGCCTTGCTGCTGGCCGCCATAGGAATCTACGGGTTGATGTCTTACTCGGTGGAGCAGCGCCAGCAGGAGATCGGCATCCGCGTGGCCCTGGGCGCCAGCGGCGGCGCCATGCTGCGCATGGTCATCGTGCGCGGCATGGCGCTGGCCGGAATCGGCCTGGCCGTCGGGCTGGCTGCCGCCTACGGACTCACGCGCGTGCTCGCCAGCCTGTTGTTCGGCGTGAAGGCCAACGACCCAATCGCGTTCAGCGCAGTGGCCCTGACCCTGGCGATGGTCGCCTTTATGGCGGCTTACATTCCGGCGCGCCGGGCCACCAAGATCGATCCCATCGTTGCGCTGCGCTATGAGTGATCGCGCAGGGCGCGCAAATTCGCCAGCATGCGGCGATGAAACCACCCCAGCGCGGCTGGATGGATGCGCGTCAGCCACCAGAGCAGCCGGGCATAGAACGGGAACACGATGATCGCCTGATTGCGCTCCACACCCCGCAGGATTCGGCGCGCGGCGTCCGCGGCGGAGATCAGCCGCACGGGCAGCTTCGCAAGAAATTCGTCTTTGTCGATTTGGATGCCGATGGAGTTTTCGTAGATGGCGGTGTCTACAAAGCCGGGACACACCACGCTGACGCGCACGCCGAATCCGGCGGCCTCCTCGCGCATGGCGGTCGAGAGCGTGACCACGGCGCTCTTGGTGACGGAATAAGGAATCAATCCCGGCTCGCCGACCAGGCCCGCGGCGGATGCGGTGTTCACAATGTGACCGCACCCTTGCCCGAGCATGGCGGCATACGCCGCTGAAACGCCGTGGATAACTCCCCAGAGGTTCACTTCGATAGCTTTGCGCCAGTGGTCGAGCGACAGGTCGCGCACCTCGCCTCCCACGCCGATACCGGCGTTGTTGAACATGTAGTCCAGGCGCCCGTGGTCGCGGATGGTGTCCGCCACCAGGCTCTGAACATCTTCCGCGCGGGTGACGTCGAGTTGTGCGGCTTCAGCCCGGCGGCCGTGGGCGGTGATTGCGGCGGCCACGGCCTGCGCGCCCTCCCGATTGATATCGGCAACGATGGCCAGGGCGCCGCGGCCGGCCAGTTCCTGGCATAATGCCCGGCCGATGCCGGAGGCGCCCCCGGTCACGATGGCGACCTGGTTGGTGAAGGCCATTCCGGGATTATACGCTGCCCGTAATGCGCGGACGCGCACTCACATCAGCCGGAAGTTCACTTCGATGGTAGCCGTCACCGGCACAGGCTGTCCGTCCTTGACGGCGGGCTTGAATTGCCATTGGCTGATGGCGTCGAGAGCGTTTTCGTCCAGCCCGAGTCCCAGGCTTCGCAGAACCCGCGCATGGTGCGCGCGGCCGTCCGTATCGATGATGACTTGCACTACGACGGCGCCATGCAGGCGGGCGGCGCGCGCCTCCTCGGTGTATTCCGGCTCGTCACGCAGGATGGGCACCGGCGGAGTCACTCCCTTTCCCATGCGGAACACGCCCGCGGGCAAGGCCGACTCCGGCTTGCCATTCTCCTTCTGCAGGGCGTCCGCGCGCGCCTCGAACCCAGCTGCCTCTTCCGGTCTCCCGTTCATGCGCAGAAACTCGGCGTAGGCTCGCATAACGACGGACGACTCAGCCGGCCTGGCGTCCGCCGCCAGCAAGGCCCTTTGATACAGGCTGTCGGCTTCCTCTTTTTGTTGCTCGCGCTGCCGCACAATCGCCATCCACATCAATGGAGTAGCCGGGTGTGTCGGGTCCACAAGCTGCGCATGCTGAAAATATTCGTAGGCGGGTGGGAAGTCCTTCTTCTCGAAAGCCGCCAGCCCGAGCCGTATCAGCGCCCGCGCGGCTTCCGGCCGCTCGCCGAGAACCCGCGCTGCCTTTGCGTAGAGCTCCGCCGCGGCATCCGTGTCGCTCCTAAGCAGCAGGTCCGCCATCTTCATGAGGCCGACGCCATACTCCACGCTTTCGGCGCCGCCGGTTTCCGCGCGGATGGCCAGCGCGGCTTCGAGCAACTTCTGGGCGGCATCGTATTTCCGCGCTTCCACGGCAGCCTGCGCGGCGGCTTCCAAGACCCCGAAATTCTTCTGCGATTGCGCCACCCGAATGCTGGCGTCAATATCGGCCGGCATCCCCTGCGTATGGTCATCCTGCGCACGCACCGCGGACAGCGGGACGATCAGGGCAGCCGCCAGAAGCGCGACCGCCCATACCGTGGCGCGATTCGGCGCGCGCCGGTTGACGCGGGAGTCGAGTATCGCCAGCAACCGGCCCTCCAGTTCCGAATGCCGTGCCATGGCCGCGGCCGCCCACTCGATGGCGCCACCGGCACGCAGGCCGCGGGCGGTCTCCAACAGGTGACCGGCGTAATCCGAGGCGCGCGCGCCGGTGTCGAGTACCAGGTCGTCGGCGGCGCGTTCCCGCGTTTTCAGGAACTCGCGCCAGGCTTTCCAGGCTAGAGGATTCCACCAGTAGACTGCTACCGCGGCGCGCGCCATCAGATGCGTGGCGGCGTCGCGGCGTCGCACGTGGGCCAATTCGTGCAGCAGCACGATGCGTCTCCGTTCCGCGCTCCACTCCGCGGCGTCCGCCGGCATCAGAATCGTGGCACGTTTCAGCCCGAACGTCATGGGCATGGCGCCGGGCTCGGTCTGAAGCACTTCGACAGGCCGGCGAATACCCAGGGTTCTCGCCAGCATCGTAAGATCACCCGCGGGAAGCGGATTCGCGGAGCGCCGCGCGCGCCAGGCTGCCGCATAGCCCACGATCAGTCGGGCGCCCGCCATCAGCGAGCCGCCTAGCCAACATAGCGCCAGCCACATCACCCAATTCGGCTGCCACCCGGTGCTCCGCGGAGCAGTTGACCATCCGGCCCGGGCGGCGGAGGTCGCCGGGCCATTATCCGGCGAAGCCGTGGAGGTGGTCTCGAAAACCGCGCTGGCCGACGGCCACACCGCACCCGCCAGGGGCAGACGGAGCGCGGGTAATGCGGCGGAGAGGAGTGGCAAGAGGAGTATGGCGGCAAAGGCAGCCGTCCATAGCAGGTGACGCGCGGCTGCAGAGCGCCCGCGCAGGATTACTGCCGCCATCCAAGCGGCCGCCAGGACGACAGCGCCCTTCATCGCCACGCCGCCTAAAATTCCAAACCATACCGATTGGTTCCATCCGAACATTTACTTGCCCTCCTTTCTGGCTTTCTCGATCATCTCCGCCATGCGGTCCAATTCCGCGCTCGTCAAACGCGTGGAGGAGACATCCAGCAGCGCCGCCACCACCTGGTCGGGCGACTCCTTAAAGAACGTATCCACCAGGTGCTGGACGGCGGTCCGTTTAGCCTTGTCGCGCGCCACGGTCGGCAGGTACACATACTTCAAGCCTTCCGCCTGGTGCCGGATATGGCCCTTCTCCTCCAACACGCGCAGCATGGCGCGCACGGCCGAATAGGATGGGGCATTGTGCATGCCCTGCTGGACTTCGGCGGCGGACGATTTGCCGCGCCGGTAAAGGATGTCCATGATCTGGCGTTCCCGCCGGCTCAGGCCGGCCGCCGGGATCATGACTTCCGTTCCTGCTGCATTTTTAGCATACTGCTAGAAAATTAGCACAGAGGAACCGTGGTGTCAAGGGCCTTTGAAGAATTTGGATGAGACTAGCGCAAGACCAGGTCGCCCGCGCCCACATGCGCGTGCAGGCGGTATTTGCCCGACGGGTTGTCCTTTTCGAACGAGCGGAAGAGGCCGTCTTTGGTCACCCCGAAAGCCGACGCGCTCAAATCGCCCGCCAGCACCGAGCCATCCGCGTGGGCATAATCCGCTGCCGCGCCGACGGCAATGGTGAGATCGCCGGCGTGCAGCTCCACGTCTTTGTCGCCGGTGACGCCATTTATGGTGAGATCGCCGGCGGGCGACCGCACGAAGAGCCGCAGTTTGCGGGGCACGTCGATCCGTATGCGGAAATTGTTGGTGGGACCGCCGGTAATGCGAAGATCTCCCGAGTTGCCCTCGGTTCGGAAAGCGATCCTGACCTCGCGCGCGCGATCCTGGTCCCGCAATTCGCAGGACACCCGGATTTTTGCGGCATCGCTACCGTTGATCTCGATATCGCCCGAACGGGCGTGAATTCGCAATTCGTTGCCGGACTGGAAGGCCGTCTCGAAGTCCCGCCCGCAATTGGTGCGGTCGTCGCCGAATGCCAAGGCTGCCGGCAGAAGGAGGATACAGGCCGCGGTTAGAGCTGTAGCTGATCTCATCGTTGTGTAACTACGAACCGGCGCGCGCGCTGGTTCCATTATTGCGGGTGCGGGCGTTTTACAATGAAAGATATGGGGCCGGGTCGCTCCGCTGGGTTCGCTCTGGAAACGCATCCTTCGCAATACCGCCATTGGCGGTTGCAGGTGGAGCCGCCGCTGGCTACGCTGACGCTGGCCGTGTCGGAGGACTCCCCCGTGGTTCTCGGCTACAAGCTCAAGCTGAACTCCTACGATCTGGGAGTGGATCTGGAGCTGGCGGATGCCGTGACGCGGCTGCGGTTCGAGCACCCCGAAGTGCGCTCCGTGATCATCACCGGCGGCCTGGACCGGGTGTTCTGTGCGGGCGCTAACATTCACATGCTGGCCACCTCGGCGCACGCCTTCAAAGTCAACTTCTGCAAATTCACAAATGAAACGCGGCTGGCCATCGAGGATGCCTGCGCGCACAGCGGGCAGCATTACATCGCCGCCTGCAACGGAACCACGGCGGGCGGCGGGTACGAACTGGCGCTGGCCTGCGAGGAAATTTACCTGGTGGACGACGGCAACTCGGCGGTAAGCCTGCCGGAAGTGCCGCTTCTGGGGGTGCTGCCGGGCACCGGCGGCCTGACCCGCCTGGTGGACAAACGCAAAGTGCGCCGCGACCTGGCCGATGTCTTCTCCACTCTCGCCGAGGGGGTGAAAGGGAAACGGGCGGTGGAATGGCGGCTGGTGGATGGCGTGCTGCCTCGCAGCCGCTTTCAGGATGGGGTGCGCGAGCGCGCCCGCGCGCTCGCAAAAAACGAAACGAAGCCAACTGGTCCGGGCATCGTGCTTGGGCCGCTGGCGCCGGAAGTGACGGCGAATGCGGTGCGCTACCGGCATGTCACTCTGGAGCTGAAACCCGAGGAGCGCACGGCGGAACTGACCGTCCACGCCGGCGCGGACTATTCGCCGCTACGCGCATTCCGCGAATTCGACGACGCGCTGCTGCGATTGCGTTTCAATGACGACGAGATTGGCCTGGTGATCCTGAAGACGCGGGGGGATCTTGAAACCGTGCGGCGAATGGATCGCGAGCTTTACGACAATTGCGCGGACTGGCTGGCCAACGAGACCCTGCTGCTGATGGCGCGCACCCTGCGCCGCCTGGATCTCACCGCGCGCAGCCTGTTCGCGGTGGTGGATGAAGGGTCCTGCTTCGCGGGCAGCCTGCTCGAAATCGCGCTGGCCGCCGACCGGATTTATATGCTGCGCGATCAGAAGGGCTCGGTGCGGATGGCATCGTCTCCATTGAACGGCGGGCGGCTGCCCATGACGCATGGCCCATCGCGATTGCAAGTGCGGTTTCTGGCCGAGCCGGCGCGCGCGGAAGAGATCGTGAACGAATCCCAGCCCTTCGATACGGACGCCGCCGAAGAAGCCGGCCTGGTGACCGCTTCAGTGGATGAAATCGACTGGGAAGACGGGCTGCGAGTGGCCGTGGAGGAGCGCGCCAGCCTTTCGCCGGATGCTCTGACCGGCATGGAAGCCAACCTGCGCTTCGCCGGCGCCGAAACCCAGGACAGCAAAGTGTTCGGGCGGCTTTCGGCCTGGCAGAACTGGATCTTCTCGCGCCCCAATGCCACGGGCGAGCGCGGCGCTCTCACGCTGTACGGCAAGCCGGAACGGCCCCGGTTCAACTGGCGGAGGACCTAGATGTCCCTCTACGAACGCATTCCGAATAACGTCAACCTCTCAACCGACAAGCGCCTCCTGCGAGCGCTCGAGCACTGGCTCCCCAATTACATGCAGTGGTGGAGTGATATGGGCCCCGAAGGCTTTCAGGCCGACGACGTGTACCTGCGCACAGCGACCTCCGTGGAGCCGGGCGGCTGGGCCCATTTCGACTACGTCAAGATGCCGGACTACCGTTGGGGAATCTTTCTGGCGCCGCCCGAACACGATCGCCGGGTGGGCTTCGGCGATCATCTGGGCCTGCCCGTGTGGCAGGAAGTGCCGGGCGAATACCGCAACATGCTGCGGCGGCTGATTGTGACCCAGGGAGATACCGAACCTGCCAGCGTGGAGCAGCAGCGGCTGTTGGGACAGTCGGCGCCCAGCCTGTACGATCTGCGGAATCTTTTCCAGGTGAACGTGGAGGAAGGCCGCCACTTGTGGGCCATGGTCTACCTTCTGCACTCCTATTTCGGGCGCGACGGCCGCGAGGAAAGCGAAGAACTGCTGGAGCGTCGCAGTGGCAGCGACGACAAGCCGCGCATCCTGGAGGCGTTCAACGAGCCCATCGAAGACTGGCTGTCGTTCTACATGTTCACCACCTTCACGGACCGCGACGGCAAATACCAGCTGCTGGCGCTGGCGGAAAGCGGCTTTGATCCGCTCTCGCGCACTACGCGTTTCATGCTGACCGAAGAGGCGCATCACATGTTCGTGGGCGAGTCCGGTGTGCGGCGGGTGGTGCGGCGCACCTGCGAGATCATGCGCGAAACCGGCGACGACGATGTGCGCCGGCAAGGCTGCGTGGATCTGCCGACCGTGCAGAAGTATATCAACCTGTGGTTCAGCCTGAGCCTGGATCTGTTCGGGGGCGAGGTTTCATCCAACGCCGCCAGTTTCTTCAGCGCGGGGATGAAGGGCCGCGTGCAAGAGCCGAAGTACCCGGACCATCTGGCGCTGGAGGGCACTTACCAGGTGGGCGGCGAGGAGATTCCGCTGCGCAACGCCATGAACGAGGTGCTGCGCGACTCGTACATCGAAGACTGCCAGAAATGTCTCGACCGCTGGAACCGCGTGATCAAGGAGCATCAGATTCCGTATGAGCTGTGCCTGCCCGGCCGGCGTTTCCACCGGCACATCGGGGCGTATGCCGCGGGACGCTTCGATCCGCAAGGCCGCCCGCTGAGCGTAGAGCAATGGAACCAACGTCGCGACGAGTTCCTGCCCAACGAAAAAGACTTCGCCTACGTACGTAACCTGATGGCGCCGGTAATGGAAATCGGCAAAATCGCGCACTGGATCGCGAAGCCCAGCACCGGGATTCACGGCATGCCGTTTGAATTCGAGTACGTGCGGCGGGAGCAGTAGATTGGGACTGCTAAAATTAGCGCTTCAGTCCCATTACCTTTCTTAGCAGCTCATGATCCGCGGCCTGGTTGATTTCTCGCTCAATAACCGTCTGCTGGTGGTGGCTCTGGCCATTCTCCTGTTCGGGTGGGGGATCGTTTCGTTCAAGAGCCTTCCTATAGAAGCTTACCCCGACATCGCCAACAACTATGTCCAGATCATCACGCAGTGGCCGGGAAGAGCCGCCGAGGAGATCGAGCAGCAGGTCACTATCCCCGTCGAAATCGCGATGAACGGGCTGCCGCACCTGCAACACTTGCGGTCCACATCCTTGTTCGGCCTGTCCAGCGTGATGCTCATTTTCGACGATCAGTCGGTAAACGACTGGAACAGGCAGAAGGTGCTGGAGCGCCTGGCGCAGCTCACGCTGCCGGCTAACCTGCAGCCGCAGGTGGGTACGGATTACAGTCCGGTGGGCCAGATTTACTGGTATACCCTCACCAGCACGAATCCGGAATACGACCTGATGGAATTGAAAGCCCAGCAGGATTGGGTGCTGGAGAAGCAATTCAAGTCCGTGCCAAACGTGGTGGACGTGGTGAGCTTTGGAGGGCTCACGAGGGAGTACCAGGTAGCCATTGACCCCAACAAACTGGTGTCGTACGGACTGAGTATCGGGCAGGTGGAGCAGCAACTTTCGAGCAACAACGTGAATGCCGGGGGCAGTTTCATCGAAGCGGGCCTGCAGCAGATCAACGTGCGTTCGGTGGGGCTTTTTGAAAACGTACAGGATATCGGCAAGACGGTGGTGAAGACGCAGAATGGTACGCCCGTGCGCATCGGCGATATCGCCTCGGTGACGCAAGGCCCCAAAATCCGGCTGGGCCGCATTGGCAAGGCCATCCATCGCAAAGATGGCAAGATTCTGGACGATGACGACGTGGTGGAGGGCATCGTCCTGCTGCGGAAGGGCGCGGAAGCCGACGCCACGTTGGTAGCTATTCATGAGAAGGTCAAGGACCTGAACGCGCATGTGCTGCCCAAGGGCGTGCGGATCGTACCTTTTCTCGACCGCAGCAACCTGGTGCACTACACCACGGAGACCGTGCTCCACAACCTCACCGAAGGCATCCTGCTGGTGTCCATTGTACTGTTCTTGTTCCTGGGCAACGCGCGCGGCGCTTTGATTGTGGCCCTGACGATTCCTTTCGCCCTGCTGTTCGCCGCCATCTGTCTGGACTTGAGCCACATTCCGGCGAACCTGCTTTCGTTGGGCGCGCTGGACTTCGGCATGGTGGTGGACGGCACGGTGGTGGTGGTGGAGAACATTGTCCGCCACCTGGGAGCGGGAGCGCACGGAGGCGAGCCCAAGCCTCTGATGACGCGCATTCGCGAAGCCACCCACGAGGTACAGCGGCCGGTGTTCTATGCGCGCGGCATCATCATCACGGCGTACCTGCCGATCTTCACGCTCGAGAGCGTGGAGGGCCGCCTGTTTAAGCCTATGGCGTGGACTGTGGCCCTGGCGCTGCTGGGCGCCTTGATTTTCTCGCTGGTGGTGGCGCCGGTGCTGGCCAGCCTCTTATTCGGGCAGAGGACGCGCGAGTGGCACAACCCAGTGCTGGCGTGGACGACCGCCCGCTATCGCGCCACGGTTGGTTGGGCCATTCGTGCCCGCTGGGTGACGGTGGGGGTGGCCGGGTTGGCCGTAGTGGCGACCGTGTGGCTGGCCGCCAGCGGCATCATCGGCTCCGAGTTTCTGCCGCACCTGGACGAAGGCGCCATCTGGGCGCGCGGCACGCTGGCGCCCAGCACCGGACCGGCCGAGGGTACCCGCCTGATGAACCAGGCGCGCATCATCCTGGCCTCTTTCCCCGAAGTCACCCAGGTCGTCTCTCAGGTGGGCCGTCCCGACGATGGCACCGATACCACGGGCTTCTTCAACACGGAATACTTCGTGGACCTGAAATCCAGAGAACAGTGGCGGCCGGTATTCGCGCAGGATAAGACCGAGTTGATCGCGGCCATGGACCGGGAGCTGGAACGGATCCCGGGAGTGCTTTGGAACTTCTCGCAGCCGATCGCCGACAACATGGAAGAGGCTGTCAGTGGTGTCAAAGGCGAACTGGCCATCAAGGTTTACGGCGCTGAACTGAAAACGCTCGAGCAAAAAGGCGATGAAATCGTCGCCGTGATGCGGCAGATCCGCGGCGTTGAAGACCTGGGGCTTTTCCGGGTGATCGGGCAGCCGAACCTCAACCTGGTGGTGGATCGCGACCGCGCCTCGCGCTACGGGATCAACGTGGCGGACGTGCAGGATGCCATCCAGACCGCGGTGGGGGGCAGCGCGGTGAGCCAGGTCCTGCAAGGCGAGCGGCGCTTCGACCTGGTGCCGCGTTATACGCCGCCCTATCGTGAAACCCAGGATGCCATCGAAAGGATCCGTCTGTTGGCGCCGACGGGCGAACGCGTGTCACTGGCGCAGCTCTGTAGAGTGCAGGTACTGGACGGCGCATCGGAGATTTACCGCGAAGAGAACTCGCGCTACGTGGCGATCAAGTACGGCGTCCGCGGGCGCGATCTGGGCAGCACCGTCGAGGAAGCCATCAAAGCCGTTGACCGGCAAGTGAAACTTCCGCAGGGTTACACCATCAGTTGGGCCGGTGAATACGCCAGCCAGCAGCGCTCTCAAAGGCGGCTGGCGGTAGTGCTGCCGGTGACGATTCTGGTGATCTACATCATTCTCTACACCATGTTCGGCTCGTTCAAATGGGCTAACCTGATGCTGGCCAGCATCGCCATGGCGCCCTTGGGCGGCCTGCTGGCGCTGCTGCTGATGCGCACGCATTTCAGCGTATCGTCGGGCGTCGGCTTCCTGGCGCTGTTCGGCGTTTGCGTGGAAACCGGCGTCATCATGCTGGAGTACATCAACCAGCTCCGCGCGCGCGGCCGTTCCGTGATGGACGCCGCCGTGGAGGGCGCCGTATTGAGGCTGCGGCCCATCATGATGACCACCCTGGTGGCCACCCTGGGACTGTTGCCGGCGGCCATGTCGCGCGCCATCGGCTCGGATTCGCAGCGGCCCTTCGCCATTGTGATCGTAGGCGGCCTGATGGTCGCCATGCTGCTGAATATCTTCCTGCTGCCCGCATTGTATGTGTGGTGGGCGGGGGATCGCGACGTGTTGCCCGTTCCCGAGGCCGAGTTCGAGGATTCTGAGTAGGCGAGCCGCGCGGCTCGACACGGGCGCCCGGAGTATGACACAACAGAAGTGAGGCAGGGAGAGCCTCCGATTTTGCGCGCGCGTTGGCATCAGGTCCGGCAATTGCTGCAGGGACGGGTACGCTACAAGATCGCGCGCGGCGGCGTGCTCTTCACCGTCGCGGTGATACTGGTGGGCCTGGCGGCGGTCGCTTCGGCCAACAACCTGCTTTTTCTGATCCTGGCCACCATGCTCTCCACCCTGATGGTCTCCGGGTTGGTGAGCCGCCTGTGCCTGGCGGGGCTGGAGCTGGACTTCCTGCTTCCGGAGCACGTTTCGGCGCGGCGCCGGAATCCGGCGAAACTGTACGTACGCAATCTGAAGTTCTGGATGCCGTCGTTTTCCATTCATGTAGTGGGGGTCGAGCAGGACACGCCGCCCGTGCTGCAATCGCCGGTGTATTTTCCGGTGATCCCCGGCGGCGCCACGTTGGAAGAGACGGTCGAAGTGCGTTTCGCCCGCCGCGGCGAATATCGCGAAAACCGCTTCGCGTTCCACACCCGGTTTCCGTTCGGATTCCTGGAAAAAACCGCGCGCGTGGTGCTGCGCCGTGAAGTAACCGTGTATCCGTGCATCGATGCGCGGGTGGGTTTCGAGGAGCTGCTGGCCGACCTGGCCAGCGAGATCGAAACGCATTACCGCGGCCTGGGGCGCGACTTCTATCGCATTCGGCCCTACGAGGCTTTCGAGAGCGCGCGGCACGTGGATTGGAAGGCTACAGCGCACACCGGCGGTTTGCAGGTGCGCGAGTTCGCGCGCGAGCAGGAGCAGACTGTCGAATTGTTTCTCGATCTGGAAGCTCCCGCTGGTTTCGAGGAGTGGTTTGAGCACGCGGTGGACTGCTGTGCGTTCGTCGCGTGGCGACTGGCGGGAAAGGCTGTGGGAATCCACTTTCGCACGCAGGAATTCGATTTTCGCCTGCCCGAGGAAGGCGACATCTATACCATTCTGAAGTATCTCGCCACGGTGAGCCGCAAGATCGGCAAACCGCCGGAAGCGCCGGCGGATGAAACCAGCTTCCCCGTCGTATTGACCGCCGCGCCGCAGCGATTCAGCGATGCAGGCTGGGCGGCGGCGCGCATCATCGGTCCGGAAGCCCTGGCGTCTGGCCCGGAGACCGTCGATTAAGCGCTTCGCAACCGGGGCCTCCGCACCGCTAGAAAAAGGGCATAAGCGCCGGTCAGGGCGGCGCTGAGCCCGGCAGTCCAAGGGCCTCCCATCAGGGAGATCAGCGCGCCGGCTGGAAAGTCTCCCAACGGACGGACCCCCATCACCAACAGCGTATTCAGGCTCATGATGCGGCCGCGCATGTTCGCGGGCACGCGCGTCTGCATCAGTGTGATGGCGGTGGCCGCCGCCGCCGTTTGCGCCGCGCCGAGAATCAGCAGCGCCCCCACCGACACCGCCGCTTGTTTGCTGGCGGCGAAGGCGCCCAGTGCTGCGCTCCACACCAGCACAGCCCCGAGGAACAGTTGACCCTTGCGGCAATAATCGCCGAGCGATGCCACCGCCAGTCCGCCGAGAATCGTTCCGACGCCCACGGCGGAAAATAGAAAGCCCATCCGGGGAGCCGAGAGGTGCAGCACGCGCAGCGCGAAGATGGGCAGCATCACCGCGGGCGATGGTCCCAGAAAGAGGAGCGCGCCATAGCCGGCGATGATCCCGGGCAGCGCCGCATCGCGCGCGGCGGCGCCCAGCATGGTGCGCATGGACGTCCACAACGGCTCTCGCGGAGCCCGCGCCCGGGGCTCGTCAACCGGGGGCAGACCCCACAATGCCAGCATGACCGGCAGGTAGCTGGCCGCGTTCAGGAAGAAGTTACCGGCATATCCGATGCGGACAACCGCGACGCCGGCCAGCGCCGGACCGAACGTGGCGGCGCCGCTGAAGATGATGGATTGCAGCGAGACCGCGTTCATCAGGTCGGCGGGCGGCACCAGCGACGGAACCAACGCATTGCGGGCCGGCTGATCGAAGCTCAGGATGGCGCCTCCGCAAAACACCAGCACCACGATCATCCAGAAACGGATCCATCCGAACAGTGTCAGCAGGCCCAGCGTCACGGCCAGCAATAGCAGAATGCCCTGTGTGATCAGCAAGAGGCGGCGCTTGTCGAGCCGGTCGGCAACAGTCCCACCTAGGGGAGCGAACAGGAAAAATGACAGGGCCTGCGTCAGCGAGACGGTACCCAGGGCCAGTGATGATCCTCCGGTGAGGTGCAAAACCAGCAGGGAGTTCGCCAGAATCTGCATCCAGGTGCCCGTCGCCGAAATGAACAGGCTGGCCCACAACAGGCGGAAATCCCGATGGCGAAGCGCGCGCAGGGCTGGGAACCGCTCGCTGGTAGCGGGCATTCCGGACATGGCTCCCTCCAGTTGACCACAAATGCTATACTGTCCCCCATGGAGGGAAGCGTGAACTGGACAACACCTGATTTCCAAGAAGTCTCCGTCAGTTGCGAAATCAATTCCTACGCACCAGCCGAAATCTAGTGTGCTGGTAAGTGTTCTCGGCGCGGCTGCCGGCGGCGGATTCCCGCAGTGGAACTGCAACTGTAATAATTGCCGCCGGCTGCGCCAAGGAGCCTTGCGCGCGCGGCCGCGGACTCAGATCCAGGTAGCCGTAAGCGTGGATGGGCGCCAATGGCACCTGTTGGGCGCATCCCCCGATCTTGGCAGGCAGATTGAAGCCGATCCTTGCCTGCATCCCCGTCAGGACCTGCGCGATTCCCCTATTGCCTCTGTGATCCTGACCTGCGCCGAAGTGGACCAGGCGGCTGGGTTGCTGTCGCTGCGCGAGATGCAGCCCTTCACCGTATATGCCACCGCATCGGTTCGTGACATTCTGCTGGAGGATAACAGCATGTTCGGAATGCTGCACCGCGCGCCGGATCAGGTGCAGTGGCGCGCCATCAATCCAGGCGCCGCGTTCGAGGTGGAATCCGGATTCGAAGTGCAGGCGATTCCTTTGCCCGGAGGATATCCAGGTTATGTAGGCGCCGATCGTCTGGCGCGATGCCCTGCGGACGAAGCCGTGGTGGGACTCTCGATACGGTGCGGCGGCCGCGTCCTGCTGTTTCTGCCGGGGGTGCCCGACATTGACGATGCCCTACTGCAGAGCATGGAGTGCAGCGACCTGGTGCTCTTGGATGGGACGTTCTGGTCCGACGACGAGTTTATCCGTATCTGGCCTGGCGCGCGGACGGCCCGTGCGATGGGACATCTGCCGATGTCCGGTCCCGGCGGCAGCCTGGAGCGCCTCGCCGATCTGCACGGCCCGCGCAAGGTCTTCATCCATATCAACAACACCAATCCGGTGCTGGACGAGGACAGCGCGGAACATCAGGCCGTCCGCGAGGCTGGTTGGGAGATCGCTTGCGACGGGATGAAAATAGCGTTATGAGCGCTGGAGCCACCACGACAGCGGACCTGTTAACGCCCGCCGAGTTGCACGCCCGCCTGCAGGCGGTGGGCGACCAGTTTTATCACCACCGCCATCCCTTTCACCTGATGATGCACGAGGGGAAGCTCACGCGCCCCCAGTTGCAGGCCTGGGCTTTGAACCGCTATTACTACCAGAGCCGCATCCCGATTAAAGACTCCATCATCCTGTCGCGGTCGGAGGACCCGGAATTTCGCCGTGCCTGGCGCAAGCGCGTGGTGGATCACGACGGCAATCGCGCAGGCGAAGGCGGTATCGAGCGCTGGCTGCTGCTGGCCGAGGCCGCCGGACTCGACCGCGAGCGGGTGATCGCCGCGCGCGAAATCCTGCCGGGGACGCGCTACGCCGTGGATGCCTATTTGAACCTGGTTTCGCGCGGTACGCTGCTGGAGGCCGCCGCGTCTTCGCTGACGGAGCTTTTCTCCGGGCGCCTGATCGCCTTGCGCATGGACGCCATGCGCAAACATTACGCGTGGCTGGAGCCGGGCTTGTCGTATTTCCAGGCGCGACTGACGCAGGCCCCCGAGGACGCTACGTTCACACTGGACTGGGTGACTCGCCAGGCCGCCACGCGCGCGCAACAAGAACAGGTGATCGACGCGCTGCGCGCCAAGTGCGATATCTTGTGGGCGCAGCTCGACGCGTTGTACTACGCCTACGTGCAGCCGGGCTGGCCACCACCGGGAGCCTTCCAGCCGTGACGTCCGCCAGTATTCCGCGGCTGGCGCGTGGCTGCCGTCTGCGCGAAGATGCCGATCAGGGCTGGGTGCTGCTGATCCCGGAAGGGGTCTTGCGGCTCAGCGGCCCGGGGCCGCACATTCTGCGGCGATGCGACGGCTCGCGCACATTTGGAGAGATTGTGACGGAGCTGGCACAGGAGTTCAACGACGCTGAAACGGCGCGCGTGGAGGCTGAAACGAATGCCTTCCTGAATCGCCTGATCGAGCGGCGTATCGTGGTGGTGGAGTGACCATGCGGCCGCAAGCCCTCATTGCCGAGATCACGCACCGCTGCCCGCTGCATTGCGTGTACTGTTCGAACCCGCTGGCGATGCGCCCGCGCGGCGAGGAGATGCCGGCCGGCTCGTGGGAGCACCTCTTTCGCGAGGCCGCTGAACTCGGCGTCCTGCACCTGCATCTCACCGGCGGCGAGCCGGCTCTGCGGCCGGATCTCGAGGAACTGGTGCGGGCGGGGCGCGCCGCGAACCTCTACGTAAACCTGATCACCTCCGGCATCGGCGTCAGCGAACAGCGCATGGACGCGCTCATCGAGGCCGGACTCGACCACCTGCAGCTCAGCTTTCAAGACGCCCAGGAGGCGCCCGCCAATGAATATGCCGGCGCGCGCGCGCATGCCCGCAAATTGGCGCTGGCGGAGGTGGTCCGCGGCCGCCAGGTCGGTTTCACAATGAATGCGGTGGTGCACCGCCAGAACCTCGACCGCCTGGAAGGCATCATCGCCATGGCGGAGCAGTTGGGCGTCGATCGCCTGGAAATCGCCAATGTGCAGTATTACGGCTGGGCATTGGAAAACCGCGACCGGATGATGCCTACGCGCCGCCAGATGGAAGCCTGCGTCGAGTCGGTGCGCAATCACCAGGAGCGTTTGAAAGGGCGCCTGCGCATCGACTTCGTGCCGCCGGATTACTACGCGCGCTATCCCAAAGCCTGCATGGGCGGCTGGGGACGCTCGCTGATGGTAGTGGATCCCGCGGGCTGGGTCCTGCCGTGCCACGCGGCGCGGGTAATTCCGGACCTGGCCTTCGAGAACGCCCAGTCTCGCCAGCTGCGCGCCATCTGGGAAGAATCCAGCGCTTTCCAGCGTTTTCGCGGCGAAGAATGGATGCCGGAGCCGTGCCGAAGCTGCGACCGTCGCCACGAAGATTTCGGCGGTTGCCGCTGCCAGGCCATGCTGTTGACCGGCAACGCCAGCGCAACTGATCCGGTATGCTCGCTGGCTCCCGATCGCGGGTTGGTGGATGCGGTGGTGGAGCGGGTCAACGCGGCGCCCGCCGATACGCCAGGCTGGGTCTATCGCATCGACCCGGTGTAATCTCGCGCGAGCGCTTAGCGCTGGCTCAACCCGCCATCCACCGCCAGTAGCTGGCCGGTAATGAAGTTGCTCGCCGTCAGAAAGTACATCACGGCATCCGCGACTTCCTCGGGCGTCCCACCCCGCTTCGCCGGTGTGGCCTGGATCATTCCGGTGGCCTCGGAGTCCAGAGCGCCGAACGGGATCACACCCGGCGCCACGGAATTCACCGTGATCTCCGGGGCAAACGCCTTAGCCAGCGCGCGCGTGAGCATGATCACGCCGGCCTTCGATGCGCAGTAGTGCGCGTGATCCGCCCAGGGCCGGATGCCGCCCAGGGAGCTGATGTTCACGATACGGCCCCCGCCGCTCTGCCGCATCAGCCGCGCACCCTGCTGGCAGCAGAAGAACACTGCCTTCAAATTCACGGAGTGTATGAAATCCCAATCGGCCTCGGTGATCTGCAGCGGTTCGAAGCGCGTGAAGCGCGCGGCATTGTTCACCAAACCGTCCAGCCTGCCGAGACCGTGCGCGACCTCGGCGAACATACGGTCGATTTCGGCCACGCTTTCTAGATTGGCCCGAAAAATCGGCGCGCCCCCGCATTCATCTGCGGTCGCGCGGGCCTCGGCTTCCGAGTTGCCATAGTGAATGGCCACGCGCGCGCCTTCCCGCGCCAGGCGCAGCGCAATGCCGCGCCCGATGCGTTTGGCCGCGCCGGTAATCAACACGACTTTGCCCTGCAGGCTAGACGGTGGGCTCACCATGCACCTCCACATCCTCCGGAGACACGCCTTCTTGAGCGGGTTGCGGCAGCCGCCCGGTCCAGTGCGCCCACCCCCAGAAGACCGCAGTCGTGGAACTTAGCACGCCCGCGACTGCGCCGATCGCGCGCGGGTCGTAATACTGCGAAGCGAGTCCCGCAAGCGTCATGGAAACCATCATGGTAAACCACACCATTGACTCCATGGTCGCAAACACCCGCCCGCGGAATTCGTTGGCCACGTGCCGCAGGAGCTGCGAATAATTCAGCACCGAGCTGACCGCCACGGCGGCGCGCGACAGCGCAATGCAGACCAGCGCCCAATGGAAATTCCGCATCTGGCTGAACAGCACGTATGCTCCGCCGTGAATTATGTAGCACACCACCACCGCGCGCTTATAGCCATTGAAGCTCAAATGCTCGCCCACCCGGTGCCCTACAACCCCGCCGATCAACAGTCCGATGCCCGCGCAACCCCAGACGATGCCGATGCCCGCCGGTCCACGGTTGAAAACGATCTCGCCGAACAGGCTGAACAGGATCTGCGCCGCGCCACCGCCGGTGGCCCAGCCGACGCCGATCAGGGCGATGCCGAAGATCAGCGGATGCGCGCGCATGTAGCGCAGCCCTTCGTTGTATTCATGCCAGGGCCGCACGACGTCGGCTTCGGTGAGCGCGTGGCGCTTCGGACGAAAGGCGTCGCCTGGCAGAAACAGCCGTGAGATACAGATGGCCGAAATCACGAACGAGAGCGCGTTGCCCACGAAGGCCCACCGATAGCCGAAGCTCGCCACGCTGGCGCCCGCCAGAAACGTGCCAATGGCGAGGGTGGTCCAGCCGGTGGTTTGGGTCAGCGAATTGGCCGTGTGCAGCTCGTCCCGCGTGGCGATGCTGGGCAGAATCGCGGACCGGCCGCTGGTGAAAAACGGCGACGCGAACATCAGCAGGGCGCTGAACAGATAAAGCAGCCAGGTATCGTGGCGGTGGATGGTCAGAATAAAGCCGAGGGCCAGCGCCGCGCGAATGACGTCGCTGGCGATCATGACATGCTTGCGGTTGAGGCGGTCGAGCACCACGCCGGCGATGGGCCCCGCCAGCACCACCGCAATCGCGCGCGACAACATCACGCCGCTCACCACCAGGCCGGAGCGCGTATTGGCGAGGGCCAGGGCGAAGACGGCGATGTTGTTGAAGTGATCGCCGATTTCGCTGACCACCTGGCCGATCCAGGTGTAGCGATAGTTGCGATTGTGGCGCAGCAATTCGACGAACGATGTCATCAGCCGCGCTCCGCCAGGCACACGCCGGCGAGAATGACCAGCCCGCCCGCGATCACCGGCGCGTCCACCCGCTCGTGCAGGATCGCGAAACCCAGCGCCAGAGCAAATACCGGCTGCAAATAAGAAAACGCCGCGACACGGGATGCCGCCACGTGCGTGAGCGCGTGGTAGTAGATCAGGTAGGCGATCACCGAGGGGAACATAGCCATATAGATGGCTGAAAGCCACGCCGCGGTGCTGATGTTCGTAAGCGGGTGACGGCCGGCCTGCCACACCGTCAGGGGCAGCAGCGCCACACCGCCTCCCAGGTAGGCGAACGTATTCACTGTGACCGAACTATACTGCGTGGTCACTTCCTTTCCAAACACCGTAAAAAGCGCAAAGCACAATGCGGCCAGCAGAATGAAGAAATCACCCAGCCAGGTGGCCTCGCCGGTTGCCGCGGGCTTGAAGGCCGACAGTACGGCGACTCCCGCCAGCGCCAGCGCCATGCCTCCGGCTTTGCGCGGCGTGATCTTCTCCAGGCCGCGCAGACCGGCGAGGATCAGGACCAGAACAGGTGTCAGGCCGATGATGAGTGCGGAGTGCGCCACGCTGGTGCGGCTCAAACCGATTACGAAGAAGACCTGGTTGAGGGTGACTCCCAGCAGGCCGAGCAAGAGCAAGTGGACGGCGCCGCTTGCCGAGGCGCGCGGTTCCCCGCGGCTGATGGCATACACAGGCAGCATCATCACTCCCGCCAGCCCGATGCGCACGCCTGCCAGCAACAGCGCCGGAAACTCGCGCAGCGCGATCTTTCCAGCAATATAATTGCCCGACCAGAACGCCACCATCAGCAGCAGGAGGGCGTAGAGTACCGCGGGTCGGTTCAACCGGCGGACTCCTCCCGGATGGTGATCGACCGGATGAAGCCGTGGTCCAGGGCGTAGCCGAAGCCGGGCTCTCCCGTAACGCGGATGGTGCCTTGCGGCGTAGTTTCGACCGGCGGCACGATAATATCGCGCGCCCAATAGCGCTTACTGGCCGAGACATCGCCCGGCAGGACGAAATTGGGCAGGGTGGAAAGCGCGATGTTATGCGCGCGGCCCACGCCGGCTTCCAGCATCCCGCCGCACCACACCGGCATGCCCGCCGCCTGCGCTGCGTCGTGCACGCGCCTGGCCTCGCGGAAGCCGCCCACGCGCCCCAGTTTGATGTTGATGATGCCGCACGCATGCAGCCGGATGGCTTGCGCGGCGTGGTGCGCGGAACGAATGCACTCATCCAGGCAGATGGGCGTTTCGAGCCGGGCTTGCAGCACTGCGTGATCGATGATGTCGTCGTGCGCCAGCGGCTGCTCGATCATCATCAGGTAAAACTCGTCGAGCTGCTTCAAGCGGTCCGCGTCATCCAACGTGTAGGCGGAATTAGCGTCGGCCATCAGCTTGATTCCGGGAAACCGCGCGCGCACCTGCCGGATCACATCCACGTCCCAGCCCGGCTTGATCTTCATCTTGATGCGCTGATAACCGGCGGCCAGTTCCTTTTCGATCTTTTCGAGAAGCTGATCCACGGAATTCTGTATGCCGATGGATACGCCGCAGGGAATCTCGCGGCGCGCCCCACCGCCGATAGCCTGCCACAGGGGCTGGCCGGCCAGACGCGCGGCCAGGTCCCACACGGCCACTTCCAGACCTCCGCAGGCCATATGGTGGCCTCGGATATGCGCGGTGAGCGGCGCCACATCTTCGGCGCTCTCGAGGTTGCGGTTCAACACGCGCGGGATGGCGTAATCGCGCAGGATCAGCCAGGCGGAATCGGTCCACTCTTCGTTATAGAAAGGTTTCTCGCCGGCGGTGACTTCGCCCCAGCCGGATGCGCCATCGCCGGCCACCTCCACCAGGATAATGTCGCGCTCCGTGGTGCGCCCGAAGCTGGTCTCGAAGAAATGCACCAGCGGCATCCGGAGCTGGCGCAGCGTTACGCGTTCGATCCGCATTCCCATCTCCCCAGCAGGTATATGCCGGCGCTAGCGGATCGCTCGAAGCCAACCACGGCCAAGCCACGGTCAAAGCCGGCCATCAGGCGCGTGCCCAGCGATTTTTGAATTTCGCGCGCGCGGCGCGGCTCCGCGCGACGAATGGCGTCGATATCGGCGGGCACCTCGACGCGCTCCTCCACGCGCCGCTCGGGCGCGCGCCCCGCCAGCACGGCTTCGGCGTGCGGACCGGCCAGCCACCACTCAGCCACGCAGCGATCGGTAGGCAGGCCGCCGTGCAGTGGGCTGCTGGTCATGCCGTATTGATTTTCCACGTAGCGCCGCACGATGGCGCCCAGCCGCTCCATATTGAAGAAGGCGTTCTTCAGCTCCAGAGGATCGAACGTCCACTCCACCAGATCGATGCCGCGCGCCAGGGCGTCTTCGCGCTGCTTCAGCTTCAGCATGCGGCCGACGCCTTTGTTGCGGTATGCGGATTGCACGCCCAGCATGTGGCTGTGCATATACGATCCGCCGCCGGGCTTCAATCCGGGAATCGCCAACAGGAAGCCCACCATTTCGCCGCCGTCATAAGCCCCGAAGGCCTGGCCGCCGACCTTGGTAGCCACCACGAATAGCCGCACGGGCAGCAGTTCGATGTCTTCAAATCCCCAGACCGACTTTTGCAGCGCGACGGCTTCCTGAAACTCGCGGCTTTCCGCGAGAGCGCGCAGTTCGATCATCGCTTAGCTTCCTCCCAGAGCGCGTCCATCTCGGCCAGGGTGGCTTCTTTGGGCGATTTGCCCTGCTCGCCCAGCTTGCGCTCGATATAAGCGAAGCGCTCGCGAAACTTCGCGTTAGTCTTGCGCAGCGCCTGTTCGGGGTCTACTTTGACGAAGCGCGCCAGGTTCACCAGCACGAACAGCAGATCGCCCAGTTCGCCTTCCATTTCCGCCTGCGAATCGCCGCGCCGCGCGGCTTCGAATTCGGCCAGCTCTTCGTGCAGCTTCTCGAGCACCTGCCCGGCGTTTTCCCAATCGAATCCCACGTGGGCCGCGCGGGTGGTGAGCTGCTGCGCTTCCACTAATGCGGGGAGCGCGCGCGGGACCGAATCGAGCAGGCCGCCTTTTTGCGCGCCACTCTGTTTCTTCTCCTCGGCTTTCACCTCGCCCCAGATACGGCGCACGTCGCCCGCGGTTTCGGCGGTCTGCTCGCCAAACACATGCGGATGGCGTCGGATAAGCTTTTGATTGATGGCATCCAGCGCGTCTTCGATGGAGAACAGATTCTGCTCGGCGGCCATTTGCGAGAAGAACACGGATTGCAGGAGCAGATCGCCGAGTTCGCCCGTCAACTCGCCCCAGTCGCGCGCGTCGATGGCGTCCATCACTTCATAGGTTTCTTCCAGCAGGTAAGGCTTGATGGTGTCGAAGGTCTGCTCGCGGTCCCAGGGGCAGCCGCCAGGACCGCGCAATCGCGCCATAATGCCGACCAGTTTTTGGAATTTTTCGCCAGCGGTGGGGTGCAAGCTTCAATTTAGCATGCGTGGAGGCGCCGCATTGATGTTGCGGCCGCGTTGTAAAATATACGAAAGATGACCGATATCGACACGCGCGACGAACAGGAGGGACGGCCGTTCCCTCTGCCGCCGGCTACCTTCGAATTCCTGGCTGAATCCCTGCGCTTGCAGGCTGAAATGCAGCTCGGGCTGATGCGTCTGGGCCCCGAGGAGCCGCCTCCGCCCGATCTGGACCTGGCCCGCCATACCATCGACCTGATGGCCATGCTGCAAGAGAAAACCCGCGGCAACCTCAGCCTGGATGAACAACGGCTGCTCGAAAATACCCTTACGATGTTACGGTTCCGCTTCGTGCAGGCGGCCGAAGAGGCCAAGAAGAAGACAGCCTGAATGGCAGGCGGCATCAAGATCACCGTACTGGGCTCCGGCACGAGTACGGGTGTGCCCACCATCGGCTGCCGTTGCGACGTGTGCACTTCGTCGGATCCGCGCGACCAGCGCCTGCGTCCGTCGGTTCTGATCAGCTACGAGGGCCGCCGTGTGCTCATCGACGTGACGCCGGATTTTCGCGCGCAGGCACTGCGCACGGGCATCGATCGTCTGGATGCCATCCTGTTCACACATGAGCATGCCGATCACGTGATGGGGCTCGACGACGTACGGCCTTTCAATTTCCGGCAGCGCGAACGTATCCCCATCTACGCCTCGGAGCACACCATGGCTGCTATTCACCGCGCGTTCCGCTACATTTTCGATGGCGAGGAAAAGCCTTCCAGCGTTCCGCAACTGGAATCGCGTACCTTGAACGGCGCCTCGTTCGACCTGTTCGGCCTGGAGTTCACGCCTATTCCGCTGCTGCACGGCAAGACGCCGGTCTACGGCTTCCGGTTCGGCCCCCTGGCTTACCTTACGGACCACAGCGACATTCCGGAGGCGTCGCTCGACCAGTTGCGTGGTCTGGAAGTGCTATTCCTGGATGCGCTCCGCTACAAGCCGCATCCCACGCACTCCACCGTGGACCGCTCCATTTCGACGGCCGAAAACTTAGGGGCCCGGCGAGTCTTTTTCACGCACATCTGCCACGACCTGCCGCACGCGCGCACCGAAGAGCGCCTGCCGCCGCACATTCGTCTGGCTTATGACGGCCTGGAGATTGAGGTACCCGGTACATGAGCCCGCCGTTCCGCGTGTTCCGCAGCCTGGACGAAGTGCCCCCGGATTTCGGACCGTCGGCGCTCACCATCGGCAATTTCGACGGAGTGCATGTGGGCCATCGCGCTATCCTGCGGCGTGTGAAGGAGGTAGCCGCCGCGCGCGGGCTCAAAGCGTCCGTGCTCACGTTTCATCCGCATCCGAGCAAAGTTGTGGCGCCCGCTCGCGCCCCGCGCCTGATGACTTCTCCCGACGAGCGCAGCGCGCTCATGCAGCAGGAGGGCATCGACCAGGTGGTGATCCTGCCCTTCAACAGCGAAGTGGCGCATCTTACTCCCGAGCAGTTCGTCGCGCAAGTGCTCGTGGAAAAGCTGGGCGTGCAGGCGGTGCTGGTGGGGCATGATTTCTGCTTCGGAAATAAGCAGGCTGGAAACGTGCGGGTGCTCCAGGAGTTGGGCTGCAAATACGGGTTCACCACCGAGGAGGTGAAGGCGGTATTGTTGCGCGGCCACCTGGTGAGCAGCACGGCCCTGCGGCGGCTGATCGTAAGCGGCCGGGTATCCCAAGCCGGGCGCCTCATGGGACGGCCGTATCGCCTGGAGGGCGAAGTAGTGGCGGGCCGCGGGGTGGGATCCAAGCAGACCGTGCCCACTCTGAATCTGGCGACCGAGACCGAGGTGCTGCCGGCTACCGGCGTTTATGTAACCGGCACCAGCGATCTCGACACCGGACGCGCCTGGCCGTCGGTCACCAACGTAGGATACCGGCCGACTTTCGGCGCGGGCCAGGAAATTTCGATCGAGACGTTTCTTCTGGAGCCGCTCGCAGGCGCCACGCCGCACCGCATCCGCGTGGAGTTTCTGCGCCGCGTGCGCGAAGAACGCCAGTTCCCCGACGCTGCGGCGCTCAAGCAACAGATTCTGCGCGACGTCGGCCGTGCCCGGGCCTATTTCCGGCGGCTCAAGAAATGGACAAAATGGTCGGTTTTTCCGGTGGATTCCGTGGCATAATATAAAGTTAAGCAACTTTTTCCGAGATCTTGCCGCGGTGCGGCAACTATATCGCGTTACCACTTTATTCCCCAATCGAAGGAGATTCGTAAATGAAATTGTCCGAGGGTAAGTTAAAGCACCTGAAAGCGCTTTCGAACCATGCCGGCGTGATCGCCGCGGCGGCCATGGATCAGCGGGGCAGCCTGCAGAAGTCGCTCGCGTCGGCGCGCGGCGTGGATAAGAAAGAGATCACGTCCGAAATGATGGGCGAGTTCAAAACTGCCGTCACCAAGGTGCTGACTCCGCATGCCAGCGCGATTCTGCTGGATCCCGAGTTCGGCCTGGACGCACGCCTGGCGCGCAGCAAGAACGCCGGCCTGCTGCTGGCCTATGAGCTGAGCGGGTACGATAATACCCAGCCCGGCCGGCTGCCTGACCTGCTGCCGCATGTTTCGGTAAAGCGCATCGTGGACTGGGGCGCGGATGCCGTCAAGATCCTGATCTACTACACGCCCTTCGAGGATGCCAAGATCAACGACATCAAGCATGCCTTCATCGAGCGTATCGGCGCGGAGTGCGAGACTTACCAGATCCCGTTCTTCCTGGAATTCGTGGGATACGATCCCAAGGGCGGCGACGAGAAGGGTTTCGAGTACGCCAAAGCCAAGCCGGAGATCGTCAAGAAGAGCATGGAGGAGTTCTCCAAGCCGCAGTATTTCGTGGACATGTTGAAAGTGGAAGTGCCCATCAACGCGGAATTCGTGGAGGGCAGCGCGGTGTACAAGGGCCAAACCGCTTACACCAAGAGTGCGGCCCTGACGCACTTCCGGCAAGCCGCCGAGATTGCCGCCAAGCCGTTCATCTACCTCAGCGCGGGAGTCAGCAACGCGCAGTTCGTGGAATCGCTCCGCATGGCCACGGAAGCCGGCACGGATTTCTCGGGCGTGCTGTGCGGCCGCGCTACCTGGAAGGAAGGCATCCCGGTATACGCCAAGAACGGCGTGAAGGCTCTCGAAGACTGGCTGTCAAAGGAAGGCGTGAAGAATATCAACGCCGTCAACGATGCCATCAAGTCCGCCACGCCGTGGTTCGCCAAGCTGGGCACTCCGGTTTCGGCGTAAGCAAACACCCTGGAACCCCGCCCGCGAGGGCGGGGTCCACTCTCACCTCACAGCGTAAGAGCTCAGCACCTTCATATAATTCGCACGCTCGAATGCCTGGGGCTGCGGCACCGCGTTCCGGCTCATGCTGCCCTGCATCTGCCGGATCGAATCATACTCGTGATCGCCCAGCCAGATCAGTAACTCTGTGAGAATCGTGTCCAGGTAGCTGATGCCCTTCTTCAGCAGCGCCGAAGTCATCATAGCCACCTTGGCGCCCGCCATCATGGACTTCACCACGTCGGTCGCGGCGTGTACGCCGCCAGTCAGCGCCAGATCAGGCTTTACATTGCCATACAGCACCGCGATCCAGTTGAGCCGCAGCAGCAGCTCATACTGGTTGCTCAGGATCAGATTGGGCACCACTTCCAGCGCTTCCAGATCGAAATCCGGCTGGTAGAAACGGTTGAACAGCACCAGGCCATCCGCGCCCGCACCCTCCAGCCGCTTGGCCATGTTCACCATCGAGCTGAAGTACGGCCCCAATTTCACGGCCACGGGAATATGCACCGCGGCTTTCACCTCGCGCACCAGGTCGCAATACTTCCGCTCCACCTGCTCGCCGGTGATATCCTGGTCCACCGGGATGTAGTAGACGTTCAACTCCAGCGCGTCCGCGCCGGCCTGCTCGATCTCCCGCGCATAATTGATCCAGCCGCCCACGCTGACGCCGTTCAGGCTGGCGATCACCGGAATGCGCACGGCTTCCTTCACGGTGCGGATGTGCCGCAGATAGCCTTCCGGACCGCGGTTATAACCGAGCAGTTCAGGGAAATGGCTGGTGGCTTCCGCGCCGACTTCCTCGCCCGCCGCCAGGAACCGGTCCAGTTCCAAGCTTTCAACCTGGATCTGCTCCTCGAACAGCGAGTGCAGCACCACGGCCGAAGCGCCCGCATCCTCCATGCGCCGGATATTGCCCACATCCTCGCATAGGGGGCCGGCCGAAGGGACCAACGGATTCTTCAGTTGCAACCCCAGGTAGGTGGTCGAAAGGTCGATGGTTTTGGATAGATCGATCATTGCTTTACCTCTTTCTCCGCCGCGGCCTCAGCATTGGCGCCGTTGGCAGGCACGTGAGTCATGTGCTCGTAAATCTTCCAGCGGCTGAGCACATCCTGCTGCGCCAGATCGAGCAGGCGCTGCCCTTCGTCGGGATTGCTCTTGGCCAGCATGGTGTAGCGCGTCTCGTTGTAGATGTAATCCTTCAGCTTGATGCTGGGCGGGCGCGAATCGAGTTGGAACGGGTTCTTGCCGTCCGCCGCCAGCCGTGGATCATACCGGAACAGGGGCCAGTATCCCGACTGCACCGCGGCCTTCTGCTGGTCCAGGCCGTAGACCATGTCGTAACCATGAGCGATGCAGTGGCTGTAGGCGATGATGATCGAAGGGCCGTCGTACGCTTCCGCTTCCGTGAAGGCTTTGATGGTGTGGCTGTCGTTGCCGCCCATGGCCACTTTCGCCACGTAGGCCGAGCCGTAATTCATGGCCATCATGGCCAGGTCCTTCTTCGCCGAAGCTTTGCCGCCGGCGGCGAACTTGGCCACCGCGCCGCGAGGCGTGGACTTGGACATCTGGCCGCCGGTGTTGGAATAGACCTCAGTATCGAGAACCAGGATGTTGACGTTGCGGCCGGATGCCAGCACGTGATCCAGGCCGCCGTAGCCGATATCGTACGCCCAACCGTCGCCGCCTACGATCCAAACGCTCTTCTTCACCAGGGCGTCGGCCAGGCTGAGCAGGTCGCGGGCCTCGAGCGTGTTCACTCCCTCCAGCTTTTGCTTCAGCAGCTTGACGCGAGTTCGCTGCTCGAAAATGCCCGTCTCGGTGGATTGGTCGGCATCGAGCAGTGCCTTGGCAAACTCGTCGCCGATAATGCCGCGCAAGCGCGCCACCAGTTCACTCGCGTATTCCCTTTGCTTGTCGATGGCCAGCCGCATTCCCAGTCCGAACTCGGCGTTGTCTTCGAATAACGAATTCGACCAGGCCGGCCCCAGTCCCTCGCCATTCACCGTGTAAGGCGTGGTGGGCAGGTTGCCCCCATAAATGGAGGAGCAGCCGGTGGCGTTGCTGATGATGGTACGGTCGCCGAAGAGCTGACTGACCAGCTTGATGTAGGGCGTTTCGCCGCACCCTGCGCAGGCGCCCGAAAACTCGAACAGCGGTTGAAGCAGCTGATTGTCCTTCACCAGGCTGTGATTGAGCAGGCCGCGGTCCGTCTCCGGGATATTCAGGAAGAAGTCCCAATTCGCGGCTTCCGGCTCGCGTAGGGGAGCCTGCGGCGCCATGTTGATGGCCTTGTGCTTCACTTCACTCTTGCTCTTGGCCGGGCACACCGCCACGCACAAGCCGCAGCCGGTGCAATCTTCCGGCGCAATCTGCAGCGTGTACTTCATCGCCTTGAAGTCTTTCCAGCGGGCAGGGACGGCTTTGAAGGTGGACGGCGCTCCCTCGGTATGGCGCGAATCGTAGACTTTGGCGCGGATCACGGCGTGCGGGCAAACCATTACGCACTTGCCGCACTGGATGCATAGCTCCTCGTCCCATACCGGAATCTCCAGGGCGATGTTGCGCTTTTCCCATTGTGTGGTGCCGGTGGGGAAAGTGCCGTCGATGGGCATGGCGCTGACCGGCAGGTCGTCGCCTTCGCCCGCGATGATGCGCGCGGTGAACTTCCGCACGAAATCGGGCGCATTGGCGGGGACCGGCGGACGCATGTCGAAACTGGCGGTGGCTTCGGCTGGGACCTTCACTTCCGACAGGTGGCTGAGGGCCGCATCCACGGCGGCGAAGTTCTTTTGCACCACCGCCTCGCCACGCTTGCCGTAGGTTTTTTCGATGGCATGCTTGATGGCCGCGATGGCTTCCTCGCGCGGCAGCACGCCGCTGATGGCGAAGAAACAGGTCTGCATGATGGTGTTGACGCGGCCGCCCATACCGGTCTTTTTGGCCACTTCGTAGCCGTCAATGACGAAGAATCGCAGCTTCTTGGCGATGATCTGCCGCTGTACGGTGAGAGGAAGCTGATCCCAGACTTCATCCGGACCGAAGGGGCTGTTGAGCAGGAAAGTAGCTCCCGGCTCGGCCGATTTCAGCATATCGACCCGCTCCAGAAACGAAAACTGATGGCAGGCCACGAAATTGGCTTTGTTGATTAAGTAGCTGGAATGCAGCGGTTGCGGTCCGAAGCGCAGGTGCGAAGTCGTAATCGTCCCGGATTTCTTGGAATCGTAAACAAAGTAACCCTGCGCGTAATTATCGGTTTCCACCCCGATGATCTTAATGGAGTTCTTGTTGGCGCCCACGGTGCCGTCCGCGCCCAGGCCGAAGAACAACCCGCGCACGGTATCCCGCGCTTCGCTCGAAAAGGCTGGGTCGTAGTCCAGGCTGGTGTGGCCGACGTCATCCAGGATGCCGATGGTGAAGTGGTTCTTGGGTTTGGGCTTCGACATCTCGTCGAAGATGCCCTTCACCATGGCAGGCGTGAATTCCTTGGAGGACAGGCCATAGCGTCCGCCGATCACGCGCTTGCCGGTGACCATGGCTTCACTCAGGGCGTTGACCACGTCGAGATAGAGCGGCTCGCCGGAGCTGCCTGGTTCCTTGGTACGGTCGAGGACAGCGATGGTCTTCACCGATGCCGGCAGCGACGCGATGAAGTGCTCGATGGAGAATGGGCGATACAGGCGCACCTTTACGAGGCCGAGCTTCTCGCCGGCGGCGTTGAGGTGCGCGATGGCTTCTTCGGCCACTTCCGCGCCGGAGCCCATGATGACCACCACGCGATCGGCATCCGGAGCGCCGAAATAATCGAATAGACGATACTGCCGGCCTACCACCTGCGCGAACTTGTCCATGACCTTCTGCACGATGCCGGGGCAGGCCTGGTAGAACGGATTGGAAGCTTCCCGCGCCTGGAAGAAGACATCCGGGTTTTGCGCCGTGCCGCGGATCACGGGGTGATCGGGCGAGAGCGCGCGGCCGCGATGCGCGCGGACGAGGCCCTCGTCGATCATAGCGCGCATGTCGTCGGCGGTAAGCTGTTCGACCTTGGCCACTTCGTGCGAAGTGCGGAAGCCATCGAAAAAGTGCAGGAACGGCACGCGCGCTTCCAGGCTGGCGGCGTGGGCGATGAGCGCGCCGTCCATAACTTCCTGCACGGAGTTGGAAGCTAGCATGCCGAAACCGGTGGCGCGGGCAGCCATGACGTCGCTATGGTCGCCAAAAATGGATAGTGCCTGGGATGCCAGCGTGCGGGCCGCGATATGGAAGACCGTGGCGGTGAGCTCGCCGGCGATCTTGAACATGTTGGGGATCATCAGCAGCAGGCCTTGCGAGGCGGTGAATGTGGTGGTGAGCGACCCCGCTTGCAGCGCGCCGTGAAGCGCACCGGCGGCACCGCCTTCGCTTTGCATTTCAACCACCGTGGGCACGGTGCCCCAGATGTTGGGCTTCAGCTCGGCGGACCACTGGTCCGCCCATTCGCCCATGTTGGACGATGGCGTTATGGGATAGATGGCGATAACTTCGTTGATCTGATGGGCAACGTAAGCCGCGGCTTCGTTCCCGTCGATAGTGACCTTCGGCCGGGTGGTGCAGGATGAACTGGTCAAAAGACTTTCTCCCTCGTGTTGGATTCCGGAGCGCTATTTCCTTAATCCGTATTATAAGACCTTTTTGTAGTAAAAATCTACACTACGGAGTTTTTCCCAGCCGGGCGGAGGGCAACTTCACGCAGGCGGGGGTCACCGCAGGCGTTGCAGGATGGTGTCGAGAAACTCGTCCTCGCGGTCGAGGTCGACGCCGATGCGTAGCCAGTAAAGCGGCAACGGGTCGAAAAGGTGGCCGGGATCGTCGCAGAGGTTGATCATGTCTTTTTCGGTCGTCACCACGGCTTCCAGAGCCTCCTCGCGAAACTGGCGGCCCATGAGGCGCAGTTCGCGCGGCTTGTAAGCATGATGATCTTCGAACTCGATACGCGCGGCGGCCTCCACGTCGAGCGCCTCGAGAGTACGCCAGAAATAGCCCGGATTTCCCAGTGCGGAGAAAGCGGCGACGCGCTTACCACGTAGCGCATCGGCAGGCAGGCTTTCGCCGGTGCCCGCTATGACCCACCCTTCCGGCCGCACGCGCGCGTAGTAGATGGGCGCGCTTGAATTGTGCTGCCGCAGCACCTGCGCGGCGTTTTCCGTGACCCGGCCGAACTCGCTGCGCGTGATTACAAAAATATCGGCGCGCGCCAAAGCCTCCAGGGGTTCCCGCAGCCGCCCCAGCGGCAGCGGGTAGCCGCCGCCAAACGGATCCAGCGCATCCACCAGCACGATGTCCACGCGCCGGTCCAGCCGCGCGTGCTGAAAGCCATCGTCCAGCACGGCCACGTTGATGCCAAACTCGTGCTCGAGCATCCGGCCGGCGTGCCAGCGGTCCGGGCCGACCCCCACCGGCGCCACGCCCGCGCGCAAGAAGATCTGCGGCTCGTCGCCGGATTGATCCACGGGCAGGTGTGCGCCCGCGGCAGCGGCCTGGTGCGCGTGCGGCGAATGCCGGCCATATCCGCGTGTCAGGATGCCGGGCTTCCAGCCAGCGCCTTTCAGTTTGTTGGCAAGATACAGGACCATGGGGGTCTTGCCGGTGCCCCCGGCTGTAATGTTCCCGACACTGATGACGGGCGCTTTCAAATGGCGAAGGCGCGCCAGGCCGCGCGCGCGCTTCCGCCGGCCGCCCCAGATCCACCAACGCGAGAGCAGCCACAGGAACGCAAAACAAGGCTGCGCCGGGCGATACACGGGCGATTGACCGGCGAAGATGGCGCGCGCTTCGGCGGCGGCCAGGGCGGTGGCCCCCTGCCGGATCCGCGCGCACGATTCCGCCCTGGAGCCCAGCGCCGCGGCATGCTCCGGGTTCTCGAGTATCTCAGTGACTGCGGCAGCCAGTCCGGCGGCATCGCGCACCTCCACCAGCCCGGCCGCCGCGCGGAAATCAGCCGCAATTTCGGCGAAATTCTCCAGGTGCGGACCGGTGATGATGGGCCGCCCGGACAGCGCCGGCTCCAGGACGTTGTGTCCGCCGCGGGCCGCCAGCGTGCCTCCCACGAACACTACGTCGCCCAGGGGGAAGAGGCCGCCCAGTTCGCCTACGGAATCGAGCAGCAGCGCTCCCGGCAACGGCAGCGTTTCGCGGCCGTTCAACTGCGACCGCCGGAGAAACGGAATGTGCGCCTCCGCCAGGGCTCGCGCCGCCGCATCGAAGCGTTCCGGCTTGCGCGGCGCCAGCAGCAGCAGCAACCCCGGATGGCGCCCGCTCACGTGCCGGAAGGCCGCAACCACGGCATCGTCTTCATCGGGATCCGCCGTGGCGGCGGGCGGCATGGTGCTGGCGGCGATCCACACGGCGCGCGGCCGCGTGCTTTCGATCAAGCGCCGGACCGGAGAATCCGGCGCAGCTTCACGCGGCACGGCATCGTATTTCAGATTGCCGCCCACGCGCACGCGATCGGGCGGCGCGCCAATGCCGATGAAGCGCTCCCGCATTTCGTCGCTTTGCGCCAGCAGCAGATCCACCTGCGCCAAGACGCCCGCAAAGAACCAGCCCAGCACGCGGTATCGCCCCAAGGCGCGCTCGGAGATGCGCCCGTTGATTAACAGCAGGCCAGCGGCGGCGCGTTTGGTCTCCCGAAACAGGTTCGGCCAGATTTCGGTTTCCATCACGATCACCAGCGCGGGCCGCAGCGTCCGTAGCACGCGCCGCACGGCGAACACGTAATCTACCGGCGCGTAGAACACGCTGGCGGCTCCGCGCAGCTTGAGGGCGGCCGTCTCGTATCCGGCCAGCGTCGAAACCGAGACAAAAACCGGCGAGCGCGGCAGCGACTGGTTGAGCTGCCGAACAAGTTCGACCGCCGTGATGGCTTCACCCACCGAAACGGCATGCAACCAAATCGCGCCGGGGACGGTCTGTCTAAAGGAAGCGGGCAGGAAGCCCAGGCGCTGCCACAGCGACCTGAAATAGGCGCGCCGGCCCAGGCCGCGCCACAGCAAATACAAGAAAACGGCGGGAGATCCAAACGCCTGAAGGGAGCGGTAGAGTAAATAGATGCCTTTTATTTTCAAACGTTTGGCTCTCCTGACGAGTATAGCCGTGGCGCTCGCGCCGAACAAGGCGCTGCCGGATAAGAAGGAAGATGCCAGGTTCATCCCCGGCGCGGCCGCCAGCTATCCGTCGCACCAGACCAGCGAAAAAGTCACCATCGGCGTGAAAGCCTATTTCGACGACGAGGAGACGCGGCCCATCTTCGGCAAGAAGAACCCGTACAATTACGGCGTGATGCCGGTGTTGGTGGTCATCCAGAACGATAGTTCCAAGACCATCCGGCTGCAACCGCTACAGGTGGTGTGGGTAGCCCCCGACCGCGACCGGATCGAGGCCACGCCCGCCAAGGACGTGCGCTACCTGACTGCGCCACGCCGTCCGGCGGTGCCCGGAACGCAGGCGCCGATACCCAAGGCTCTGGGCCACAAGAATCCGCTGGACACCTGGGGAATCGAAGGGCGGGCATTCACCGCTCCGATGCTGCCGCCGGGCCAGTCTGCCAGCGGCTTTTTCTACTTTCAGACGGGCTTCCAGCACGGCGCGACCGTTTATATCAGCGGCCTGCGCGAAGCGGAGTCGGGCAAAGAGCTGCTGTACTTCGAGGTCCCTGTTCAGTAAGGTCACACCAACAGCCGGGTGATGGCCCATCCCCCGGAAACCAGGCCGGAGAAGATCACGGCAGCCAACAGGAGGGGCCGTGTACCGGCTTGTTTCATCTGCTGCCAGCGGGTGCCGATACCCAGTGCAAACATGGCGCTACACAGCATGACGGTATCGAAATCAATGACGTGGGTCCGCGCCGCCAATGGCAACTTGATGAAGGATTGTGCCACGATTACCGCCCCGAACCAGAACACGAACCAGGGGAACCTGACTTTCTCCGATGCGCCGCTTACCCCGCTGCGCCGTAACCGGCTGACGATCAGCAATACCGGGGCCAGCAACAGCACGCGCACCATCTTCGTGATTACCGCCGTATCGCTGGCCGCCTGACTGACCGCGCGGCCCGCCGCCAGCACCTGGGCCACCTCGTGCACGGTGGCGCCGGTGTAAATGCCGAACTGGCGTTCCGTGAAGCCGGTCAGTGGATAGAGCACCGGATAGAGAAACATGGCGATGGTTCCAAACACCACCACGGTGGCCACCGCCACGCTGACCTTGGGGGGTTCGCTCTCGATCACGCGTTCGGTAGCCAGCACGGCCGCCGCTCCGCAAATTCCACTGCCCGCACTCACCAGCAGCGCCGTGTCCTTGTCGAGTCCGAATACTCGCGTGCCTAGCCAGTACCCGATCAGCAGAACGCTCGCGATCACCGTCAGATCGAGCACCAGCGCGCGCGGACCGAGGTTTGAAACATCCCGCACCGTCAGCCGGATGCCATAGAGCACGATGCCCAGCCGCAGCAATTTCTGTTGGGAAAAGCGCAGGCCGGGCTGCAGCCCTTCCAGCAGACGCCGCGGTATGGCGTTGCCCACCAGCATGCCCGCCACGATCGCCAGCGTCAGGGGACTGAGTTGCAGCCTGTGGTTCCAGGGCAGCGTGGCGGCCGCCCAGGCCAGCAGGGCGGCCGACAGGCTCAGGGCCGTACCTGCGGCGAACTCTCGGGCGATCCTCGGAATGGACATGTGCGGCTGCCTTCAGGTTAGCCCAACGCTGCAAATAATCAAAACTGATTATATCGATGCTCCTATTTGGTAGAACCGATTTAAAATAGGCAATCATGCAGATCACGCTGCGGCAACTGGAGATTTTTGCGGCCATTCATCGGGAGGGCAGCATCACCCGGGCGGCCCGCCGCATCGGGCTCTCCCAGGCCGCCACCAGCCAGGCGCTCGCCGAACTCGAAAACCAACTACAGCGCAGGCTTTTTGACAGGAACGGCCGCCGGATCCTGTCGAATGCGGCAGGCCGTGAACTTTTGCCCGCCGCCATCCAGGTGCTGGACCGGGTTCGCGATATCGAAGCCGGCGCTGGAGACCGGCCGCTGGATCTCAAGCTGTGCGCCAGCCTCACGGTGGGCAACTATATGCTGCCTTCGCCCATTGCCAGGTTCACGCGCAGGCATCCCAGCGCTTGCTTCCATGTGGCTGTCGGCAACACGGACTTTGTGGTGGCATCGCTACGGCAGTTCGAAAGCGACGCGGGTTGGGTGGAGGGCCTGGCCCGCCATCCCGACCTGCAGGCATTTCCCTGGCGTGAGGACAAGCTGGTGATCATTGCCGCTCCGGGGCATCCGCTCGCCGGTCGCGGGGCCACCCCAGCCGCGCTGGCGGACAGCCGGTGGGTGCTGCGCGAAAAGGGATCCGGCACCCGCGCCGTCTTCGAGGACGCCATCGAGGGCGCATTCCTTCTGGCCCATGTGCCGGTCGAACTAGGCGGCATCGGCGCCGTCAAACGAGCCGTGATGTGCGGCGCCGGATTGGGCTGTATCTCGCGTTCGGCCGTCGAGCCGGAGTTGAAGGCCGGACAACTTTATCTGGTACACGCGCCGTGGCTCGATCTGCGCCGCCAGATTACACTGCTGGTTCATCGCCAGAAATACGTGGATGCCGGCTTGCGCGAATTCCTTGAATTTTGTGGCGTGGAACTGCCGGTGAAATGATGGCTTGTGGTGCCTGTCCGAAATACCCGTTGACAAATAAAGCGGGTCGCGTCTAGACTCCTGTAATGCCGCGAGCAGCAGTCACGAGATGGCTCGCCTGTGCGACAGCGGTTGTCGCGCTGATGTCGGCGCGGGCGTCCGCGAGCGAAGTCGTGCTGGATAATTTTGGATGTCCGCCGAAGGGAGCATTCCCGCAGGCGGGAGTCATTCGCGACGCGGCGGGTAATCTCTACGGAACCACGGTGAGCGGCGGCGCGGCGAACCAGGGCGTCGTGTACAAGCTGGATCCCGCCGGCCATCAGACGGTCTTATACAGCTTCGCGGGCGGGACCGACGGAGGTTCGCCCTATGCCGGCGTGATCCGCGACTCGGTGGGGAATCTCTACGGCACTACCTACCAAGGTGGCACGGCGGGCTGGGGCGTTGTGTTCAAGGTTGACACTACCGGTCATGAAACCGTGCTGCACAGCTTCGCAGGCGCCGATGGGGCCTACCCTTATGCGGGAGTGATCCGCGACTCGGCGGGCAACCTCTACGGAACTACCTACAACGGCGGCACAGCGGGCTATGGTGTTGTGTACAAGCTGGATCCCGCCGGCCAGGAGACGGTGTTATATAGCTTCCGGGGTGCGTCCCATGGTAGCAACCCCATGTCGGGTGTGATTCGCGACGCAGCCGGCAACCTCTATGGAACTGCCTCATCGGGCGGCACGTTCTACGGCTATGGCGTAGTCTACATGCTGAATACGAGAAACCAGGAGACCGTGCTTTACTATTTCCAGGGTGGTGCCGATGGCAGCACACCCTATGCAGGCGTGGTCCGGGACTCTGCCGGCAACCTCTACGGAACTACGTTCCTTGGTGGCGCTGCCGGTGGCGGTGTGGTTTATCAGCTGGATACCACAGGAGCGTTGACGGTGTTGCATAGCTTCACCGGCGGAACCGATGGATACCATCCCGTCGCAGGCGTTGTCCGTGACCCGGCAGGCAACCTCTACGGAACGACGCAGGCGGGCGGTCCGTGGAATCAGGGGATCATATACGAGATCGGGCAGGGGTCGATCCGGTACCCTTTTACAGGCGGCGCTGACGGCGGCGGGCCGCTCTCAGGAGTAGTCCTCGACTCGGCTGGAAATCTCTACGGAACCACTTACGGCGGCGGCGCCGCGAAGCTGGGCGTCGTCTTCAAGCTGGATACCACGAGCCAGGAGACGGTGCAGTACCCCTTCCCGGGCGCTGACCGAGGGGGGGAGCCTAAGGCAGGCGTGATCCGCGACTCGGCCGGGAACATCTACGGCACGACTTACTCCGGCGGCGCGGCGAATGCCGGCGTCGTCTACAAAGTGGATACCGCGGGTCAGGAGACCGTGTTGTATGCCTTCACCGGCGGCGCCGATGGGAGCAACCCCTATGCGGGCGTTATCCGCGACTCAGCCGGCAACCTGTACGGCACTACCTACTATGGCGGCGCCGCGGGCGCAGGCGTCGTGTACATGCTCGATCCCACCGGGCACGAGACTGTCCTGTACAGCTTCTCAGGAGGGGAAGATGGGCGCAATCCGCAGGGGGGAGTGATTCGCGACTCGGCGGGGAACCTTTACGGAACTGCCCGTTATGGTGGCCTGTGGGGCGCAGGCGCCGTGTACGAGCTGGATAACACCGGCCAGGAGACGGTACTGTACAGCTTCGGCACATCGAGCGGCGATGGAATGTACCCCTTGGCCGGCGTGATCCGCGACCCGGCCGGCAACCTTTACGGAACCACCGGTTGGGGTGGCAGCACCTTGCTTGGTGCGGGCGTCGTGTACAAGCTCGATCCCACCGGCCACGAGACCGTCCTGTACAGCTTTGCAGGCGGCGCCAACGGGGGCTACCCCTATTCAGGAGTAATCCGCGACTCAGCCGGCAACCTCTACGGAACTACCAACAGCGGCGGGTCGGGGAATGAGGGCGTCGTGTACAAGCTGGATCCCGCCGGCAACGAAAGTGTACTCTACAGCTTCCCGGGTGGGGCGAACGGAGCGTCCCCGTTGGACGGCGTGATCCGCGACTCGGCCGGCAACCTCTACGGAACCACCAATCGGGGCGGCGACGCGGGGAATGAGGGCATAGTGTACAAGCTGGATCCCGCCGGCAATGAGACGGTGATTTACACGTTCACGGGTGGCCCGGATGGGGGCAACCCTTCCGCCGGCGTGATCCGCGACTCGGCCGGCAACCTGTTCGGAACCACCACGAGCGGCGGCCGGAGGTTTGGCGGCGTGGTTTTCAAGATCAAGCCCTAGCGCACAAAACCAGCCGCTCCACGACGCCTGAATATCCCCTATAACTGATATATGCCCCGCTACGCGGCCATCGACATCGGCAGCAACTCCATTCGCATGGCCGCGGCGGAGGTTCTACCCGGCGCGCCCATGCGCGTGCTGGCTTCCGAACGCGTGGTCACCCGGCTCGGCGAAAGCGTCTTCCGCAGCGGCCTGCTGGCCCAGGAACCGCTGGAGCTGACCTGCTCTGTGCTGGCGCGCATGGCCCAGCAGTATCAGAAGCTGGACGTGGTCGGGGTGCGGGCCGTGGCCACCAGCGCCGTACGCGACGCGCGCAACCAGGCCGAGTTCATCGAGCGTGCCTCGCTGGCCATCGGCGCTCCGGTCGAGATCGTATCCGGCCGCGAAGAGGCCCGCCTCATTCACCTGGGCGTGCAGGCCCGCTGGCCGCATCCCACCCGCAGCCTCCTCATCGTCGATATAGGCGGCGGCAGCGCGGAGTTGATTTCGAGCGAGCATGGTCAGATGCGCGACTCGCTCTCCCGTCCCCTGGGCGCCGTGCGCCTGCGCGAGATCTTCCTTGAAAACGATCCGCCGCATCCCGGGGAGTTGCACAAGATGCACGAGTACATCGAAGAGAAACTGGCCGGCATCGCGCAACGCTACGGCACAGGGCACTGGGACCGGGTAATCGCTACTTCGGCTACCGCATCGGCGGTGGTTTGCGCGGTGAATCGCATTCCCCGCACCAAGCGCGATCAGGCTGACCGGCTGCGCGCGTCCGTCCGGGAAGTGCGCCGTCTTTACAAGAAGTTGAGCGTGCTCGAACTGGCCGACCGCCGCAAGATGACCGGCATCGGACCCAAGCGCGCCGAAATCATCGTGCCCGGAGTCAGCGTACTGCTGCGCGTGCTCGAGGATTTTAAGCTTCCCGGCCTATACTACTCGGCGGCCGGTGTGCGCGACGGCATCATCGCGGATCTGTACGCGCGCGGTGTGGGGCGCGAGCTGGCGCAGCTCAGCCGCGATCAGCGCAAGGAAGTGGAGCAGATGAGCCGGCGCTACGGCGTGGCTTTGCCGCACGCCCGCAAGGTCGCCAGCCTGGCGCACGCGCTGTTCACCGACCTGCATCCGCTGCACCAGTTGCCGCCGCATTTCGGCAAGCTTCTGGAAGCCGCCGCCTATCTGCACGATGCCGGGCATTTCGTGGCCGACTCCAACCACCACAAGCACTCTTACTATCTGGTCAGCAACTCGGACATGCCCGGCTTCACCAATCGCGAGCGTGAGCTGATCGCCAACCTGTGCCGCTATCACCGCAAGAGCATGCCCACAGCAGTGCACTCCAACTGGCAGTCGCTGAATGCCGACGATAAGCGCGTGGTGCTGCTGCTGATTCCCTTGTTGCGGCTGGCCGACAACCTGGATGTGAGCCACGAAGAGCGCATACAATCGCTGAGCTGTCTCATCCGGGACGGGCAGGTGGTGCTGCAGGTCAGCTCCAGCGCCGACGTCAGCCTGGAGCAGTGGGCCGCCGAGCGGTCGGGGGAGGCTTTCCGCCAGGTGTATAACCGCCCGGTGGTGACGCAGAAGGTGCAGACGGCCGCCGCCCGCGCCTGACGCAGGACCGCGTTGATACACTGTTATTAGGGTGTACCGGCGCAGTTCATGCGGAAAGTCCTGCCTGTTGCGTTGTTTCTTCCATTCGTTTGCCTGATGTCGTGCCGCAGCAGCGAACCGCGCGCCCCTGCCATTGGGGAAGCCTACGCGGGTCCGGCCACGCTGGCGTTGCGCAGGGATATCCCGCTGCAGTCGCCGGTGGTGGCCAGCGTGAAGCACGGCGAGCGCCTCGAAATCATTCGCCAGCGGCGGCGCTTCCTCAAAGTGCGCACTCCCAAGGGCGCGGAAGGCTGGATCGAAGACCACCTGCTGCTCAGCTCGCAGGATATCGCCGCCCTGAAGGATGTGGAGCAGCGCGCCCGGACGATGCCTTCGCAGGGCGTCGCCAGCACTTACGAGCTGCTCAACGTGCACACCGAGCCGAATCGCCTGTCGCCCAGCTTTCTGCAGGTCAAGGAGGGCGAAAAGGTGGATCTGGTGGCACATGTGTCGACGCCGCGCACGCCGCCCGAGAGGAAGCCGCTGATTCCACCGAAGCCCAAGGCACAGCCCGCCAAGCGGAAGCCCCCCGAACCCCGGTTCCCCCTGCCGCCCATGCCGCCCGCTCCGCCTCCGCCGAAGAACTGGGTGGAACTTTCAAGGACTGCTCCGGAGGCGCCACCAGCGGTCCAAGAGATCCACGACGCGGCGCCGATGCCAATGGACGACTGGAGCCTGGTGCGCAACGCCAAGGGCGAGAGCGGCTGGGTCCTGACCCGGCGGATCTACATGGCCATTCCCGATGAAGTCGCTCAATACGCCGAGGGCCACCGCATCACTTCCTATTTCCCCTTAGGCGACCTGCGAGACGGCGGCCAGGTGAAGCGCATCTGGCTGTGGACCACCATCACGGGCGTCGATCATCCCTACGATTTCGACAGCTTCCGCGTATTCACATGGAGCTTGCGGCGGCACCGTTACGAGACCGCCTACATACAGCGCAATGTGCAGGGCTACTTTCCGGTGCTGCCCCGGTCCGGGGGTTTCTCGGTTTGCGTGGTGAACCGGAACGGGGCGCGCGTGCGGCGTAATTATTCGTTCATTGTCACTACGGTGCGCTTCGTCGATGAAAAACCCTGCGAGGCGCCCGCCAGCCTGCTGGCCGGTACAGGCAACCCGCCAGGTCCCCGCCTTCCGGCAGCCTCAGCCCCGCCGCCCGAAGACCGTTCTCTGTACGCCCGCTTTAAGGCCATGGCCAAAAAATGGCTCGGGCGGCGCTAGGGTAGCAACAAAATGCTGCTGTTGCAGGCCGTCTTGCAGTGCGCCGATGAATATGTTACATATATGTTCAAGTCGGACAAAAACTGATCCAACTGAACCCGTGCCGCTCCCGAAAGTGAGCGATCCCGCGGGTCATTTATCTATCCGCCCATAAGGAAGGCAACCAGTGGAATCTGCGAACCGCAAACTCATCCGTCCCTCTCTGAACGAGATCAAGGAACAGATCGCCCCTCCACGCCGGCCGCAGAAGAAGCCTGTCCCACCAGATCAGACCAACGCCGAAAACTTCTATTACGTGAAGCAGATGCAATCCAAGACCCCCATGGTCTTCGTGCTTAAGGATGGGGAGACCCTGCACGGCGTAATCGAGTGGTACGACAGGTGTTGTTTGAAGGTGAACCGCGACGGCGAGCCGAACATCCTGCTGTACAAGCCCAATATCAAGTACATGTACAAGGCTTGACGGCCCGGCTCTACTTCACGCGCTTTCGCAGCGCCAGCCGGTATTTCCGCCGTGCGCCCGCCTCACGGTAGCGGCGCTTTTCTTCTTTCGTCTCGGGAATCACCGGCGGGATGCTGGTTGGTTTGCGATGCGCATCCAGCGCGACGAATGTCAGGTAGGCGGAGCAGGTATGCAGCTTTTCTCCGGTCATGAGGTCTTCCACCATGACGCGCACGCCCACTTCCATGGAGGTCTGAAAAACACGGTTCACTTCGGAGTGCAGCACGATTAACTGGCCGATGCGGATGGGATGCAGGAAGTTCATGTGGTCGAACGAGGCAGTCACCACGGGCCGGCGCGCGTGACGCATGGCGGCCATGGCGCCCGCCAGGTCCACCAGGTGCATGACCTTCCCGCCCAGCACATCGCCCAGACCATTGGCGTCGGTGGGCAGCGCCAGCTCCGAATACTCGGAGATGGAATCGCGCACCGGCTTCCCAGGGCCGGGACGTCGTGCGCTCATTGGCGGACGGAATCTCCCTTCCGGCGGAGATAGCTGGTGGCGTAGGCTCGCGCCTGTTGCGCAAGGCAGGCATCCGGATGCGGGTTGCTGAATGCCGCGCCCGCGGGCGAGTACTCGAGCGGACCGTGCGCGAACGGCGAGTGATCCTTCTCCACCACCCAGTAGAGGCCCAGCATCCCGCCGCGGTCGTGGGTGATCGAGAAGCGTACGGCATCCGGTCCGCTGTCGGGGACACGGCTGCACCTTTCCCGGGCGTAGCCGAAATTACAGAGCTGTTGCGCGGTGTTGGCGTCCGGCGACCATTCACCGCCCGACGCAGCGCGGCACAACCCGGACCAGGAATCGCCCAGCGGCATGGGCGGCGTTCGATTCCCGGTGGCCACGGCGGCGCGTTCGACCGGGTAGAAATAGGGACACGCCATCGGCAGGTATGGTAACACAGGGGTATGGACAACCGGCTGGAAATGCTGCGCAATCTGGTGGCACAAAACCCCAATAACAGTTTTTCACGCTACGGGCTGGCAATGGAATACGCCAATTCGGGCGACCTGGAGGGCGCTGTGCGGGAGTACCAGGCATTGCTGGCCCTCAACCCCAACTATTCCGCGGCTTATTATCACGGCGGACAAACGCTCGAAAAACTGGGCCGCCGCGAGGATGCCCGCGCGCTCTACCGGCAAGGCATCGAGGCCACCACCCGCACCGGTGACCAGCACACGCGCAGCGAGATCCAGGCGGCTCTGGACTTGCTCGCGCCCTGAGCGAGGTGCCGACGGGCCTCGCCCGGGTCGGCCTATGGTTTCCCGGATCGTGGACGGCCTAACTACCGAAGATGGTAGCGTCGATTTCCCCACATACCTCTAAAGTATTGATAACTAACAGATCTTATTATCTGTTAACCTTGGGCCGGGAAGTGCTCAGAACCGCGTGGTGCGGAATTCTTCCGCATTCTGCGCTTGACAACGTCGGCATTGTAGATAATATAAGTTTTACGAATCCGAAACACCTTAATGGAGAATACCATGTTACAGCCGTTTCGATTTCGATGGCTCCTGGTCATCGCGCTTTGCTCTTTGCTTCTTCCCGCCCTGGTGCTCGCTCAGACGGAGACCGGCGCAATCAACGGCACGGTCACTGATCCGACCGGCGCCATAATCCCGAACGCCACGGTGACGGTCCGGAACGTGGCCACCAACGCTGTGCGTAATGTGACCACGAACGCGGAAGGCATCTACGCGGTCACCAACCTGCCGCCTGGCCAATACCTGGTCGCGGTGGAGCAGAGCGGCTTCAGCACAACACAGAAGAACGTGGAGATTGCGGTCGGCGGCCGTGCTGGCGTCGATTTCCAACTCCAGGTCGGAAAGACGGGAACAGTCCTCGAAATCTCCGCATCCGCTTTGATGGTGAACACTGAGACCCAGACTCTGGGCGCCACCATCACAACGGAAATGGTCGCGGAACTGCCCAGCATCAACCGTGACCCGTACGCCTTTGTGGCGACGGCCGGCAGCGTTTCCAATACCACGCCGGATGGCCGCGGAGTCGGTTATGCGATCAACGGCCAGCGGGCCTCATCGACCAACGTCCTACTGGACGGCACTGCCAATAACGACGAATTCGGCGCCGGCGTCGGCCAGCACGTGCCGCTCGACTCGGTGCAGGAGTTCAGCATTCTGACCAACAACTTCACCGCCGAATACGGACGCGCCACCGGTGGCATCGTAAACGTGGCCACCAAGAGCGGCACCAATGAGTTCCACGGCAGCGGCTACGAGTACCTCCGAGTCTCGAAGCTGGCCTCCAACGATTTCAACAGCAATGCGAACGGGCTGCCCCGGCAAGTCTTCACGCGCAACCAGCCCGGCTATTCGATCGGCGGACCGGTTAAGAAGAACAAGCTGTTCTTCTTCTCCAGCACCGAATGGACGCGCATTCGCAGCATGGCCAACAGCCAGGCATATGTTCCCACGTCCCAGCTGCTGGCCCTTTCCAATGCCAACACGCAGGCCTTCTTCCAGAAATACGGTGCACTCGCGCCTGGGTCGACCAACCTGGGAGCTGCCACGAAAGCTTCTCTGAGCGCCGAAGGCGTCGACCTGTGCGGAACCGGCACCCCGGTGTGCGACTCTATCCCGAACGACATGCCCCTGTTCCAACGTATCAATTACGCAGTGCCCGGCGACGCGGGCGGCGGCTTCCCCCAGAACACATTCAGCACCATGAACAAACTGGACTACAACATGAGCGACACGACTCAGATGTATGTCCGCGTGGCCCTATCCAGCGAGACCGACGAAAACGGGGCCGCCAGCAGCAGCCCGTATGCGGGCTTCAGCACCCCCAATCTGCAGGACAACCTCAGCGCGGTCTATTCGTTGACCAAGACGTTTACGCCCACTTTCATCTTCCAGAGCAAAGTCGACTTCAACCGCTTCAAGAACGGGCAGCCGTTGGGAACCTGGGGACCGGTGCCGACCCTCTATATGAACGGCTCCGGATCCGTAAGCCTGCCGGGCGGGGACATCGTATTCCCGGGCTTCGTCCCGCAGTATCCGGGCAGCGGCATCCCCTTCGCAGGACCGCAGAATTTCGTCCAGCTCTATGAGGACTTCACCTGGGTGAAGGGCAGGCACCAGATCCGCTTCGGCGGCAGCTACAATTACCTGCGCGACAACCGCACGTTTGGGGCATACGAGACGGCTGGCGAGTATCTCAGCAGCGGCGACCTGTCCACGTCTTTCGAGAATCTTCTCGAAGGTCAGCTCTATCAGCTCCAGGTGGCCATCAATCCGCAGGGCAAGTACCCGTGCGGCGCGACGGCGACAGCGGACTGCACCATCAATATGCCGGTGGGCCAGCCCAATTTCAGCCGCAGCAATCGCTATAACGACTACTCGACATACGTGCAGGATGCCTGGAAGGTCACCTCCCGCTTGACCTTTAACCTGGGACTGCGCTGGGAAGTCTTCGGCACCCAGCATAATAAGGACCCGCAACTGGATTCCAACTACTACATGGGGTCTGGTTCCAGCATCTTTGAACAGATCCGGGCCGGTTCGCTACAGAACGCTCCGAACAGCCCCATCGGCCAACTCTGGGTCACCAACTACGCCAACCTGGGCCCGCGCCTGGGCGTGGCTTGGGACCTCTTCGGCGACGGCAAAACCAGTCTCCGCGCTGGCTATGGCCGGGCGTTTGAACGCAACTTCGGCAACGTGACGTTCAACGTCATCCAGAATCCGCCCAACTACGAGACCGTTTCGATCACTTCCGGCGTGGACTTCGCGACGATTCCGATCAGCGTCGCCAACCTCGGTCCGTTTGCCGGCGATACGGGCAGCAAGGCGCTTCCCAAAGCCACGCTCCGGGCGGTTGACGCGAACCTGAAGACCGCCTATGCGCATCTCATCAGCGCCTCCCTGGAGCACAGTTTTAATCCACGGCTCCTCGGTGCACTCGAATACTCCGGTTCCTACGGGGAAAATCAATATGGCATCTCCAACGTCAACCGGATCGGCTACGGCAACTTCTATCTGGGCGATCCCTGCACGCCGGGCACGCCGGCCGACGGATCGTACTACGGAACTTGCACGAAGCGTCTCAAAACCACGCAATACGGCAGCATCAATTACCGCACCAACGGCGGCAACTCCAGCTACAACGCCATGAACGCGCGCATGGACGTGCGAGGCGGCTACGGGCTGAACATGCGCTTCGTCTACACCTGGTCGCACGCCATCGACGATTTGAGCGACGTATTCAGCTCCGCCGGCGTGAACGGTCTGGGCTGGCTCGATCCGTTCAATCCGGCGCTCGACAAGGGTAACTCGTATTACGACATTACCCACCACTTCACGGCCAGCGGCGCCTGGGATATCGGCATGAAGCATGCTTCAGGCTGGCAAAAACAAGTGCTGGGCGGCTGGACGCTGGCTCCCATTCTGAACCTGCAATCCGGCACTCCGTTCGCCATCACCGACTGCACGAACGCCGCAAACGTTTGTCCGTACGCTTTCGCTACCGGACCGGTGCCCGTCTCCGGCTATAACCTGACGGCGACTGGCACACCCAACACCTATCACGTCCTCGATCTGTCGCAGTACTTCAACTCGAGCTGGTTCGATCCGCGCACCGGAATCTCCGACGTGGGCACGTTCCCCTCGAACATGGTAGGCCGCAACCGCTTCCGTGGACCAGGTAACTGGAACATGGACTTGGCCGCATTCAAGACGTTCTTCGTCACGGAACGGTACAGAGTGCAGTTCCGGGCCGAAGGTTACAACTTCTTCAATCATCCGAACCTCGGGAACCCCGGCTTGCAGGACGTGTCCGCCGGTAATTTCGTGAACGAAAGCTTCTCCGGACGCCGTTTCGTCCAGGTTGCGCTGAAGTTCCTGTTCTAAGGATGTCCTGAGCCTCAATTCTCGGCGAGGTATAACGGGCCGGCTCCCGCCAGATGGCGTCGAGCCGGCCCGTTTTTTTGTGGAAAAGCCCAACTCTCTGAAACCGCCGATGGCCATCAAATGTCGTAGTATATAAAGAAGTGTAACGGGGCAGGGAGTGGACCAATGCAGAACCATCGCAATGGACGTGTGCTCCAATTTGGCGCCTTCGAGCTGAAAACCGATACGGGTGAGATGCGGAAGCACGGAACCAGGATCCGGCTCCAAGGCAAACCTCTGCAGTTGCTCCAAGCGTTGCTCGACCGCCCCGGCGGCGTGGTCACCCGCGAAGAATTGCGCGACCGGCTCTGGGCGGCCGATACCTTCGTCGATTTTGAGAGCGGCCTTAATACGGCCGTGAACCGTCTGCGCCTGGCCTTGGGAGATTCTGCCGATAATCCCCGCTACGTCGAGACGTTGGCGCGCAACGGATACCGGTTCATGGCTCCCGTGAGCGTGAACGAGCCCCCGGCGGCGGACGAGGAAGATCTGCCGGTCATCACCCTCCCGCCCGTCGAGGTTGCTCCGCGCCGCCGCCAGTCTTCCTGGGGATTGCTGGCCGGCGCCGCATTGCTCCTGTTGCTGGTGGCCGGTTTGGCGCTGGCGCTCCGGCAGAAACCCGCCCCCCAGCCCACATTCCACCAGATCACCTTTCGCCGCATCACGATTCCCTCCGCGCGCTTCTCGCCTGATGGCCAGAGCGTAATCTATGAAGGCCAGGAGAAGCAGGGCAGTCAGGAACTGTACCTGGTCAACCCGGTCAGCCCGGAGTCCCGGCTGCTTGGCTTCCGCGGCGTCGGCTTGGCGGCCGTTTCGCGCTCGGGTGAATTGGCGTTGGTGACGTATGACTCCAGGATGCGGAACCTGGTGCGGGTGCCTCTGAATGGTGAATCTCAGCTACCCATCGATCGGAGCATCTGGTCGGCCGACTGGGCGCCGGACGGTTCAAAAATGGCGGTGATCCGGTATGGACCTCGGCCCGAGACCACCCTGGAGTATCCGCGCGGCAAGGTGTTGTACGATAGTCCCAGCTGGCTCTCGGATGTGCGCGTGTCGCCCTCCGGCAGGGAGGTGGCCTTCATCGATCATCCCATTATGGGCGATGACGGTGGAAACATCCTGACAATCGACGGCCAGGGCGTTCGCCGCACGCTCTCGGCGGGTTGGGCCAGCGCCGATGGCCTGGCTTGGAGCCCCGGCGGAAGTGAAGTCTGGTTCACGGCCGCCCGATCCGGTTTGACGCGGGCTCTTTACGCGGCCAGCCTGTCCGGCAAGGTGCGCTTGATTGGCGCCTTTCCGGGCACCCTGACGCTCTTCGACATATCCTCGTCCGGCCGCGTGCTGATCGCCCGCGAGCAGGAGCGCGCCATGATGACGGCCCGGGTCGATGGCGATCCCCAGGAGAAGGACCTCTCCTGGTTCGACTATTCAAACGTGGAAGATATCTCCGCGGATGGAAATGTGATCCTGTTTGAAGAGACCGGCGAGGGTGGCGGCGCGCATCACTCCGTTTATATTCGCCGCGCGGGCTCCCCGGGGGCGGTGCGTGTTGGAGACGGTTTTGCCCTGGCTCTCTCGCCCGACGCGAATTGGGTTGTGACGCTGCCCGACCAGGATCCGGGTTCCTTAAATCTGATTCCCCTAACGCCCGGCCAGCCGCGCGTCCTGGCCGGACACGGTCTCGAGTACCAATTCGCGCGATTCATGCCTCGTGGGGACCAGTTGCTGGTTGGCGGGCGGCTGTCCGGCGGGCCGACCAGGCTTTATTTGCAAGCCATCAATGGCGGTAAACCGGAGCCAGTGGGCGTCAACCTTTATTTATCCAATCCGGCAGTCTCGCCGGATGGCAAACAAGTCGCGGGGGTGGACAGCGATCAACGCCTTATGGTTCTGCCTCTCGGCGGCGGCGAACCGCGGGTGATCGCCACGGGTTTTTCCGGGACCGTATTGCGCTGGAGCCGCTCGGGGAAAAGCCTGCTGGCGCAGTCTTCGGGCACCGTGCCCGCCGCCTTGCTGCAGGTGGATCTTGAAAGCGGGCACTCTAAGCCATGGAAGGACATTGCTCCCTTTCACCTGACCGGCGTCAGCCTCATCTGGCCAGCGGTCCTTTCCGAGGACGAACGGACGATAGTGTACTCATTCCAACAGAAGTTGTCCGAGTTGTTCGTGGTGGATGGCTGGCGATGATCGTAACTAATCTAAAACCCCAGCACGAGTGACGTCCATCCAGCTTACATATTAGCTTGTAATTGCTTTAATTACAGGTGTTTCTCATTATAGAAACAAGTTATTCGCCATCCATTGCAAATTAAGTTACAAGACGGCACAATGCTGACCAAGGTGAGGAGGATTCCATGTTCAGCCGTCTGTCTAAACTACGTGTCACACTTCTTAGGTTCGGGTTGCTTGCAACCCTACTCGTTTTCTGTGCTGCCAGTGTTTTCGGCCAAGCCGAAACCTCGCAGATAACCGGGACGGTCTACGACCCGTCGGGTGCGGCGATTCCCAACGCGACCATAACAGTGAAGTCGGTCGATACCGGAACGGTTCGCGAGTTAACCACTTCGACAAATGGTACCTACCTGGCAACCGATCTATTGCCGGGCAATTACCTGGTGTCCGCAACCGCACCGGGCTTCGTTCAACTGCAGCAGCGCATTACGCTCACCGTAGGCGCTAAACAAGCTGTCGATATGCACCTGGAGGTAGGCAAAGCGTCCACCGTAGTGGAGGTTAACGCCGCCGCCATTCAGGTGAATACGGAAACGCAGACGCTATCGACCGTCGTGGATCAGAATGAATTGCGCGAATTGCCGACCTTGACTCGCAATCCTTACGCGCTGGTGGCTATCTCGGGCAATGCATCCGATGGAGGCGTGATGAATCGCGGTGTGGGCTTCGCCATCAACGGACAGCGGGAATCGTCCACCAATGTGCTTTTGGACGGCGCCGCCAACAACGACGAATTCACCACCGGCCCGGGACAATCTGTTCCGCTTGATTCCATCCAGGAATTCAGCATTCTGACGAACAATTTCACAGCGGAATTTGGCCGCGCATCCGGCGGCGTGGTCAATGTGGTGACCAAATCGGGCAGCAACGCTTTCCATGGCACCGCCTATGAGTTCAATCGCGTGTCGGATCTGTCGTCGAACTCCTTTAGCAATAATGCTTACAGCTTGCCTAAGTCAGTGTTCACCCGGAACCAGTTTGGTTACTCGGCGGGCGGCCCAATTAAGAAAGACAAGCTGTTCTTCTTCAGCAGCACGGAATGGATTCGCATCCGCAGTAACGCCAACACGGAAGTGGTGCTGCCGGACGCCAATCTCATAGCGGCTGCCGCGTCCAACACCCAGCAGTTCTTTTCTACCTACGGGAAGCTGGCGCCGGGCGCCAACATTCTGAGCACTTATAGCATTAACCAGATCGGCAGCGCGCAAGGCAGCCCTTTCTGCGGCTCTTCGGCTGCGTGTAACGGGCTCAATCCAAACAGCCCGATGTTCGACCTGGTGGCTTACAGCGCGCCCGGTGATGCGGGCGGCGGAATCCCGGAAAACGGGTATCAGAATGTCGAGCGCATCGACTACAATCTGACCGACAAGACGCAGATTTACGGCCGTTATGCTGTCCAGAGGGATAACCTGATGGCGGGTACGGTATCATCCAGTCCGTACCAGGGTTTCAATACAGGCGCGTACGATTTCAATAACAATATGCTGTTTTCGGTGATTCACACGTTTAACCCGGCCTGGGTCCTGCAATCCAAGGCAGTATTTAACCGCATCAACGGGCCGGTGGATCCCTTCGGCCAGTATCCGGCGGTGCCCACGCTTTATGTCAGCTCCTCGGGCGCTGGGTCGGTCCTGGGGAACAGCATCGTTTTCCCAGGCTACGATCCGTTTACTCCAGGCGCGGGCATTCCATTTGGCGGTCCGCAGAACTACGCGGAAGTATATGAGGATGCCAGCTGGACGCGCGGCCGCCACAGCCTTCGTTTCGGCGGCAGCTACGAATACATCCGCGACAATCGCACGTTCGGCGCGTACGAGACCGCCGGCGAATATCTCAGCCAGGGTAATGTGGGCTCGGCCATCGGCAATTTCCTGGCCGGCCAGCTCTCGCAGTTCCAGGTCGCCATCTATCCGCAAGGCAAGTTCCCAGGCGACACCGTGAACCTGCCGCTCACCGCTCCGAACTTCAGCCGCAGCAACCGTTACAACAATCCCGCGCTTTATGTGCAGGACGCCTGGAAAGTGACACCGCGGTTCACTTTGAATCTGGGTCTGCGGTGGGAGTACTTCGGCGTACAGCACAACAAGAACCCGCAACTCGATTCCAATTACTATGCGGCGGGCCTGGCAACGGACACGCCACAGGGCATTGCCGGGGGCTCGGTGCAGATCGCTCCCAACAGCCCGATCGGCGGACTGTGGAAGAGCGACTGGAAGGATTTTGCGCCGCGCGTCGGCTTCGCGTGGGATATCTTCGGCGATGGCAAGACTTCTTTTCGGGGCGGTTACGGAATCGGCTATGAGCGCAACTTCGGCAACGTCACGTTTAACGTGATTCAAAACCCGCCGAACAACGAGACTGTCAGCGTGTTCTCATCGCAAATGCCGTTACCCATTTCCACGAGTAACTATGGGCCATTCTCCGGTTCGAGCGGCACCCTCACACTACCGACCGCCAGCCTGCGCAACGTAGATCCGGAAATCAAGACCGCGTACGCGCACCTGTGGAGCTTGTCGGTAGAACGTCAACTTACCAGGAGCGTGCTAATCGCGGCGGACTACTCCGGGTCGAAGGGCGTGCATCTGTATGACATATCCGACATGAATTACTACGGATACGGCAACGTCTATCTGGGACAGCCGTGCTCATATGCCGCTTCGCAGGCGTTCTACCTGGGAACCGGCGGGACGGCGGGAGTCTGCAACGCGGTGTTGAATCCGCAATATGGCCCCATCAACGTGCGCGGCGACAAAGCCTACTCCATGTATAACGGCCTGACTCTGCGGTCGGTGATCAACAACATTGCCAATAGCGGCCTGCAGTTGAACTTCAACTATACCTGGTCGCATTCGACCGACAACCTGAGCAGCAGCTTTAGCGACACCAATGGGCTGGCTGCCAGCGGCGGAGACTATATCCTTGGCCTGCTGAATCCATTTGAGCCGAACATCGGCAAGGGCAATTCGGACTTCGACACCCGGCAGCGGGTGGTGGTGAGCGCGGTCTGGACAGAGCCCGCGTTTAAGCACGGCCACGGGCTCGCCACGCAGCTTCTGGGCGGCTGGAGCCTATCACCCATCTTCACGGCGCGCACCGGTTCTCCGTACTCGATCTTCGACTGCACCTGGAACTACTATTATTGCCCGTACGCAGCATTCACTTCGCCAGTATCGGTGAACGGAAGCGGAGCGCCGCCGGCCATCACCAGCACGCCGAATACGTTCAACTTCCTGCCGCTTTCCACCAGTTCGATGGACCACTTTACCAATCCGACGTACTTCTTCTCGGATCTGCCGCCTTACCCGAACGACATGACCGGGCGCAACACATTCCGCGGACCCGGCTACTGGAACCTGAATGTGGGCGTTTACAAGACGTTCAATATTACAGAAAGGTTCAAGCTGCAGCTCCGCGGCGAAGCATATAACCTGTTCAATCACTCCAACCTGTACGTGGACGGTGCTGCCGCGGATACCCTGACGACGTCGTTTATCCCGGCCTGTTACGGCTGTGCGCCGGTCGGGACTCCGCAGTCGGAAAACGACCGCCGCAACCTGCAACTGGCCGCCAAGCTGATCTTTTGAGGAACACGCGCAAGACGGGGCGACCCGCGCCGCTTGAATCTAAGGAGTTCCTCGCTTGTATGGCGGCGCGGCAAAACGCGCCCCTTTGCGCTTTTGAGGAACACGCGCAAGACGGAGCGACCCGCGCCGCTTGAATCTAAGGAGTTCCTCGCCTGTATGGCGGCGCGGCAAAACGCGCCCCTTTGCGCTTCTAACAGGCGGCGGAGGCTCTTCTGACCTTCTCCGCTAATTGAGCGGCGCGCAGAAACTCCTCCTGCGCGCCGCGCGTGCGAAGGTTCTCGCGGAGTTGCTCCAGCTCGTTGATGTATGCCGTGAGCGCTTGCTCGATCGATACGCTGTTGGTCGCCAGGATGTCGCGCCACAGTTCATAGGCGCTGAGCGCCAGCCGCGTGCTGTCGATCAGCCCCGGGCCGGACACCTGCAAGTCTTCGGGTGACGTCAGGTTTTGCGCCACGGTCGCGGCCAGTGCTGTGGAAGCAAGCTGCGGCAGGTGCGAGGTAAACGAGACCACCCGATCGTGCTCGGCGGCGCCCAGCACTACGGTCTTGGCGCCGATGCGGTCCAGCCACGCAACGAACGCGCGTGCCGGGGGCGTCTCGAGTTCCTCCGGTCCCGCCGGGGTCAGCACATAGGTTCGCCCACGGAACAGGTCGGCGTCCGCTTCACCTACGCCGCGTTTTTCCTTTCCGGCCAGCGGATGTCCGCCCAGAAACTGGCATCGGCGGACCAGCTTGCGCGCCTCGGTCACAATTACATGCTTGGTGCTGCCGGCATCGGTAATCAGGGCCTCTGGGCGCACCAGCGGGTCCAGATGATGCAGGGTGTCCAGAATGCGGCCGATCGGCTGCGCCAGGTACAACAGGTCCGCGGAACGCCCCGCCTCTTCTAACGTGACGCCGCGGTCGATCGCGCCGCGCTCCAGCGCCGCCGCAATCGCCGCAGCCGAACTGACGCCCAGAACCGTGCCGGTGAAGCCGGCTTTTCGCAAGGCCAACCCGAATGAGCCGCCGATCAGCCCGACACCGACGATGGCAACCGTTTCCATCAGATCGATCGGCCTACCGCCGGCGCAATCATGCGCAGATCGCGCATCAACTCTTCAAACTGCTCGGGACGCAGCGATTGGGCGCCGTCGCTGAGGGCCCGGTCGGGATCCGGATGCACCTCGATCAACAGCCCGTCGGCCCCCGCGGCCACTGCGGCGCGGGCCATAGGCGCCACCTTGTCGCGCCTTCCAGTGCCGTGCGAGGGATCCGCCACCATCGGCAGATGGGAAAGCTTCTTCACCACCGGGATGGCGGAGATATCCATGGTGTTGCGGGTGTAGGTTTCAAACGTGCGGATGCCACGCTCGCATAGGATCACGTCGTAATTGCCGCCCGCCATGATATATTCCGCGGAGAGCAGCAGCTCTTCAATGGTCGCGGAAATTCCCCGCTTCAGCAGCACCGGCTTGCGCTGCTTGCCCAACTCGCGCAGCAGGTTGAAGTTCTGCATGTTGCGCGCGCCCACCTGCAGAATGTCGGAGAACTCGGCCACCAGCGGGATCTGGATCTGATCCATCACCTCGCTCACCACCAGCAGGCCATTGCGGTCGGCGGCTTCGCGCAGCATCTGTAAGCCTTCGCCGCCTAGACCCTGGAAGCTGTAGGGCGAGGAGCGCGGCTTGAAGGCGCCGCCGCGAATCACGCGGGCGCCCGCGTGGGCCACCTGCGCCGCCACGCAATCGATCTGCTCGCGGCTCTCCACGCTGCAGGGCCCGGCCATTACCACCACCTGCGGGCCGCCGATGGCTACCCCGCCGATTTTGACCACCGTGCCGCCCGGACTAAAGTTCCGGCTGGCCAGCTTGTAGGGCGAGGCAATGCGGTGCGCCTCCTTGACGCCATCCATCACCTCGAAAATCTCCAAGTCCACGTCCACCTTGCCGCCAACTCCGCCGAGCACGGTATGGATGACTCCCGTGGAGCGATGGACGTCGTACCCCTCGCCCACCATACGGTCGATGACTGCTTGAATCTGGGCCTCGGTGGCCCCCTGCTGCATGACAACTAGCATTTATGAATCTCCGTCCCCGCCGGTTTCCATTCGTATTCTTTGGATAGTGCGCATCTCGTCGATGATGCGCTCGAAGATGCGCTTGACGGCCTCGGCGGGGAGTGGGCCGTCATTATGGGTGGTGACATTCTCAAATACCTGGTCTTCGCGCTTGGGCTCATAGATCGGCAGCCTGGCCGCGCGCTTGACGCGGCCGATGTCTTCCACCACGCGCGTCCGGTCGTTGAGCAGCTGCAACAGACGCAGATCCAGGGCGTCGATCGAGACGCGATACTCCTCCAGGGTTCGCAAAGCATCTTCGAGGGTCACCGCGTCTCCGCCGCGCACATGGCGAAGCCGTGCTTCAACTCGCGCACGAAGGATTCCAATTGGATCTCCAGCGATGCGTTCAACAGATTGCGCTCGATCAGGCTCACAATGGCGCTGCCCACCACCACGGCTTCCACCTGGCGGCCCAGCTCCGCCACATGCTCCGGGCGCGAGACTCCAAATCCTACCGCCAGCGGCAAATCCGTCACCGCGCGCATGGCCTCGACCAGTGGCGAGACCGCATCGGAAAGCGATTCGCGCGCGCCGGTCACGCCCGTGCGCGAAACCAGGTAGACAAACCCAGTGGAGTATTGCGCCACCAGGCGGAGGCGCCGCTCCGTGCTGGTCGGGGCGGCCAGAAAGACGGTGTCCAGGTTGTGGCGCCGCATGGCTTCCGCATATTCGCCGGCTTCTTCCACGCTGGCGTCCGTGAGCAGGCACCCATCGATGCCGCGGGCCGCCGCGTCGCGCGCCAGACCTTCCAGGCCATAGCGCACCACCGGATTCAGGTACGTGAACAGCAGTAGCGGGATCTCGGAGCGGCGGCGAATCTCCGCTGCTATATCCAGCACCTTGCGCAACGTGGTCCCGGCGGCGATGGCCCGTTGTCCGGCGCGCTGGATCACCGGACCATCCGCGATGGGGTCCGAGAAGGGCACGCCCAGTTCGATCAGGTCCGCGCCGCCGCGCTCCAACGCCTCCACCAGCGCAGGAGTGCGTTCGGGAGACGGATCACCCGCGGTGATGAAGGCGATCAGGCCCTTGCGCCGTTCGCGTTTGAGATTGTCGAACAAGCGCGCGATGCGGGTTGGCTGCATCACCGCCGGCCCGGTTCCGGATTACGTGGCGCCGTCATCCAGCTCCTTCATGTTCTCGCGGTAAATATCGATATCCTTATCCCCGCGCCCGGACATGTTTACGATGTAGATCTGGTGCCGCGCCGAAGGCGCCCGCCGCACCGCTTCGGCCACCGCGTGCGCCGATTCGAGCGCTGGAATCAATCCTTCCACGTGACAGAGCAGGCGCGCCGCCTCCAGCGCTTCGCCGTCGCTGGCGGCCACATACTCCGCGCGATCGCGGTCGTGCAGCCAGGCATGCTCCGGCCCGATGAGTGCGTAATCCAGTCCTGCCGAAACCGAGTGAGTCAGGGAAACCTGGCCATCCTCGTCCTGCAGCAGGTAGCTGCGGGCGCCGTGGAGCACGCCGGGCGCTCCTCCGCGGAAACGTGCCGCATGCTCGCCCAAGTTCGTGCCTTTGCCGCCCGCCTCGATGCCGATCAGCCGCACGCTTTCATCCGGCAGGAATGCGTGAAATATGCCGATGGCGTTGCTGCCACCGCCGACGCAGGCGAAAATCGCGTCGGGCAGGCGCTTCTCGGTTTCGAGAATCTGGCGGCGGGCTTCCTCGCCGATTACTTTTTGAAAATCGCGCACCATCACCGGGTAGGGATGCGATCCCAGGGCCGACCCCAGCAAATAATACGTAGTAGCCACGTTCGTCACCCAGTCCCGCATGGCTTCGCTGATGGCATCCTTCAGGGTGCGGCTACCTGCTGTAACGGGTACCACTTGCGCGCCCAGCAACCGCATGCGGAAGACGTTGAGCCGCTGCCGGCGCATGTCTTCCTCGCCCATGTAGACCACGCTATCGAGGCCCAGCCGCGCACAAACCGTGGCCGTAGCCACGCCGTGCTGCCCGGCGCCGGTTTCTGCGATGACCCGCCGTTTCCCCATGCGCCGCGCCAACAGCCCCTGGCCCAGTGAGTTGTTGATCTTATGCGCGCCCGTGTGCAACAGATCTTCGCGCTTGAAATAGATGCGTGCGCCGCCCAACTTTTCCGTCAGGCGGCGCGCGAAATAGAGCGGCGTGGGGCGTCCCGCGAAATGCCGCAGCAGATCGCTCAATTCGGCCTGGAACGCCGGATCGGCGCGTGCTTCGAGATACGCCTTCTCGAGCTCTTCGAGCGGCGCCATTAGGACCTCTGGCACGTAGCGTCCGCCGTAGGGTCCGAAGTGGCCGCCCGCGTCGGGTTGCTGCGACGTCATGACGATGCCTCCAGTGCGGCCTTCAGAAATGCAGCCATCTTCAAATGATCCTTGCGGCCTGGCGCGTATTCGATTTGGGAACAGGCATCCACGCCCCACGGCCGTACCTGCCGGATGGCTTGCCGGACGTTGCCGGCGTCGAGGCCGCCGGCCAGAATCAGCTTGGCGATGCCGTGCGGCGCGCGAGTCCAGTCGAATGTCTGCCCGGATGCCGGACCATCCAGCAGCACCGCCTCTACCTGTGGGGCAGGCCCACGGCCCGCCGCGGCCTCCCAGGCGGCACCGTCCTTCACCCGGACTGCCTTCCACACGCGCATGCCAGGCGGATACTGCGCCGGCTGTTCGTTGCCATGCAGCTGCGCGACGTCCAGACCAACCTGCCGCGCAATAGCCAATATACGCTCGGCGGACTCATCCACAAACACGCCAACCTTCCACACCGCCGCCGGCAGCCCTGCAATAATCGCCGCCGCTTCTTCCGGTTGGATGTACCGCGGGCTCACGGCATAGAAGTTAAATCCGAGAGCCGCAGCGCCGCCGTCGATGGCCGCCAGCGCATCTTCGCGATTGGTGATGCCGCAGATCTTCAGCATCATGGCGTCACCAGTGCGCGCACGGCCCCCGCCGGGTCCGCGGATTTCATCAAATGCTCGCCCACCAGGAACGCATGAAAGCCCGCCGCGCGCAGCCGCTCGATGTCCCGCGCGGAATGGATGCCGCTTTCGGCTACCTTCAGCACGCCCGCGGGAATCCTGGGCGCCAGACGCAGGGAAGTTTCCAGCGTGACCTCGAATGTTGTCAAATCGCGGTTGTTGACGCCGATAATGGCGGCGCCGGCGTCGAGCGCCTTGGCAAGCTCCAGTTCGTCGTGCGCCTCTACCAGCGCGGCCATGCCGCAGTCGGCCGCCCTGGCGCTGAGATAGCGAATCTCGTGCTCTTCCAGGATGGCGGCGATCAGCAGGATAGCGTCCGCGCCGTGCGCGGCAGCCTCCAGCACATCGGTCTCGTCGAGTGTGAAGTCCTTTCGTAACACCGGAAGGCGGCAGACACTCCGAGCGGCCTCCAGGTCGGCCAGGCTGCCTTGAAAAAAGGCCCTGTCGGTAAGAACCGAAAGGGCTGCCGCGCCGCCCGCTTCGTATTGCCGTGCCAGCCGCCCAGGGTCGAATTCATGCGAAAGCAGACCCTTGCTGGGCGACGCTTTCTTGATCTCGGCGATGATGGCCGGCGACCTCAAAGTCAGGGCCTGCCGGAAATCCCGGCGTCCGGCGCGCTCCTGTTCCGCTTGCCGTTCCCATTGTTTACGCACACTAGGAGTAGGTGCGGGCTGTTCACGCTTATGAGCGACAATTCGGGCCAGTACGCCTGGAGCGGTTTCTGTCAATTTAGTTTTTATGGTAGCAGACCTGCGCGGCGGGACGGCTGAAAGCAGCGTGAAGGCTGCTGCGAGCTACGTGTTTCCGAGGCCGCTACGGAGTGGGGAGGAACCATGCTGGCTATGGGAGCGCAGCTCGCAACAACCGTCCACACTGGCTAAGTGATGCGGCCGGGCCAAACATTTCATTCCCCTGCAAGATTTTTTATCATGTGAGGGTTGGACTTGCAATGCCGCTGCAGAATCGCGTAGACCCGTGGGGTGCGATTTTTCGCTCTCCCGCTCGGGGGACGTTGATGGGGAACCGGGGCGCGCTGCACAACGATTCACGCGAACTGGTGCGTCCATTCAAACTGCAGCGCTGGATCTCCTGCCTTTTGGAATTCAAGCGACGGCGGCGGTCCGTTATGGCTCCGGGGCGCTACACGGAGCTTTTCTTTCTTGATGAAGCGGTTGCGTTTGCCGCCGGCCACAGGCCTTGTGCGGAGTGCCGGCGCCAGCGCTTTAATGCGTTCAAGGAGGCCTGGCTGCGTCGCGGTGTGCCGCGCCGCACGGAGCCTCTGCGCGCACCCGAAATCGACGCCGAGTTGCATCACGCGCGCCTGGATAATTCTGGCGGGAAGGTCACTTACCAGTCGGCGTTGGCGGCGCTGCCAAACGGCTGCTTTGTGGAAATCGACGGAGACGCCTATTTGGTTTGGAGCAATGCGCTGGTGCTCTGGACAGCGGCCGGCTACGCGAGCGAGATTCCCCGCCCGGGTCGCCTGACAGTCACTGTGCTGACGCCGCGACCGATTGTCGAATGCTTTCGATGCGGCTACGTACCCGAGACAAGCCGAAACGACGCGTAATCAGGGCCGGCCGAAATGATGCCAACCGCCGTCGGCTACAGCGACCACGACTCCGACGCCCGGTCCCGGTGCTCTGTACACATAAGCGTTCGGATAATATCCGTATCCGTAGGGATAATCGTACGGGTCAGGGTAATAATCATAGGGGTTATAGTATCCGTAGCTGTAGGGATAGCCCCCGTAACCGTAATATCCGGGCCAATAGCCAAGGCCGAAACCCCAGCCGCCCCAACCCCAGCCGCGACCCCAACCACCCCAGCCGTAGCCGCGATAGCCACCCCATCCACCACCATAGCCACCCCAACCGCCGCGATAGCCGCCCCAGCCGCCGCGATAGCCGCCACCCCAGCCGCCTGTCCCGCGACCAGCATATGCACCACCGCCGTAAGCGTGACCGCCGCCGCTAAATGCGTGGCCGCCACCGCTGAAGCCTCCATGACCGCCGCCACCGCCGTGCCCTTGCGCGGCGAAAGCCACGCTGGCCAACAGCAAACATGCAAACAGAATAAGGGTCTTTCGCATAAATCACCTGACGATTAGACTATCACCGCGAGGCGTAGGTTTCCAGTGGCTGAAATACACCAGCGGCGGTGCTTTTTGGCCAGGAATTGTCCATGATTGATGCTTTGGTATCAGATATTTAGCGGCCTATTAGGATTGGCGAAACGAGTGCATTAGACACGCCGTCGTTTCATTTATGAGGCCGCATTCTATGTATACCAATTCGCTGAGCATCGTTCGCAATACCGTCTCAAGCGCAGCCCTCAGTCTGGTTGTGGCAACCAGCCTTATGTTCGCGCAGGATCAACCGCCGGGCCCCCCGCCCGACGGTCAACAGCAGAGTGCGCCCAGTGGCGGATGGAGGAGAGTGGACGAACCGCCACCCCCGCAAGCCGCGCCGGCTCCTCAACAGGATACGGTCGCTCCGCCAGAAGCAGCTCCGCGCCCCACGCTGGATCCGAGCTACTCGCAACAGGGTCCACCGCCGCCGCCGGATGCACAACAGCAGCCTTATCCCGGTCAACCGTATCCCGGGCAGCAATACCCTGGTCAGCAGTACCCGGGCCAGTATCCGAGTCAGCAATACCCGAGCCAGCGGTATCCCGGGCAACGGCCTCCCAACCCGTATCCGCCTTCGGCTTACGTCAATCGCGGTCCGATTCCGCCAAAACTGACGATCAAGCCTGGCACCTTTGTTACGGTGCGTTTGAACCAAGGATTGTCTTCGGACCGGAATCACGTTGGCGACGCGTTCTCGGCAACGCTGGCAAAGCCCGTCGTGGTGGATGGCGTGGTAGTCGCGGATCGCGGGCAGACGGTAGGCGGCAAAGTCGTGGAAGCCAAGAAGGCGGGGCGCGTGGAAGGCGTCTCGCGGCTGGCGGTTCAATTAACAGATCTCACCTTGGCTGATGGACAACCGGCGCCAGTTCAGACCCAACTGTATAGCCGGAACGGTCCCACGTCGGTTGGGCGCGACGTGGCTGCCGTGGGCGCGACCACCGCGACAGGTGCGGCGATCGGCGCGGCGGCCGGCTGGGGCACTGGCGCGGCCATTGGGGCAGGCGCAGGCGCCCTGGCCGGGATCGTGGGCGTGCTGGTGACGCGCGGCCATCCCACGTTGCTGTATCCGGAGCAGATCCTCACTTTCCGGGTCGAGGCTCCCATTACGGTATCCACCGAGGGAGCTTCACAGGCGTTCCGCTGGGTGGGTCCGGGCGATTACGAGCGGCCTTACGACATGCAGGCTCGCATGGCCGGACCGCCCTATGGTTCCGGTTATGGGTACGGCTACCCTAACCCGTATCCATATTATGCGTACGGATACCCATACTGGGGCCCGGGATTCGGCTTCTATTGGGGGTCGGGCTGGGGCCGGGGGTATTGGGGACGCGGTTACTGGGGTTTCGGCCGCGGCTGGAGGCGTTAACGTATGCGCTGGGTTTGGGCTAGCTTGATGGCGGTGGCGATTTGCGCGGCGGCGGGTGCGCAGGGACCGCCACCGCCCGGATACCCTGCTCAGCAGGGTTATCCGCAACAGCAAGGTTATCCGCCGCAGCAGAACTATCCCCCACAGCAGGGCTACCCACCGCAGCAGGGCTACCCTTCTCAGCCTCCGCCTGCCATGGCTCCCCAACAGTTGGACCAACTGGTGGGCCGGATCGCGCTGTATCCCGATCCACTGCTCGCGCAGGTATTGACCGCATCCACTTATGGGAATGAAATACCGGATGCGGCTGGTTGGGCCAATCAGCACTCCCATCTGCGCGGCGACGAGTTGTCGAGAGCGATATACGAAGATAATCTGCCGTTCGATCCCAGCGTTCTGGCGCTACTGCCTTTTCCGGGAGTGCTGGATATGATGGCGCGCGATCCGGGCTGGACGCAGGCTCTCGGCAACGCCGTGCTGGCGCAGCGTCCGGATGTCATGGACGCAGTGCAGCGCATGCGTGAGAAAGCCATGGACGACGGCTATCTGGAAAGCAATGCGCAGGATCGCGTGGTGGACAACGGTCCCGGCGACATTGAGATCCTGCCGGTGAATCCGGGCTATGTTTACGTACCCTATTATGATCCGGCGGTGGTGTTCGTGGCGCGGCGCCCGGGCTTTTTCGTGGGGGCGGGCATCACGTTCGGTCCCGGCATTTTCGTGGGAGCGTTCGCGCCGTTTGGCTGGGCTGGGCCCGTGCTGGGATGGCGCACGCACGAGATCCTTATCGATCACCGCCCCTGGGAGCGCACCTGGGTGAACCGCGACCGCTACGCGCATTCCTATGCGGTGCCGCGCGTGCGGCCGGTTGGTCCGCGCGTGGAGCGTCACGAAGAACGCCGCGAGGTGCACCGCGAGCGGCGGTAGTTCTCTCCGCTCACTCCGCGTATTTTTGGGCGATCGGGAAGCGTCTGCCGATACCGAACGCCTTCGACGTCACCTTCAGGCCGGGCGCGGCCTGCTGGCGTTTGTACTCGTTGCGGTCCACCTTGTTGACGATATCCGCCACGGCGTCAACCGGCAGTCCCATATCCTGAGCAATCTGGCGGGGCGTCTGGTAATCTTCCACGTAGGCGCGCAAAACCTGGTCCAGGATTTCGTAGGGCGGCAACGAATCGCTGTCTTTCTGGCCGGCGCGCAGTTCGGCGGATGGCGGTTTCTCGAAGACGCTCTCCGGAATGGCGCCCGGATGCCGCCGGTTGGCGATCCGTGAAAGCTCATATACCAGCGTTTTGGGCACGTCGCTGATGACGGCCAGACCGCCGCACATATCGCCATATAACGTGCAGTAACCCACCGCCAGTTCGCTCTTGTTGCCGGTGGTGAGGACCAGTGCGCCCCATTTGTTGGAGAGCGCCATCAGGGTCACGCCCCGCAAGCGCGCCTGCAAGTTTTCTTCGGTGACATCCCGCGGAGCGCCCGCGAACAGCGGGTCGAGCCCGCGCAGGAACTCCTGGTATACCGGCGTGATGGGCGTCACCTCGAAGCGGATGCCCAGGTTCAGCGCCAGCCCTCGCGCGTCGTTCAGGCTACCGTCAGACGAAAACGGCCCGGGCATGGCCACGCCGGCGACGTTTTCGGCGCCCAAGGCGTCCACAGCTATCGCCGCAGTGAGCGAGGAATCGATGCCGCCGCTGAGCCCGATGAGCACACGGCTGAAGCCGCACTTGCGGATGTAGTCGCGCGTGCCGATCACCAGCGCCTCGTACACGGCTTCACATTCGTCCTCCAAGCCGGCATGCCGGGTGCCAGTGCCGGAGTCGGAATCGAACATCACAAGATCCTCGGCGAACGACGCAGCGGAGGCCACCATGCGGCCGGCGGCATCGATAGCGAAGCTCGTGCCATCAAAAACCAGTTGATCGTTACCGCCTACCTGGTTGACATACACGACCGGAATGGCGTGGCGTCGCGCCGTAGCTTCAAAGATCTCGCGGCGCAGGGCGCGCTTACCCATGTGGTAGGGGGACGCGTTGATACTGATGAGGATCTCAGCGCCGCGGGCCGCGAGTTCCTGCACAGGATCGCGGCGATAGAGCGGGCGATCCCAGAACTGTTTGTCGTTCCAGGCGTCTTCACAGATGGTCAGCGCGACCCGGTGGCCATCCAGCGAATAAAGGCACTGGGCATCGGCAGGGACGAAATAACGGGCTTCGTCGAAGACGTCATAGGTCGGCAACAGCATCTTCGTCTGACGAAACAGGATTTCGCCGCCCGCCAGCACGGCTGCGCTGTTGGTGGCGCGCTTGCCGGTGTGCGACTGGGAAGGTCCTACGTATCCGGCGATCACGGCGAGAGGCAGGCGCGCGGTGACGGCCGCCAGCCGCGCGAGCTGCTCGACGGACCGCTCGACAAACGTGGGCTTCTCGACCAGGTCGCGGGGTGGATAACCGGTGACGGAGAGCTCCGGAAAAACAACGAGTTGAGCACCCGCGGTCGCGGCATCGCGCGCCGCGCGGATCATGCGATCCACATTGCCGGCCAGATCGCCGACCGTGGTGTTGATCTGCGCCAGCGCGATTTTCATCCTATGACAATATTATCGCCGCGGCTGATGGCGATGCTTAGAGCTGATAGTGGACGACCGTCGGGACCTGGTTGGTGTTGACCGCTTTGATCCCGGTGGCCTGCTCGAGAGCAGCCAGGAAATCGCGGTATTCGGCGCGGCTCAACTTGAGCAGGACTTGTGCGCGGCTGGTGCTGCCATTTTCACCGGTCCAAGACACTCCGATATAGTGATTCTCGGTCTCGCCGAGGTGCATCAGGGGAACCACATCCAACATGGAAGCTCCCAAGCGGCGATGCACTTCGGTGCCACACGAGATTTCAGTGATGTTCTTGACCGGGACCGCAATGCGGCGATCATGCTGCATGAAGACTATTTCATTTTTGCCGAGGGCGGCGCGGACCTTGCTCTGATGCAGCGGGAGGCTGCCGCCCGCGTAGGTCAGCGGGTACGCCGCAGCTTTCTTCGCCATGGCGGCGGATGGAAGCAAAGTTGTTGATAATAGGGCAAATACGGCGAAGAATTTCATAGCATGGTAATTGACGATCTGCTTGTCCTATTTTTAAGATGCTCGGTGGAAGCCAGAAGTTACACAAATGTTACGCCCAGGCTGCAGAGGGCGCGGGGGCCAGGGAGCAGGATAACCCATACGTTACAATGGACCTATGAGGTTCTGGGTCATCGCACTCGCAGCCTTGCTGCCTTCTCTAGCGGCCGCTCCCGACGCCGTCAAAGGAAACGCTTTCGGCGATCCCAAGGCTCCCATTCTTATCGAGGTCTTCAGCGATTTCCAATGTCCCGCGTGCAAACGGTTTCACGATGAAGAACTGCCGCTCATTATGAAAGATTACGTGGCTTCCGGTAAGGCGTACCTGGTATACAGATACTTCCCGCTGCCCCAACATGCCTACGGGCGCAAGACCGCTGAGCTGGCATGCGCCTGCGCGCAGTTGGGCAAGTACGAACCGGCGGCCAACGCTCTCTTTGCCAGTCAGGTGTTTTGGTCCACGGACGGCAAAGTGGAGCAGGCCGTCGCTCCGGTGCTGACACCCGCCGAGCGCAAGAAGGTGGCCGTGCTCATGAAAGACCCAAGCGTGAAACAAAGCATTGATCACGATCTAAAGGAGGGCCAGGCGCTTCCGGTGGCCAGCACCCCCACCATGTTAGTGACTTATAAGTCAAAGCAGTTCCGCTTATTCGGCGAAGGACTGTTCAACTATAAGTGGGTGAAGTCATCCTTCGATGGACTTCTTGGACAGTAGGACCCTCTGGGGCTGGGTTACTTTAGTTCTGCGGATCTTACTGGGCCTGGTATTCGTGTACGCCGCCTGGTTGAAACTCCGCGAGCCCTGGGCCATGTTTGCCATCGCCATCGGCTCTTACCAGGCGCTTCCACTTTGGGCGGCCGAGGTGGTGGCGCGCACGCTGCCATGGTTCGAGCTCTTGCTGGGCCTGGTGCTCATCGCCGGCGCGTGGCGGCGGGTTTCCACAGTTACCACTTCCGTGCTGCTGACAGTCTTCTTTGCGTTGATGATCCGGGCAATCGTCAAGGGGCTGGAAATCGATTGCGGCTGCTTCGGTCCCGGCGAACGCATCTCCTGGGTGACTTTATTGCGGGATGGAGCGCTTCTGGCGACGTCGTTATTGCTGACCGCCCTGGCATTCCGCTCGCGCGGACTAGGCGCTGTTGCGCCGCGCCGTTAGCTCGCGCTGGATATCATGCACCGCGCGGCGGTCCAGCTTATACGGAATCAGAAACGCCAATGAGGCCATCAGCAGCACCGCTGGAACTATGCCGTACAAAATGCCCAGGTAAGGCGTAGCGGCCGGGGCGCTTGTGGGTGCGCCATGCGACAGTTTCCCCGCAACGGTTAATAGCGCGCCCGCCAGTAGCAGCGCACCACCCGCGGCAATCTTTTCCCCAAAGTTCGAGATGCCGAAGAAGATGCCCTCACGCCGCAGGCCCGTCCGCAGCTCGTCGGTATCGGCGACATCCGCCACCATGGATGGCGGGATCACCCACACCGCGCTCGCGAACATGCCGCCGATCACGCTGCCGATGATAAGCGGAAGAGCGTGGCCCGTGCCGAACAGCCGTCCTTCGCCCACCAGCAGGGTAGCCATTACCAGCACCGTGGCCATCGCCGTGATCGCGATCATGCCAAGCGTGCGCTTCTCGGTGCGCTTGGCCAGCGCCATCCATCCGAAGACGCCTGCCAGCGCGCCCAGATAAAACGAGGTCTGAATGCCGCTCAGAGTTCCGCCGCCGCTGATCTTGGCATACCACGTGAAATACTGAATTGCCATGCTGGCGTTGAGCACCACGGCCAGAAAGAAGGTAGTCGACGAACCCCAGATCTTCCGGAATTCGACATTCTGCATGGAAATCCGGAAAGCGGAAAGAAAGGACGGCGACTTCGCACTGTGGCCCGCGCCGATTGTCCGGTAGCGCAGCGTGCCGAAGAAGCAGACCAGCCCGCTGATGGTCATCAGCGCGCCGAAGGCCAGCCCCAGGTGGGGATAACCGCTGTACTGCAGCTTGGGCTCGGATCCGTCGGCCGTAGCGGGAAAGAACAGGGCGAAGGAAAGCCCCGCCGCTGCCAGCGTGCCTACCAGCCCGAACACCGCGCGTATGGCCATTGTTTTGGTACGGTCGTCGTAGCCGCGGCTCAACTCGGCTCCCAGGCCCAGGTAGGGGATGCGGTAGATCGCGCTGGTCGCGCGCAGCGCTATCATCGTGCCCAACAGCCACAGAAACAACCCGGTGTGCCCCAGGTGGCGCGGAGGACTGAACAGTAAAAAGAAGCACGGTCCCATGCCCAGCGCGCCCGGCAGCATGAAGGCATGGCGGCGGCCCAGCCGGTGCTGGCTGCGATCCGAGAGGTGCCCGATGAGCGGATCCGTGATGGCATCCAGCGCCAGGCTCGTGAATAACCCCACACCCACCAGCGTGGCCGGCAATCCCATCACCGAGTTGTAAAAGAACAGGATAAAGAGGCCTGACAGCACCATTAACACGGTGATAGGCATCTCGCCCACGCCGTACAACAGCTTGGCGGAGAGCGCCAGCGGCCGTGGTTCGGCGTCGGTAACGGGGGAGGGAGCCAGCCCAGTGCTCATGAAATGATGCCGTTAAATCCCGGTGAAGTGCGGTCCTGCGGCTCTTCCTATTTAACCAGAGCCCGGAGACAAGTCAAGCAGCAGCGGTACTGCATCAGTTCCGGCCCGATGTGATGGCCTTTAGATAGCGATAATAAAACTCCACACCATCGTAAAAGGCTTCGACGCGCAGGCGTTCATCCTTGCCGTGGGCGCGAATATCGTCCTGGTCGATGGCGGCTCCGCTCACGCCGTAGGTCGGTATGCCGCCGGCTATGGTGTAGATGCTATCCGATGCCCCCGTTTCCATCTCCGGAATCACCGGCGCGCCGGGCCACATCTCCGCCGCGACACGCTCCAGCGGCCGAAGAATCTCGGGCCTGGGCAAGACGGGCGGAAAAGCTTTGGCGACTGGAGCCCTGTCGGAGACCGCGTACGAGTTATTCACGTAGCGCACGGCAACCGCGGGATCGGCGAAAATGGCGATCAACTTCTGACGGATCTCTTCCGCCGAGTGGCCCGGCAGGATGCGGCAATTTACGTTGGCCTGGGCCATCTGCGGCAAAGCATTGTTGGCGTGCCCGCCGCTGAGCCGGGTAGACACGCAGGTAGTGCGCATGGTGGAATTGAAGCGCGCATCCCGCGACAGCCGCGCCACCGCGCCTTCGTCGGGCGGCGTGCGCAGGATGGCGCGCATGTCCGCGGCCGTCTGCCCGGTTTCGACTACGGCGCGACGTTCAAAATAAGTACGGGTCACTTCGTTCAGTTCAAATGGAAAGGGCGATCGCTCCAGGCGCACCAGTGCGCCGGCAATGTGATAAATGGCGTTGTCAGGCACCGGCAGCGAACTATGGCCGCCGGGATTGAGGGCGGTAATCTGGAAATCGGCATAGAGTTTCTCGCTCGCCTCGATATCCACGTTGACAGGCTTGCCTCCGATGGTCGTCACGCCGCCGCCGTCCGGGTTCAGCGCGAATTCGGCATCAATCATCTCTCGATGATTCCGCAGCAGCCAGTCGACGCCGTTCGATTTGCCGCCCTCTTCGTCCGCGGTCAGCGCCAGGATCACATCGCGGTCGGGCCGGTAGCCCTCCCGCTTAAACCGGATCAACGCGGTCACCACCGCCGCGTCGTTCATCTTCATATCCTGCGTGCCCCGGCCGTAGAAGTAGCTGTCTTTCTCGACGAACTGGAAGGGATCCGTGGTCCAGTCTTCGCGCCGCGCCTCCACTACATCCAGGTGGCCGATGATCAACAGCGGCCGGTGGGCGCCGCTGCCGCGCAGGCGCGCCACCAGATTCCCCTTCCGGTCATTTGGCCCGAGCACGCGTGCATCCGCCGGGTCGAATCCGTTGTCGAGCAAACGCTGCCGCATGGCCTGCGCGGCGATGGTGGTGCTCCCCACGGAGTCCGTAGTGTTGATTTCGATTAACTGGCGGAAGATGTCGCGCGAGAGCTGGCGCGTACCGTTGTCGAGCGACGCTCCCGCCGCCATCGCCGCCAGAAGCACCGCGGCCGCATACCTCCGAATCATGCCTTCCCCTCCATTACCGTCACGGGCTGGTTGGCCTCCACGCCGGAGATACTGTCCACCTCTGAAAATGATATTACACCAGCAAATAGTTAGCCTTGGACGAATACTTGTGCTGTTTTATAGCCTGCCGCGAGCGAAATCGCGCCGGATGTTGCCCGGCAACTGATAGCGGTCGAACTCGGCCACACTGCACCAGGCCACCTCGCGCACCTCCTCGGCCGCCACAAAATCGGTGGAGGCGGCTTCGAACCGGAACGTCAGGTCGTGATGCAGATGGAAAGGCTCATCGCCGCGCGGAGGGATGCCGTGTACATCCACTCCCACCAACAGCGGCGACGCATCCTCGCGCAGGACCGCCCCGGTCTCCTCGACGACTTCGCGCCGACCCGCGTCGCCGATCGCCAGGTCCTCCGGCTCCACGTGGCCTCCGGGAAGTAGCCAGCGCTTGAGCCGGCGGTGCAGCACCAGCAGGATTCCGTCCCGGCCAGGACTGAGCACCAGGCCCGAGCAGGTGACGTGGCCGGGATTGAATTGCCGCCGCGAGAACGGCGCCGCCGAAGAAGCCAGCATCGCCAGCACGAGTTCCTTACTCTTGGCGGCTTCCCCGTCTCCGCCGGCATCGAAGCGGTACAACAGGCCGGCCACCGACATGGCTGCGATCATTCTTCGATTATGGCGCGGTCAGGCGTACCAGGGCATGTTGATGACGATGATGCGCTCGTTGCCCTTGAAATACAGCATGGTTTTCAATGCCGCGCCGCGCTGGTTGTGCAGCATGTGGTAGTACCAGCGCCGCTCCACAATCTCGGGAATGATGACGGCGAGCTGGCGGTCCGGGTTCTTTTCGGCCAGCTCCAGGACATAGTCGACGATGGGATTGATCACGAAGCGGTAGGGCGACGAGATCACCACCAGTTTGGGCGGGCACATGCCGAGCTGCCGGGCCGGATACTCCACGAAATCGTGCCACTCCTGCTTCAGATACCCGGTGCGCTCGCCGGAATCGATGTGCACGGTCACCACGTCGGGCGAAATGGTGAGCGCGAAGATGAGCGCGCGCTTTCCGATCTTGCTCCAGCGATCCAGCGGCACCACGACCAGCGGGGCGGTGAAACTGCGCAACTCCAGCGGCGTCTGGCTTCCGATTAACATTCCGACGCGATGGTACTGGCGGCGCACCGCGATCATCGCGGCCAGCATGCACGGGATGAGGAGCAGCGTGATCCAGGCGCCGTCCAGGAACTTGGCCGCCAGCACCACCACCACGGTGATGCCGGTGGCGAAGGCGCCGAGGGCA
>DATGGM010000014.1:0-21687 GCA_035308525.1 Bryobacteraceae bacterium
GGCGCTTTTTCACCGCGCTGGAAACGCTGGACGCTTTCCTCGCCTCCGATGCGCCGCTCCATGAGTCCGCCGAGAAATTGTTCCAGGGCCCCATCGCCGACGCCCTGACGCATGTGGGCCAGATCGCCATGTTGCGCCGCATGGCCGGCGGACCCATCAAGGGCGAGAATTACCATCGCGCGCAAATCGCCGCCGGACGCGTGGGTCCCGGCCAGGCCCCGCCCCGCCGCGAATTCGACTAACCGTGAGTTTTATCTGCGTTCATCCGCGGCCGAAATATGTGTTGCGTTATGGTCCGCGATGAACGCCGCTAAACGCCGATGGAACGAGGCTGTCCTGTCGTAAAATAGAAATACCTCCCCGGAAGCCCGAACCAAAAGGAACGCCATGCCGGAAGCCCCGTTCGTCCATCTGCACTGCCATACCGATTACTCCATGCTCGACGGAGCCTGCGAGATCGGCCAGCTCATGGACACGGTCGTCGAACAGAAAATGCCCGCCGTCGCCATGACCGATCATGGCAACCTCTTCGGCGCCGTCAAGTTCTACAACACCGCCAAAGCCAAAGGCGTCCACCCGGTCATCGGCTGCGAAGTCTATGTCTCCCAGCAGGGCCTCCAGACCCGCTCCGACACCGACCGCTACAATCACCTCATCCTGCTCTGCGAAACGCAGGAGGGCTACCGCAATCTCATCAACCTGGTCTCCACCGCCTACCTCGAAGGCTTCTACTACAAGCCCCGCATCGACAAGGACCTCCTTTCCCGCCACGCCAAAGGCCTGATCGGCATGTCCGCCTGCCTGCGCGGCGACATCCCCGAAATCCTGCTGGCCGACCGCTACGACGAAGCCCGCCGCACCGCCCACGCCTACTCCGACATGTTCGGCAAAGGCAATTTCTTCCTCGAAATCCAGGACCACCACCTCGAGCAGGACAAGCGCCTGATCCCCGCCATCCACCGCCTCTCCGCTGAGACCGGCCTGCCCCTGGTGGCCACCAACGACGCCCACTACCTGCGCCGCGACGACGCCCGCGCCCACGAGCTGCTGCTCTGCATCCAGACCGGCAAAACCATGAGCGATGCCACGCGCATGCGTTGGAATACGCCCGACTTCTATCTCAAATCCCGCGCCGAGATGATGCACCTCTTCGGTGAGTTGGAGGATTCCCTCGACCGCACCTGGGAAATCGCCCAGCGCTGCCAAGTCCATCTCGAAAAGATCAAGGAGCCGTTCCCCAAATTCGAAGTCCCCGCCGAGCACTCCACCGACACCTATTTCGAATACGTCGCCCGCCAGGGCTTCGAAGGCCGCCGCACCCGCCTGGAAGCGCTGCGCGCCGCCGGCCGCCTCAAGCACGACCTGCCGGAATATGCCGAGCGCCTGGATCGCGAAATCCAGATGATCCAGAAGATGAAATTCTCCGGCTACTTCCTGATCGTCTGGGATTTCATCCGCTTCGCCAAATCCCAATCCATTCCCGTCGGCCCCGGCCGCGGCTCGGCCGCCGGCAGCCTGGTCGGCTATTCCATGGGCATCACCGATATCGATCCGCTGGAATACGGCCTGCTCTTCGAGCGCTTCCTCAACCCCGAGCGCATCAGCCTGCCCGACATCGACATCGACTTCTGCATGAACCGCCGCGGCGAAGTCATCCAGTACGTCACCGAGAAATACGGCCGCGAGCAGGTGGCCCAGATCATCACCTTCAACACCATGCAAGCGCGCGCCGCCATCAAGGACGTGGGCCGCGTCCTCGACATGAGCTTCGCCGATGTCGAGCGCGTCACCAAGCTGGTGCCCAGCGTCCTCAACATCTCGCTCAGCGACGCCATGAAAGCCGAGCCCGGATTCGCCGAGCTGGAGCGCAAGGATCCCCGCGTCGCCGAAATCCTGCAAGTCGCCCTGCGCCTCGAGGGCATGGCGCGCAACTGCTCCGTGCACGCCGCCGGCGTGGTGATTTCGCCGCAGCCGCTCAAGGAGCTCATTCCTCTCTACCGCACCAATAAAGAAGAAATTGTCACCCAGTTCGACATGAATGGCCTCGAGAAGCTCCAGCTTCTCAAGATGGACTTCCTCGGCCTCACCACCCTCACCCTCATCGACGACGCCCTCCACCTGATCGAGAAGCGCCACGGCGTGCGCCTGGTGCCCGACGAGCTGCCCCTCGACGACCCCGCCACCTACGCCATCTTCTCCAAGGCTCTCACCAGCGGCATCTTCCAGTTCGAATCCTCCGGCATGCGCGACATCCTGCGCCGCTACCATCCCAGCCGCATCGAAGACCTCACCGCGCTCAACGCCCTCTATCGCCCCGGCCCCCTGCAAGGCGGCATGGTCGACGACTTCATCGAGCGCAAACACGGCCGCAAAGCTGTCGCCTACGACCTGCCTGAGCTCAAAGCGCTGCTCGAAGAAACCTACGGCGTCATCGTCTACCAGGAACAGGTCATGCAGATCTCCAACGTCCTGGCCGGCTATACGCTCGGCGAGGCCGACATTCTGCGCCGCGCCATGGGAAAGAAAAAGGCCGAGGAGATGGCCGCCCAGCGCGAGCGCTTCATCAAGGGTGCGCTGGCCAAGGGCTTCCCCCAGCGGAAAATCGAGAAGATCTTCGATTTAATGGAGCAGTTCGCGGGCTATGGTTTCAATAAGTCGCATTCCGCCGCTTACGCGTATCTGGCCTACGTCACCGCGTACCTCAAAGCCCACTATCCGGTCGATTTCATGGCCGCCCTGCTCACCGCCGAAACCGGCAACCCGGCCAAGATCGTGCAGTACATCAACGAGTGCCGTGAAATGCAGATCACCGTCCTCCCGCCGGATGTCAACGCCAGCGACCGCACCTTCACCCCCGATTCCACCGACCCCAACCGCAACGCCATTCGCTTCGGCCTGGGCGCGGTCAAGAACCTCGGACCCAATGCCGTCGAAGCCATCCGGGTGGCCCGCGAAAAACTCGGCCGCTTCCTCTCCATCTACGAGTTCTGCGAACACGTGGATCTCAGTTCCATCAACCGGCGCATGATCGAAAGCCTTATCCGCGCCGGCGCCATGGATTCGCTCGAAGGCAATCGCGCCCAGTTGTTCGCCGCCGTGGAAGGCGCCATGGAAGCCGGCCAGCGCGTCTGGCGCGACCGCGAGTGTGGCCAGGGCGGCCTGTTCGGCGACCTGGAAGCCGCCGCGGCGCCCGTGGAAAAGCCCCTCCCCGCCCTGCCCGATTGGACCGGCCGCGAGAAGCTCCAGGGCGAAAAGGAAATGCTCGGCTTCTACGTCACCGGCCATCCGCTCGATCACTACGAAGATAAGATCCGCGAGTTCTCCACACACGACACCAGCACCCTGGAAGGCTTGGAAAAAGGAAACGAGGTCACCCTCTGCGGCGTGCTCACCGGCATCCAGCGCAAGCGCAACCGCGATCAGAAGCCCTGGGCCGCCTTCCAGATCGAAGACCGCGCCGGCGCCGTCGATGGCATGGTCTTCGCCGCCGGCTTCGAGCGCCTCGCCCCGCTGCTCGTCGAGGATAGCGCCGTGATGGTGCGCGGCCTGGTGCTGCCCGAAGACAACAGCCAGCCCAAAATCTCCGTGCAGGATATTCAGCCCCTCGAAACCGCCCGCGTCAACCTACCGGCCCTGATCTCGATCCGTGTATGGCTGGGCCGCAACGGCGCCGACAAGTCCGCCGCGCTCAGTGACCTGTTCCGCGCCAAGCCCGGTGACGCCGAAGTCCGCCTGCGCCTGGAAATGCCCCGCGACTTCTCCGTCATCCTCGACGTCCCTGCCAAGGTTCGCCCCGACCGCGAATTCCGCGCCGCCCTGGAAAAAATCTGCGGCCCCGACTGCGTCGAAGTCCTCGCCGGCTGAAGAAGTGGCTTACGGCCCCGCCTCAAGTGTCACGGTAACTCGCTCGCGCGTGAACCGTTGCCCGCTTTAGAGCCTCCTACCCGACGAAATCGACCGTTCCGTGAATATTAGATTAAATGAACTGAGCCGCGGTAGCCATTCACAACCCGAGCCCCAAATTAATCCACCCGCGCCGCCCACATTATCAACAACCTGCAGCCACCGCCCCTCCCCATAAACCCCGTTCCGCCCACCCTCGCCTGCTAGCCTGAAAACAGGATGGCTTCTCGCGGCCTCCCGGGGGGGGGAGTTCGTTCGGACAAATCATGTCTAATCAACCGGAACCAGGCAAATCCACCGGCCCGCGCACCGCGGCCGGCAAGGCCGTCAGCCGCAACAACGCCTTCAAGCACGGAATGCGCTCCCGCACCGTAATCATGCCCGGCGAAGACCCCGGCGAAAACGCCGCCCTGCTTAATGACATCGTCGAGGATTTCAAACCCTCCACCAAACACGAACATTGGTTGCTCAAGCAGATGGCCGACGCCCGCTGGCGCCTGGAGCGCCTCAAAGGCATCGAAACCGCCCTGCTCAGCGAGGACGACATCGACACCGAGGAACTCGACCGCAACTCCCGCTGGCAGATGCGCATGGAGCAATCCTATTACAGGGCCTACACCAGGCTGCAGGCCTTCCAGGAAAGTGACGACGTGAGCCGTCCGCAGTCACCAGTTCGTCTGTGTTGGGTCGATCCGACCACTGGGGAGAAAGAATATTTCGGTCCGCCCGACGATCCTGAGGACCCTGCCTCTAGACGTTAATCCTGGCCTTATCGGCGTCCATAGGCGTCCATCGGCGGCCAAATCTGCTTTTCTTCTATCGTTTTCACCCCTGCTCCGTCATACACTATAGTTGATCACGATATATTGGATGACGCCATAGTCATCCCGGAGGGAAAATGTCGAACTCCCAGGCAGGCCTCACGCCCGCCATGTTCCACGTCCTGCTGGCGCTGGCCGACGGCGACAAGCACGGCTACGCCATCCTTAAAGAAGTCGCCGCCCATACCGCCGGCGAAGTCCAGCTCAGCACCGGCACGCTGTACGGCCTCATCAAGCGCCTCCTCGAAGACGGCCTGATCGTCGAAGTCACCGGCCGCCTCTCCGCCGGAGACGACCAGCGCCGCCGCTACTACCGCCTCACCCCGCCCGGCCGTGCCGTGGCCGTCGACGAAGCCCGCCGCCTCGAGAAGTTGCTCGCCCGCGCCCGCTCCAAGCGCTTAATCCAGGCGTTGAGGTCCGCCTGATCGTGCCGCGCCCCTGGTTTGCCGGACGCGCCTACCGGGCCGTGCTCCGCCTGCTGCCCGTGGACTTCCGCAGCGAATTCGGCGACGACATGGAACAGGTTTTTCGCGAGCAGCACGACGAAACCTGGCGCGACCGCGGCCTCCCCGGCCTGCTCCGCATGTGGGGAGCCACTATCCTCGATATCGTCCGCATGGCCCCCCGCGAGCATTTCAGCGTGCTGGCGCACGACATCCGCTACGCCCTGCGCATGATGCGCAAAAACCCTGTTTACTCGCTTTCCGCCGTGCTTATTCTGGGTCTGGCTATCGGCGCGAATACCTCCATCTTCAGCGTCGTCGAATCGGTGCTGCTGAAGCCCTTGCCATACGCCGATGGCAACCGGTTGGTGATCCTGCGGCAGACGGCCGTCAAGATCGGGCAGGACGACATCCGTTTCTCGGCGCCCGAGATCGCGGACTACCGCCGCCGGAACCGCACCCTGAGCGAGCTGGTTGAGTACCACAGCATGACCTTTACCCTGCTCAGCCGCGACGAGTCGCATCGCGTGCGCACCGGCGTTGTCTCGCCCGCATTCTTCGATATGTTCGGCGTCAAGCCCCTGCTCGGCCGCGCCTTTCGCGCCGACGACGACACACCCGGCGCCCCCGCCGTACTGCTGCTCAGCTACGAGTTCTGGAAGTCCGCCGAACGCGGCGATCCCGCAATCGTCGGCAAGACTTACCAGATGAACGACAAGGTGCACACGGTGGTCGGCGTGCTGCCTCCCATCCCGCAGTACCCCAATGAGAACGACATCTACATGCCGTCCAGCGCCTGTCCGTTCCGCGCCCGCCAGACCGAAAACCGCGAGGGCCGCATGATGCGCGTGTTCGGGCGTCTGAAGCCCGGCGTCACTCTGCAGCAGTGCCACGCCGACCTTGCGGCCATTGCCGGCCGGCTGGAACAGGATTATCCGAAAGCGTACCCCCGGACCGCGGGCTACGGGATCGCTTCGGCGGGGCTGCGCGGCGAGCTCACCGCGCGCGCCCGGCCCATGCTGTTATTACTGATGGCCGCCGCCGCCATCGTCCTGCTGATTGCCTGTGCCAACGTGGCCAAACTCATCCTGGCGCGCATGGCCCAACGCGAGCGGGAGCTGGTCATCCGTACCGCCATGGGGGCGGGCGCCGCGCGCCTGCTGCGGCAGTTGCTCACCGAGAGCCTGATCCTGGCGCTCCTGGCCGCCGGCGTCGGCATGCTCTGCGCCACCGGCAGCCTGCGGCTCCTCACCGAGTTCGCCGGCCAGCTTACGCCTCGCGCGCGCGAAATCGGCATCGATTTTTGGGTCCTGCTTTTCGCGGTCTTCTGCGCCGTCGCCACCACCGTCATCTTCGGCTCCATGTCGGCGCTCTATTCGCGCTCCCGGCTGGCCGCCGGGTTGAAAGAGAGCGGCATGCAGCTCGCGCCGCCGGCCCGCCGCAATTGGATGCGCGGCGCGCTGATTGCCGCGCAGGTGGCCTTCTCGTACGTGCTCCTGATCGGCGCCGGCTTGATGGTCCGCAGCTTCATTCAACTGCGGAGCGTCGATCCCGGATTCGTGCCGCAGCGTGTGCTGGCGGTGGGCTTCGATCTGTCCTGGTCGAAGTACGGCAACGATACCGAAGTCGCATCGATCATCAAGCGGCTGCTGGATAAGGTGCAATCGCAGCCGGGCGTCGGCGTGGCCGCCATCGCATCCAGCTTCCCGATGGATCCCGATACATTCGGCATGAACGACATGGGCCAGAGTTTCCGGATCGAGGGCGCTGTACTGTCCGGCGCCGAACAGCCAAAAGTCGCTAACCTTCGCACCGTCACGCCTGGATACTTCCAGACCCTGGGCGTTCCGGTGGTTGCCGGGCGCCTGTTCCGCGATTCCGATAACCAGACCGCGCCGCCCGTTGCGCTGGTTAGCCGCTCGCTGGCCCGCAAGCGCTGGGGCGCACAGGACCCCATCGGCCGGCGCGTTACATTCAATGACGGCAAGAAGTGGACCACTATCGTGGGCGTGGTGGGCGATGTGAAAGAGTTCGGATTGGCGCGCGAAGCCCCCGAGCAACTTTACATGCCGCTGGCGCAAGTGGGTATAGTTGGCAGCCTTCTGGTGCGCACCGCGGGCGACCCGGCCACTCTTCCCAGCCAGGTGCGCCGCGCCATCCTGGCTATCGATCCGCAAATCTCCATCACCGAGACGAAGACTCTCGAAGAAGCCCGCTCCGAGTCGATTGCCTCCCCGCGCACCAGCGCCGACTTATTTGGACTCTTCGCCGTCCTGGCCCTGATCATCGCCGTCGCCGGCATCGGCTCCATGCTGGCCCTCTCCGTGCGACAGCGTGCCCGTGAGATCGGCATCCGCATGGCGTTGGGCGCTACCCCCGGGGATATCGTGCGCCTCGTGGTGCGCCAGGGAATGCTCCTGGTAATCATCGGCCTGGCCGTCGGATTGGCCGGCGCCGTCGAGTTGACCGGCAGTTTGAAAACGCTGCTCTTCGAAGTTCAGCCGACCGACCCGGCCACCTACACGCTGGTATCGGCCGTCTTGTTCGGCGCCGCTTTGCTGGCCGCCTACGTGCCCGCCCGCCGCGCCGCGCGTATCGACCCCCAAAATGCTTTGCGCTCTGAATGAAGGAGAGAATGCCATGACCCGACGAACCCTGCTTACTGCCGTGGCCGGCGTAACGGCCGCGGCCCGATTCACCAAAGCGGCCGACAGCCTTCCCGCCGTAAAACCTCTGACGCCTCCTGATAAAGGCGCCATTCCCGTGGCCGTCGCCATCTCCGAAGGCGCTGTCATGATCGATTACGCCGGCCCCTGGGAAGTCTTTCAGGACGCCAACCGTCCCAGCGGCGGCCATGCGTTCAATCTCTACACGGTCGCCGAATCCACCAGGCCCGTCACCGCATCCGGCGGGCTCAAGCTGCTGCCGGATTTCTCCTTCGCGGACGCGCCCGCGCCGAAAATCATCGTGATCCCGGCGCAGAGCGGCAACCAGGCCATGCTCGAATGGATTCGCAAATCCGCCAAAACCGCCGACGTGGTCATGTCCGTTTGCACCGGCGCATTCATCCTGGCAAAGACCGGGCTGCTCGACGGCAAAGCCGCCACTACCCACCATGCTTCCTATGGCGGTTTCGCCATGAAGTACCGCGACGTAAGGCTCAAGCGCGGCTTTCGCTTCGTCGAGTCCGCGCCCAATCTGGCCACTGCCGGCGGATTGACCTCCGGCATCGACCTTGCCTTGCACATCGTCGAGCGCTACTTTGGCCGTGCCTCCGCTGAAGGCACGGCCTACTTTATGGAATACCAGGGTGAGGGATGGAAGGATGTAACCGGGGGCGCCAACCAGGCTTATTTGAAGCCGGTGTCCACTTCGGGCCGCCTCGCCTGTGCCGTGTGTGGCATGGCTCTCAGCGCCGACGCGCCGCAGCGGTCCACCTATAAGAACGTCACGTATTACTTCTGCAGTCCAGGCTGCCAAGGGCAGTTCGACGCGTCACCCGCGGATTTCGTATAAGGGATATATATGCGCACATCCATCCTGGCCGCTGCCTTGCTGGCCGCCACGTTACTTATTGCCGAGGACCATACCTCGACTTCCGATCAGCCCGAATTCAACGCGAAGGGCGAGCTCCTGTTCCCCGCCAACTATCGCGAGTGGATCTTCCTCAGCTCCGGCCTGGGCATGAACTACGGTCCGCTGGCCGCCACGGCCGCGGAAGATCCGCGCTTCGATAATGTTTTCGCCGCGCCTTCCGCCTACAGAGCTTTTATGAAGACCGGCCGCTGGCCCGACAAAACCGTGCTGTTGATCGAAGTCCGCGCGGCCTCGTCGAAAGGTTCCATCAACAAAGCGGGGCACTTCCAGAGCGGCCTGGCGGGCATCGAAGCGGAGGTCAAGGATGAGGTCCGTTTCCCCACCAAGTGGGCCTTCTTCAGTTTCGGAAAAGGAGATGCCGCCGGCAGGCTGCGGCCCGCCAAGGAAGGATGCTACTCCTGCCATGCGCAAAACGGTGCCGTGGACCACACCTTCGTGCAGTTCTACCCGACTCTGCTCAGCGTGGCCACGGAAAAAGGCACGTTGAAAGTTCAACCGTAGCGCTCTTCGGTCCACGGATCGCCGTGCATGTGATACCCGTTCTTTTCCCAGAAACCGGCGCGGTCCCGGTCCATAAGCTCGATCCCGGCCAGCCACTTGGCGCTCTTCCACGCGTATAGCCGCGGCACGATCAGGCGCGCCGGGCCGCCGTGATCGGCGGTGATGGGCTCGCCATCGTGCTGCAACGCGACCAGGGCATCCTCGGCCAGGAAGTCTGCCAGCGGCAGGTTGGTGGTCCAGCCGCGATCGTAGCCGTAGGCCGTCACGTAGGCTGCGCCGGGCAGCGCGCCGCCCGCCCGCTCCAACAGCTCGCGCGTCGAGACGCCTTCCCACACGTTGCCCAGCCGCGACCAGCGCGTGACGCAATGGAAGTCGGAGAACACTTTCACCCGCGGCAGCTTCAGAAACTCTTCCCGGTTCCACTCGCTTTCATGGCCGACCAGCCCGCTCAGGCGCAGCCGCCAACGCGCCGGGTCGATTGACGGAGGTCCGCTGGCATCCAGCACCGGCCACTTTTTGGTGCGGCTCTGCCCCGGCGGAATCCTGCGGGCGCGCCGCGTATCCGGGCTGACGATCACCTCCGGCGGCAATCCTTCCGGCGATGGCACTTCGTCTGCCTGCGCCTTGCTCTTGTCCATCCAGAACATGGGCCCTACGCCAGGATCCCCTTCACCACGTTCCCCGCAATACCCGTTAGCCGTAAATCCAGCCCCTGGAACTTCACCGTCAGACGCTTGTGGTCGATTCCCAGCAGGTGCAGCATGGTCGCGTGGAAGTCGGGCACGGCCACCGCATTCTCCACCGCGGCGTAGCCTAGTTCGTCGGTGGCCCCGTAGGTCAGGCCGCCCTTAATGCCGCCGCCCGCCAGCAGGTAGCTGAAGCCCTTGATATGGTGATCGCGGCCGTCGCCCTGCGACATCGGCGTGCGCCCGAATTCCCCGCCCCACACCACCAGCGTGTCGTCCAGCATGCCGCGCTGTTTCAGATCCTGGATCAGCGCCGCGGTCGGCCGGTCGGTCTCCTGCGCCTTGATCACCACGTTGGCCTTCACGCCCGAGTGATGGTCCCAGTCGCGGTGGTAAAGCTGGATGAACCGCACGCCGCGCTCGGCCAGGCGGCGCGCCAGCAGGCAGTTGGACGCGAACGATCCATCGCCCGGCTTGGCCCCGTACATCTCCAGCACGCTGGCCGGTTCCTTGCTCATATCCACCAGGTCGGGCACGCTCGTCTGCATGCGGAACGCCATTTCGTACTGCGAGATGCGCGTCAGTATCTCGGGATCCTGCGTGGCCCTGTACGCCACGCGATTCAGCGCGTTCACCGCTTTCACCGATTCGCTCTGCGCCTCGGCGCTCACCCCTGGCGGGTTCTTGATGTGCAGCACCGGATCGCCGAACGAGTTGAGCTTGACCCCCTGAAAACGGCTGGGCAGCACCCCGCTCGACCATTGCCGCGCGGCGATGGGCTGCATCTGCCCGCCCCTTCCGGCCGACATCAAAACCACGAAGCCCGGCAGGTTGTCCGTCTCCGCCCCCAGGCCGTAAAGAACCCACGATCCCATGCTGGGGCGGCCCGTGATGATCGATCCGGTGTTCATCAGCGTGTGCGCGGGATCGTGGTTGATTTGCTCGGTCCACATGGAGCGCACGATGCAGATATCGTCCGCCACGCTGCCGATGTGCGGGAACAGCGAGCACATCTCCTGGCCCGATTTGCCGAACTTCTGGAACGGGTGCTGCGGGCCGAAGCAGGTGAGACGCTGGCCCTGGAGCTGCGCGATCTGCTGCCCCGTGGTGAACGAGTCCGGCATGGGCTGGCCGGTCATCTCCGCCAGCTTGGGCTTGAAGTCGAAAGTCTCCAGGTGCGATGGGCCGCCGGCCTGATAGAGGAAGATGACGCGCTTGGCCTTCGCGGGATGGTGCAGCGGGTTCACCACGCCGGTCGAGGCCAAGAGCCGTTGGTCGAGCAGCGCGTTGAGAGCCAGCAGGCCGACGCCCGCGAGGCCGTTGCGCAGGAACGTGCGGCGGCAGACTTCGCAGCCGGAGTTGGAATCGTGCTCAGTTGCGCGTGATGATTTCATGAGAATTTAGAATCGCTCTGGCCACCAAAGTCATGGCGGCTATTTCCGGTTCCGCGGCGGAGCGCGGGGCCTCGCCGATACTGAGTAACTGCGCTGCCGATTCCGGCGACGCGCGGAAACGTTCCAGGTTCTTGCGGTACAGATCCTTCAGGATCAGCCGCTCCTCTTTGTTAGGCGTGCGGTCGAGCGCGCGCAGAAAGGCCCAATCCAGTTGCTGGTCGAATGCCGCGCCTTGCTGCACGATCTTCTGCGCGAACACCCGCGCGCTCTCGACGAAGATCGGGTCGTTCAAAAGGTCCAGGGCCTGCAGCGGCGTGTTCGAGCTGACCCGGTTCACGGTGCATTCCTCGCGCGTGGGAGCGTCGAAGGTCAGCAGCGTCGGATGCAGAAACGTGCGCTGCCATTCCGTGTACAACGCCCGGCGGTACAGCTCGCCGCCGCGGCTGGCGGAGTATTCGCGCTTGGGAAAGTTCATGGCCGCCAGATAGCCTTCGGGCTCATAAGGGCGCGCGCTGGGACCGCCGAACTCCTCCACCAGCAGGCCGGATACCGACAGCGCGATATCGTGCACCGTTTCCGCGTCCACGCGGTACCGGCTCTGGTGCGCCAGCAGGCGATTGTCGGGGTCGCGCTCGTCGATCTGCGCGCTGCTCAGAGAAGATTGCCGGTATGTGTGGCTGGTCACGATGGTGCGCACCAGGTGCCGCACATCCCAATCGTGCGCGCCCTGCGCGTTCCACTCCGGATGCATGAACTCGGCGGCCAGCCAGTCGATCAATTCGGGATTCACCGGCCACTCGCCCTGCGAACCCAGATCTTCCAGCACCTTGGAAATCCCCGTACCGAAAAACTGCCGCCATAGGCGGTTGACCAACGCACGCGCGGTCAGCGGGTTCTGCGGCGAGACCAGCCAGTTGGCCAGATCCAGGCGCGTGGCGCGGCGGCCGTCTGTTTCCAGCTTTCCGAGAAAGACGGGCACCGCCGGCTCCACGATTTCGTGCGTCTCATCCATCCAGTTGGCGCGCGGCAGAATGCGCGTGATGCGCGGCCGCGTCGATTCCGTAGCCAGAATCCGCGGAATGGCGGCGTACAGCATGTCGCGCTCTGCCCGCAGCTTGGCCAGCCGTATATACGCCGGCTGCAGCTCCGGCCTGGAAAATTCGAAGAAATCCAGCACCCGGTCCTTCTGGTCGGGGCTGCGCTCGTCTTCCTGCTTGCGCAGAATCTTAATAAAATCGAATGGCAGCCCGCGGCCGGCGGCGATGGTCAGCGTGAGTCCCGCGTAATCCGGCGTCTTCAGTTTGTCCTTGTCTTCGGCATCGCCGTCCTCCGGCCACGAATACCCGGCCGAGGAAAGTGCCAGCCGGAAGCGGCCAATGGTGGCGCGCCGCAAATCGGAGTCCTGATGCAGGCGCACCGTCAGCACCGCATCCGCGCTGGTCTTCACCGGCTCCGCGAAGCGCAGCGCCAGGAACGGATTGTACTGCTCGGTGATGGTCACTCCCCATCCCGTCTTCGCATCTCCGTCGATCGCCGCCATGGCCGGGTTCTCGTGCCGTTCGCCGACGCCTTCGGAAGTGGCCAGCACGAACGGCAGCTTGCGCGTCCCGGCGCCCGGCCCCGAAAGTTCCGCGTCCACTTCCGTGAGCACGAAGCGATCGGACCCGCGCGCGAAGCGCGAGCCCGGCAGGCCCTCGTCCTGGAACACATCTATCCCCAGCGCCGTCCACGTACCTTCGCCGGGTTTCAGTGTGACCGTGTACGTTTCGTTATCGGGATTTGCTCCCGAAGCTACGATCAAGCCCTCGCCGCGTTTGCGCTCGTTGGCCAGCGAGTAGTAGACATAGAAATTACTGTCCGCCGGCTCGTCGTTGTAGATGGTGAGCGTGGCGCCATTGGCCGTGGACGCCGCCACGGGCCGCTGATACGTCCACGCCAGTTTGCCCGCCTCGAAATCCTGGACCAGGCGGTCTTCCCAGGCCCAGCGCTCCTTGGTGAGCTGTTGCGCGCGCGCGTCCAGACCCCGGCGCTGTGCCGTAATCTCCTCGTCGAGCGCCGCCATGCGGCGGGCCTGTTCCTCGTTCGGCAAAGACAGCTTCTCGCCCCAGGCGTCGCGCCCTCTGTCGGGGATCTGGCCGGTTTCGCGAATATCCGCGAAGAACGCCTTCATGGAGTAAAAATCTTTAGACAGAAACGGATCGAATTTGTGGTCGTGACACTCGGCGCAACCCATCGTCGAGCCTAGCCATACGGTGCTCAGCGTACGGACGCGGTCGGCGCCATACTTGGCCAGATACTCGTTGGGCTGCAGGCCGCCCTCCGCCGAAGCGCGGTTCAGGCGATTATAGGCCGCCGCGACTTTCTGCTGCGGGGTGGCGTTGGGCATCAAGTCGCCCGCCAGTTGTTCGCGCGTGAATTCGTCGAAGGGCATGTTGTCGCGGAAGGCGCGCAACACGTAATCGCGGTAAGGCCACGCCGGCCAGATGTTGTCGCCGTGAAAGCCGGCGGTATCCGCGAAGCGCACCGCGTCGAGCCAATGCATGGCGCGCATCTCGGCATACTCCGGGGAGGCCAGCAGTCGGTCCACCAGCTTCTCGTAAGCATCCGGAGAGCGGTCGTTCAGGAAGGCGGCCGCTTCTTGGGGCGTAGGTGGGATGCCGGTCAGGTCCAGCGAAACGCGGCGCAGCAACGTGCGGCGGTCGGCCTCCGGCGAGGGCGTCAACTGCTCGCGCGCCAGGCGCGCCTGAATGAAATTGTCGACGGGATTGCGGATGGGAGCCTTGGTGTCCGGCACATCCGGAACGGGCGGGCGCTTCACCGGCTGATAGGCCCAATGGCCTTCATACACGGCGCCCTCGGCCACCCAGCGGCGGATGGTCTCTTTCTGGGCCGGCGTCAGCACTTTTTCGGCGTACTGTGGCGGCATCCGGCGCGCCGGATCGGCGGCAAAGATGCGCTGTACGATTGCGCTCTTATCGGGGTCTCCCGGCACAATGGGGATGGCGCCCGTGGCCGTCTGCTTCACGGCCTCGTCGCGGTGATCGAGCCGCATGCCGGCCATGCGCGCGCGTTTATCGGGGCCATGGCAGCGAAAGCAGGTATCCGACATGATGGGCCGGATATCACGGTTGAACTTGACCGGTTCGGCGGCGGCTGCCAGGGTCAGACAGGCGATCAGCAGGATACTTCGCTCCGGGTGCTGCATGTGGAATATGTTACAACGCGGCGCGGGCGCTAGAATAGAGGAGATGTCGAGCATTGCTCTCGTTTCCGTCGAGCAGTAGCGTTCTCGACCGGAAACCCATTGAGCCGGTTTTCACGCAACCACCGTTGATCTGCATCGACGTGTCGACGACTATCTGGACTTCGCACAAAGCGTATGTGTGCACACAAAGCGGGTTTCAGGAACCTGAGAGCGGTGTACTTGAAGTGACAGGATCGGCCATTCGCGTTCCGCTAGCCGATATCTTTTCGGAACTGGACTAGTGACATTATAGTTGCTTGAAACGCCTTTGCATCCTACGGCGTCGTATGCAATTAGACCCAAAAGACATCGCCGGTGCGCGATAATGGCGGGTAGGGTCGCTGAACCGTAGTTCAATTGCAAAAATAATGAGGAGAACTTCTGACGTGAAACGAATCTGCTCTTACCTTCCCCTTCTCTCCCTGCTGCTCCTGAGCGTGCCATTTGCCAGCGCGCAGAGTTCCGTGGATTTCATGCTCGGTTTCGGGACGGTGCACGATAGCTCGAATGGCGGCTGCATCGATACCTCGACTTTCGCAGCTTACACCAGCCCCAGCCTGGATCCCGCGGGCCCTTCGGCTTGCCCCACCAATCCCGCCCTGAACGGCTTCTTCCTGGGCATCGGCGGCGATGCATTGATCTGGAAACATTTTGGCATCGGCGGCGAGATCAACGTGCAGCCCTCCCGAGCCAACTATGGACCCTTCCAGTATCGTGAGACGTTCTACGATTTCGATGGCATCTACGCGCCGATAAGCCAGAAGCGCGTTCAGTTGCTGTTGGAGGGAGGTATCGGCGGCGCGCACACCAGTTGGTACCAGAGCCAGTCGGTGGGCAGTCTGTTCAGCCAATCCTATCCCGTGGCGACTTCGAATCATTTTCAGTTACACGCCGGCGTGGGACTTTCGCTTTTTGTTACCGAACATATCTTCATCCGCCCCCAGTTCGACCTGCACTATGTGCCGGGTTTCACCGACCAGTTCAACAGCAAATTGGCTCCCGGAGCCACTGTGTGGGTCGGGTACAACTTCGGCGAACGCTAAGTAGCGCGGTATTTGTCGCGGCAGGCGGGCGAGCAGAAGTACACCATCTCGCCGTTGATCCGTTTGGTGACGGAAATATCGGCCGAGACGTAGGTGCCGCACACCGGGTCTTTCTTCAGCTCGCCGCCGGGGGAAACTTTGGGCGCCGGGCTGGAGGGCCTGGGAACTACGCGTGAGTTTCCGCCGCCGAAGATCGATTGGAGGATGCCGCGTACCACCCACAATATCAGGAGCGGCACCACGACCCGGAGAAACAAGAAGCGCAGCATGAGCTGCCCGGCTACTTCTTCTTAGTATTCTTCTTTGCCGCGGGATTCTGATACGACGTGTCCACCGCACCGGTCAAAGTGGCGAGCATGCCTTTGGCAGACTCCGCGAACGGGCCATCGGGTTTCAGCTGCAGATACTTCTCGAAGGCTTCGCGCGTGCCGGGCGGGGCGTTGTACTTGCCGTCGTCGGCCAGCTTGGCCTTGCCGATCAGGAAAATGCCGTATTGATACTGCGCGTCGGCGTAATTGGGGTCGGCTTCGATAGCTTTCTTGAACGCCTCGCCAGCCGGATCGGTCTGCCCGTTGTTCACCAGCAGAGCGCCCAGGTTGTAGTAGTATTTGCCGGCATTCGGCGGATCCAGCTGGGCGGCCTTGCCGAGCTCCACCTGGGCTTCGTCGAACTTCTTGGATTGCGCCAGAGCCAGGGCAAAATTGTTGTGCACCCCGGCGTCATCCGGCTTTAAGGCGAGGGTTTTCTGATAAGCCTCCATGCCTTTGTTGAGAGCCTCATCGTGCTCCGGGCCGCTCTTGCTCTTAGCCAGTTGGATTTCGGCATCACCCAGGTTGGCCCACACGACGGACTGATCCGGAGCCAGTTCGGTGGCCTTGGTGAACTGGGTGACCGCGACATCGTACTGCTTGTTGTTCAAGGCTTCCTTGCCGCCGTTAAAGGCGTCGTTGAGCGCCTTGTTTTTGGCCATCAGTTTCTCGCGATCTTTGTTGGCCTTATCGAAGGCGGCTTTCTCCTCGGCGGACATGCCGCGCTCCTGCTCTTTGCTGAGCCCCTGGCCGCTGGCGGCCGCCTGGGTTAACGCCTTGCGCTTATTGGCGCTGGCTTGCATGTCGAAGTTGTTCACCGCCGGGTCGCCCGGGTGCGTCTGGATGCCGTTGACGAAGTCGACTTCCTTGCCATCCACCACCAGCGTGATCTTGTACTTGCCCAGGGGCAGCCCGCCGTAGTAGTAATGCCCCTTCTTATCGGTCTTCACCTCATAGTGGCCCTTGATATCCAGGCGATCGATTTTGATCACGGCGCCCTTCAGCTTCGAGCCGTCCTCGGCCTTGACATCGCCTTCCATCGAGGAAGTTTGCGCGAAACCGGCGAGCGCGCAAAACAGGATCCCCAAGACCGACAAGGCTACATTGCGGAATTTCATGGAACCTCCAAACATTGGAATTGCTGGTATTAAATTCCAGTTTACAACAAAGCGCCGCCGCTAATCACCCGCGCGCGCCGCCGGCCACGCCCCGCTGCTTGCGCGTCAGGATATCGCGCACCGCATAGATGCGGCGGCCCTGGCTCTCAAAATAAGTGCGGATCATCACTTCCCCGATCAACCCGGTGCTGAACATCATCAGGCCGCCGAGCAGCAGCAGGCCTCCGGCAATCATCAGCGGCCCGTGCTCGACCATGATCAATTCGCGGCCCATGATCTTGAGCAGCACCAGCCAAGCCATAATCAGACCGCCCAGCCCCGTCCCGGCCAGGCCCAGCAGGCCGAAGAAGTGCATCGGGCGAGTGAAATATTTTAGCAGGAACTTGATAGTGACGATATCGAACATGACGCGGAAGGTGCGCCCGATGCCATAATGCGAGTCGCCCGACGAGCGGGGCGTATTCTGAATGGGCACCTCGGCCACGCGCGCCCCGTAGAAGCTGGCCAGCGCCGGTATGAAGCGATGCAGCTCGCCATACAGATTGACGTCCTTCAACACCTCGGCGCGATAGGCCTTGAAGGTAGTGCCGAAATCGCGCAGATCCACTCCCGAAGCTTTGGCCATCAGCCAGTTGGCGATACGGGAGGGAATCTTGCGGGTGAGGGCGTTATCCACGCGCTCCTTGCGCCAGCCGCTGGCAATGTCGTAGCCTTCCTGGATCTTGGCCAGCAGCGCCGGAATATCCTCGGGGGCGTGTTGCAGGTCGCCATCCATGGCGATGATTACTTCGCCCCTGGCTTCGTGGAAGCCCGCCGAAAGGGCAGCGCTCTGGCCGAAGTTGCGGCGCAGCCGGATGACTTTCAAATGGGAGTCGGTCTCCACCAGGTTGGCCAGCAGTTCAAAGCTGCGGTCGGTCGAAGCGTCATCGACAAAGAGAATTTCGTAAGACTGGCGGAGCGGCTCCAGCACGGCGGTGAGCCGGTCGTACAACGGCAGTATGGAGTGTTCCTCGTTGTGGATCGGGATAACAATCGATAACATGCGGAACGCCCAGTGTATCAGGAGGCCTGCCCTACTCTTCGGCTTCTTCTTCGGGTTCGCGGCCTTCGCGGGCGGCGCGCTCGCGCTCTTCCTTGCGCTTGGCGCGGTCGGCGGCGCGTTTCACCAGCTCGGAGCCGACCAGCTCGATCATGGCCTGCTCGGCGCCGTCGCCTTTGCGGGGCGCCAGGCGCACGATGCGGGTGTAGCCGCCGTTGCGCTGGCCGAAGCGGGTCGCCAGCGTGTCGAACAGTTTTTTGACCGAGGCGGGCGTGAAGAGGACCTTGGCAGCTTCCCGGCGGGCGTGCAGCGTGTCCTTCTTGCCCAGCGTAATCATGCGGTCGACCAGCGGCTTGACGGCCTTGGCCTTGGGTACGGTGGTGATGACGCGTTCCTGCTCGATGATGTTGGTGACCAGTCCCCGCAGCAGGGACTTGCGGGCGGCTCCGTCCCGCTTCAGCTTGTATCCGGCTACTCTATGTCGCATGATTTTCCTTCACTGGCAGGCCAGTCCTAACCAATCTCCTGGTCGCGGAGCTCCTCTTCGTCGTATTCCGGAATGCTGCCGGCGGCCGATGGCGGCGGGGCCACCAGGCGGCCATGCGGATCGAGCCGCATGCCCAGCGACAGTCCCATGTTGGCCAGAATTTCCTTGATTTCGTTGAGCGACTTGCGGCCGAAGTTCTTGGTGCGCAGCATTTCGGCTTCAGTCTTCTGCACCAGCTCGCCGATGGTCTGAATGTTGGCGTTCTTGAGGCAGTTGTAGGACCGGACGCTCAGCTCCAGTTCTTCGACGGAGCGATTCAGGATTTCGCCCATCTTGTCGAGGCCGTGCTCGGAAATGTCTTCGGCGGCCTCGGGCAGCTCCTCGAAATTGATGAAGATGGACATGTGGTCCTTGAGGAGCTTGGCGGCGTAGCCGATGGCATCCTGTGGCGAGACGGCGCCGTTGGTCCAGACTTCCAGGGTGAGCTTGTCGTAATCGGTCATCTGGCCGAGGCGGGCGGCTTCCACGGAAAAATTCACCTTGCGCACGGGCGAGTGCACGGAGTCGATGGGGATGTAGCCGAGGGCCAGGTCTTCGTCGAAATTCTTGTCGGCGCTGACATAGCCGCGGCCGGTTTTGAGGCGCATTTCCACGTTGAGCGTGCCGCCCTCGCTGACGGTGGCCACGTGCAGGTTGCGGTCGAGCACCTCCACGTCCTGGTCGGTCTGGATCTGGCCGCTCATGACTTCGCCGGAGCGGTCCACGGACAGGCGCACGGTTTTGACCCCTTCACCCATGATCTTGAAAGGGATCTGTTTGAGGTTTAGGATGATGTCGGTGGCATCCTCGACCACGCCGGGGATGGGGCTGAACTCGTGCTCGACGCCCTCGATGCGCACCGCGGTGATGGCCGCGCCCTCGATGGAGCTGAGCAGGATACGGCGCAGGCTGTTGCCGATGGTTGTGCCGAAGCCGCGTTGAAACGGCTGGGCGGTGAACATGCCATACCGTTCCGTCAGGGTCTCGGTATTGGCGACCAATCTCTTAGGTTTCTGAAATCCCTTGAACATAATCTCCTTTGGGCGGGCTGGGAGCCCGCCGCAGCCCTTGGGGGCTGCCCCACTGATTACTTTGAGTACAATTCGACGATGAGCTGCTCGTTCAACTGAATCTGGACCAGTTCTTCGCGCTTGGGCAGGCTGGTGACCTTGGCCCTCAGCGCTTCACGATCCACGTCCATCCAGGCCGGGGCCGGCGCGTGCGCGGTGGCGTCGCGGGCGCCCAGGATGGTGGCGTTGTTCTTACTTTTCTCGCGCACGGCGATCTCGTCGCCGATCTTGACCATGAAGGACGGGATGTCCACCTTGCGGCCGTTGACCTGGATATGGCCGTGGCGCACGATCTGCCGCGATTGCGCGCGGCTGGTGCCGAAGCCCATACGGTAAATCACGCTGTCGAGACGACGCTCCAGGTTGGACAGCATGATGTCGCCGGTGATGCCCTTGGACGCGGCGGCCTTCTCGAAGTTGTTGCGGAACTGGGTTTCGAGCAGGCCATAGATGCGGCGGGCCTTCTGTTTCTCGCGCAACTGCAGGCCGTAGCCCACCAGTTTCGCCTTGCGGTCTTTGCCATGCTGGCCAGGGACGAAATTGCGCTTTTCGATAGCGCACTTCTCGGTATGGCAGCGCTCGCCTTTCAGGAACAGCTTCATGCCTTCGCGCCGGCAGAGCCGGCAAACCGGGCCGATATATCTTGCCAAGTTACTCTCCTTTACCTTTCCAGCTACTCAAGGTGCAGTTTACGGTCATGGCGACCTTCGTCCTGCTTACCAGTTGCGCCAGGCCTAGACCCTGCGTCTTTTTGGCGGCCGGCAGCCGTTATGCGGAATCGGGGTTACGTCTTTGATCTGGCGGACTTCGATGCCCGCGGTCGAGAGCGCGCGCACCGCCGATTCGCGGCCGGAGCCGGGACCGCTGACGCGCACCTCGACTGTACGCAAGCCGCTTTCGCTGGCTTTGTTGGCGGCAGTCATAGCGGCCTGTTGCGCGGCAAAGGGAGTTCCTTTGCGCGATCCGCGGAAGCCCAGCGATCCGGCGCTGGACCATGAAACCACGTTGCCCTCCTGGTCCGCGATGGTCACGATGGTGTTGTTGAACGTGGCCTGGATGTGCACGATGCCCGAATGGACAACGCGCTTCTCCTTCTTCTTGAAGCTCTTCTTCTTGACGGGTTTTGCGGGTGCTTTTGCCATTGCGGTTCTCGGTTAAGTCTTCGCGGAAGCTTTCTTCTTGTTGGCCACGGTGCCGCGGCGCGGTCCTTTGCGGGTGCGCGCGTTGGTGTGTGTGCGCTGTCCGCGCACGGGCAGGCCGCGGCGGTGACGCAGGCCGCGGTAGGAACCCATCTCGATGTGCCGCTTGATATTCATCGAGATTTCCTTGCGCAGGTCGCCTTCCACGGCGCCTTCCTCTTCGAGGATCTGGCGGACGCGATTGACTTCGTCTTCGGTCAGGTCGGCCACCTTTTTATCGAAATCGATGCCCGCCCGGTACAGCAGCGAACGCGAACGGGCGCGCCCGATGCCGTAGATGTAGGTGAGCCCGATTTCGGCCCGCTTTTTGGGAGGAACTTCCACTCCGGCGATACGTGCCATAGCTTATCCTTGCCTCTGTTTATGTTTCGGGTTGGTGCAGATGACCCGGACCACGCCTTCGCGGTGGATGATCTTGCACTTATCGCAAATCTTTTTGACTGATGCGCGCACTTTCATAGTTTCTCTCAAGGCGGGCTAAGAGCCCGCCGCAGGCTTCGAGCCTGCGCCACAAATTCCCACTATACGGCCGCGCGTCAGATCGTGCGGCGATAACTCCACCTGCACGCGATCACCCGGCCGCAACCTTACAAAATTCCTCTTCACCGTGCCCACCGGGTGGGCGAGAACCAGTTTCTTGTTCTCCAGCTCCACGCGATAAAGCGCGTTAGGCAACTCTTCTAAAACCTTTGCCGTAACTTCGTTCACGGCCGGGTCAACACCCACGGTCCGTTGTCGGTCACCGCCACGCAGTGCTCATAATGGGCCGCATTCGACCCATCCCTGGTGACCGCC
>DATGGM010000015.1:0-3328 GCA_035308525.1 Bryobacteraceae bacterium
GTTCTGGCCGGATCGATCGCCCTCTGGCCGCGGTTCATCGAGAGCCGCTTCGCGAGCCTGCTCGATCTCGCCGAGCGCCTGATGGCCGCGCCCGCCGGAGTGGGGAGATAGAGATGCCCGGCGACCGCACCGAACAGGCCACTCCCCACCGTCGCGACAAAGCCCGGCGCGACGGAGATGTTCTCCAAAGCCGCGAATTGACCACCGCGGCGGGCACGCTGGCAGGAGTGCTGGTCCTGGGAATGCTTGGAGAGCGTTCCATCGAATCCTGGCGTGGAGCCTTCGCCGGTTTCCTGGCCCTGGGCGACGGGAACCGCTGGGAGGCTGGGGAACTCGAACCCACCCTCGCCGCCATTCGCCGCCTGACCCTCTCCGTGATTTCTCCCATTGGCGTGGTGATGGCTGCCGTTGCCGCTGCCGCCCTGGCCACGGGCCTCCTGCAGACCGGCGGAGTCAACATCCATCCCGGCTCGCTGGGATTCAAATTGGACCGCGTCAACCCGCTTTCCAATGCCAGAAATCTGTTTTCCCTGCGGGCGGCGTCGCGGCTGGGTAAATCGATGCTCCCGGTGGCCCTGCTTTCCGTCTTCGCTATTCAGCGCATCGCCCGGCAGCTGGATATTCCCCCGTTTTCAGCCGCCCGCCTTGAACTCCTGGGTTCCGATGTTTTCGGCCTGCTCCAGGCGGCCGCCTGGCTGCTCTTCGCCTGGGCAGTCATCGATTACTTGCTGGAATGGCGCAGCCGCGAGTCCCGCCTGAGGATGACCAAGCAGGATCTGCGCGAAGAACTGAAGGAGACCGAAGGCTCGCCCCAGATCCGCAGCCGCATCCGCGGCCTGCAGCGCCAGATGCGCCGCCGCAAGGTGAAAGCCGATGTTTCACGGGCTGCCGTGGTGCTCACCAATCCCACCCATTACGCGGTTGCGCTGGGTTTCGATTTTTCCACCATGGAGGCCCCCCGCGTGCTGGCCAAGGGACGCAACCTGCTGGCCGAAGAGATCAAGGCCGAGGCGCGCTGGGCGGGAGTGCCGATCGTCGAAAATCCGCCCTTGGCGCGCTCGCTTTATCGCTCCGTCGAAGTCGGCCAGTCCATCCCCGTCGATCTGTATGCCGCCGTGGCGGCCATCCTTGCCTACCTGTATCGCCAGCGGGTCGAAGCCGAATTGCGCGAGCGGCGCGCGCGAGAAGCCGCCCGGCGCCCGCGCAATGCCAAACACCCGGCAACCACAAGCAGCGGCCTGACCAGGGGAGATCTTCGATGAGTACCACTGCGCTTGCACCCCGTGCACTGCCCGCCCTCTCGCTCCTCGAGCGCTTGCGTGAATACGCGCTGCCCCTGGGCGCGATCAGCGTGATCTTCGTCATGATGGTCCCCCTGCCTGCGGCGGCCCTGGACCTGCTCCTGGCCTTGTCGATGGCCGCTTCGGTGATCGTGTTTCTTTCCGCGGTGCAGATCCGGCGCGCCGTGGAACTGAGCGTGTTTCCCACCCTGCTGCTCCTGCTGACCCTGTTCCGGCTCTCGCTCAATATTGCTTCCAGCCGCCGCATTCTGCTGCACGGCTCGGAAGGAACCGCCGCCGCCGGCAAGGTGATCGAGGCTTTCGGACAGTTTGTCGTGGGCGGAAATTACGTGGTTGGCTTTGTTTTGTTTCTGGCCTTGATTGCTATCCAGTTCCTGGTGGTGTCCCACGGAGCGGTGCGTACTGCCGAAGTGACCGCACGCTTCACCCTCGATGCTCTTCCGGGCAAGCAGATGGCCATTGACGCCGATATGAATGCCGGACTTATCGACGAAGCGGAAGCGCGGCGCCGGCGGCAGGCGATCGCGCGCGAGGCCGAGTTTTACGGCGCCATGGACGGCGCTGCCCGCTTCAATCAGCGCGACTCGCTGGCCACGATCCTCATCACCGCCATCAACATCGTCGCCGGCCTCTTGATTGGAACCCTGCAGCAGGGGATCGATCTGGGCGAAGCGGTGCGCACCTACACCATCCTTACGGTGGGCGACGGCCTGGTGACCATGATTCCGTCTCTGCTGGTGTCGGTAGCCGGAGGGATTACCCTCACCCGGGCGAACTCCTCCGGCATGTTGGGAGGGGAAATTCGCCAGCAGCTTCTCGCCCGGCCGGCGACACTCTATCTCGCCAGCCTGGTCACGGGGGCCATGTGCCTGATTCCGGGCCTGCCCAAGATAGCTTTTCTGCTGGTTTCGGCCACCTTGTTTTTCGCTGCAAGACGCTTGGCCGCCAGCGCCCCCGCCGCGGTCCCGGTTGAGCCGGTTGCCGCGGACAAGAAGAAAGCGGAACAGGCGCAGACATCCGACCTGGCCCAGCTACTGCGCCTCGAGGACCTGACCCTCGAGATCGGCTTCCAGCTGATCCCCCTGGTCGATGAGAAGCAGGGCGGACAGCTCCTCAACCGCGTGCGCTCGTTGCGCCGCCATCTTTCCGCCGAGCTCGGATTTCTCATTCCGCCCGTGCACATCTCCGACAACCTGCGCCTGAAGCCGCGGGAGTACCTGTTTTCGCTGCGCGGAATCGAAATCGGCCGCTGGCAGACCGAAGGACCGCTGCTGCTGGCCGTATCCGGCGACCCCGGCCGCCGTCCGGTGGCGGGCAAGGAGACCCGGGAGCCGGCATTTGGAGTTCCGGCGGTATGGATCGCGCCCAATCTCGAAGACCAGGCCATTGCCTCCGGCTACTCGGTGGTCGACGCGGTCACGGTGATGACCACGCATCTTGGAGAGTTGATCCGCCGCCACGCCTGGGAACTACTGGGCCGGGCGGAGATCAAGCGTCTCATGGATACCCTCAACGACTCCCATCCCAAACTTCTCGAAGAGCTGGTGCCCAAGCTGCTCACCCTGGGTGAGGCGGCCCGCGTCCTGGAACAGTTGTTGCGCGAGCGCGTATCGATCCGCGACCTGGGCGCCATCCTGGAGGCGCTGCTCGAAACCGCTCCCCGGGACAAGAGCACCGAAGGGCTGGTCGAGGCGGCCCGCCAGGCGATCGGGCGAAGGCTGGTTCAGCCCCTGCTGGACAATGACGGCCAGCTCCCGGTTCTGCTGCTCGATCCCGCCCTTGAAGAGGAGATCGTCGCTACCCTTTCCCCGGATGCAGCGCAGCCTCTTCTGGCCGCAGCCGCCGTGCCGGGTACCCCGCTGGTGCGCCGCCTGGCTGACTCTGTGAATCGTCTCATCAGTTCCGCGTCGCCCGCGGTCCCCCCCGTGCTCCTCGTTCCCAGTCCAGCCCGCTACCACGTGAAGCGGTGGCTGGAGCCGATCCTGCCGAGGCTGGCAGTTCTGGCGGCCAGCGAAATTCCTGCTGCG
>DATGGM010000016.1:0-27997 GCA_035308525.1 Bryobacteraceae bacterium
CGAACCGAATATTCGGGCGGCATTACACTAATTCACTATGATGCTATCTACAACCGGGCTAATATTGGTGGCCGGCGCGGCGGCCGGTCTATGGGCGCAGAGCGGGCCCGCCGTCTTCCGGTCGGATGTGCGGCTGGTGGAAGTCTATGCTACGGTCTTCGATCACAAGGGGAAGTATCTGGACGGTCTCGAGTCGCGCAGCTTTGAGGTGCTCGACGAAGGTAAGCCACAACCCATCGTCACGTTCGAATCGAACCAGGCGGAGCTTTCGTGCGCGATTTTGTTGGACACCACCGGCAGTATGTTCCGCGCGCTGCCTGGGGTGAAGAACGCCGTGCTGCGGCTAGTCGACCAGTTCAGGGACAACGATTCCGTGGCAATTTACGGGTTCAGCGCGTCACTCGAAGTTCTCCAGGACTTCACCAGCGACAAGAAGGCGCTGCGCGCGGCGGTGCTGCGCACCAGGGCGGCTGGTCAGACGGCCCTTTTTGACGCCATCGCGCAGACCGCGCAGCAGATCGGCCAACGCAAAGGCAAGAAGGTGATGATCGTGTTCACCGACGGGGATGACAACGCCAGCGTGCTGAACGTGAACGCCGCCCTGTCGCGCGTGAAGAAACTCGGTATCCCCGTGTATAGCATCGCGCAGGGCGAAGCCGTCAGCAATGCGGCACTCAGCCGCGGTCTGAAGGAAATCTCGCAAATCACGGGCGGCGTGCCGTACACGGTGAAGAAGCCAAAGGAGGTGGAGCCGGTCTTCGCCGACATATCCGAGGACCTGCAGCACGGCTACCTGCTCACTTACAAGCCACCGGCGGTGCAGGGTTTTGGTTGGCGCAAGATTAGTTTAGTGCTCAACGGACCCAAGGATTACCGCGTGCGATCCCGAGAGGGTTACTTGCCTGAGTAAACGGGCAGGCTGCGGCGATGGGCACCTGCAACACGGGGACCCAAACGCTACCTTCTGACGATCGACCGTCAGGACGCGTGCGGGTAAGCGCTTGCGAAATTTTACCGGGACGGCCTGGGTTGCCGCATCAAATGCGTCATAATCCGGCTGGTCAAGCTTGGAAATTCGCGATAGCGAGCAATCTTGACCAAATTACCCAGCCAAGAGTGAGCAATTATGACCAGACTGGACCTGCTGCACTCGTTATCTTGATTAGAAGAGCAAACTGGGTGTGCAGTGTCAACGATAATCAATATTCTAGACAAGAGCCCGTCGCGAGAGAAGCGCCGTTTCCCGATCGAACAAGACCTCCGCTGCCGGTGCGGGGATGGTCGCCGGTTCTGGACCGTCGGTATAGGCAAGACCACGGAAATCAGCAGGGATGAGGTCTGCTTCACGACCCAGGTCCCGCTTAAGCTAGGCGCGCGTGTGAATCTGGATATAGACTGGCCCGCCGTGCTGGACAACACCCGCCTGTTAACATTGGAAATTCGCGGTTCGGTGGTGCGAAGCGCGCCGGATACAGCCGTAATCAAAATCGCACGATACATATTCCGGACCCGCGGCGCAAGCCTCGCTCGACCCGGCAGCCTGTCAGCAGGGGCTTGATGCAACAACCCCACTGGTCGGACGACGCGGTGGACTTGACCCATCTGGACCTCATCAGGGTGAGGATCTCCGCACTCACTGGCCGCCAAGTCCAGCGAGCTGTAACCGAAGCGTGGGAAATCGTGCAACTCGAGAAACTTGCAGCGCCGCCGACCGCGGCGGCCGCACGTAGCAGCGGAAAACTGATCTTTCTTTCCAACCCTCCTGCTCCGGAAGCACGTTCGTTGAAAAAGTCGATTCATGGCACTCACTAGTGCGTGGCAAGGCGGTTCTATCAAATGCGCATTCTGCTTTACAACCCAGACAACGGTGTAACCGCGAACTTCATGCCGCATCTCTGGATGTTTCTCCTCCAGGCGCTGACACCCCCGGGACACGAAGTACTGCTGATTGACGGCAACACGCAACCGATGAGCGACGCTGAGATCGTGCGTTTCGCCCTCGCCAAGGGTATCGGGCTGGTGGGAATTGGCGCGATGACCCGCATGATCGCGAAGGCCTACCGGGTAGCTGATGCCCTGCGCGCCGCCGGGGTGCCGGTCGTGATGGGCGGACCGCATGTCACCGAGCTGCCGGACGAGGCGCTGGGGCACGACGGGGGCCCCCGCCATGCCGATGCCGTAGCCCTGGGCGAAGCGGACGAAACCTGGCCGAAAATCGTCGCGGATGCGGCCCGCGGCGCATTGAAGGAAAGGTACGTGCCGGTGGATGCGTTCGGACAGGAGCGCAAACCGGACCTCCAGAATTATCCGAAGATCCCTTGGGACTCATTGGACATCGATCAGTTCAACCGCATTCCGGGGCTGGTGCGTCCGATCATGGAGCACTTCCGGTGCGCGTGGGAAACGTTTCACATCATTCCGATCGAGTCCGGACGCGGCTGCCCCTACGGATGCGAGTTCTGCACGGTCACCGGATTCTTCGGCGATTCGATCCGCTTCCGATCGAATCAGAGCATCGTGGACGAGTTGCTGCTGTTGAAAGCGCGCGCCCGCCGGACGAAGGGGCAGGTGGCCGTGTTCTTCGTCGACGACAACTTCGCCATCAACGGGAAGCGCACCAAGTCGCTTTTGCGCGACATCATCGCGGCCAACGCACAAGTATCCTGGGTGGGGCAGATCAGCGCCAACCTGTTGCGCGATGAAGAACTGGTAGACCTGATCGCGGATTCGGGAGGCAGGTGGATCTTCATTGGCATGGAGTCGCTGGACCCCGCGAATCTGGCGAGCGTCAACAAGAGCTTCAACAAGCCCGGCGAGTACGCCGCCGTGCTGGAGCGGTTGGCGCGGCGGAACGTTTATGCGATCACCTCGTTCATCTTCGGCCTGGACAACGACCGGCCAGGAGTCGCGGAGCGGACCCTGAGCCAGATTCGGGAATGGCCGCCGGTGCTGCCGGTCTTCGGACAGATTACGCCATTTCCGGCCACACCTCTTTATACACGTCTCCAGAAAGAGGGGCGGCTGACGAGACCGAAGCACTGGCTGGATTTCGCGCCGTTCCACATGGCGCACACGCCCTTGCACATGACCGCTTCCGAGGTGCAGGACGAAGTGCAGTACGCCTGGACGAACGCCTACAGCCCAGCGGCCACGCGCAGAGCCATCGATTCGATCGCCCACGAACCGGCCCCGTATAAGATCAGCCACTTCATCGCACGGATGTTTTTCCGCGGCATTTACTTTCCGCAGAAGGGCGCCTGGGCGTGGCTGAGAATCATTGCGGAAAACCGGGGAACGGTTTGGCATGTCATCAGAGAGTCATTCACCAACTGGTGCGGGAGCGCGGCAACGGGTGAAAATCAGAATTTTGATGGGGGGCTGGCGTCCGGCGCTGCTCGCGGAGATCCCCGCTTTATACAGGCACGAAGATAGATGACAACGATTAACAGCCCCCGACACACGGCTCCCTGAGCTGCCGCCCTCATTTTGCCGGCGCGATCCGCCCACCCTTTCGCGCCAGCGCGAGCAGCGGTCGACATGCGCGTTCGTAAGAGCAGGTTGTGTGAGAGGCCGGTACGCGCCATACTTTAACCATGAAACGGTGCCGTATACTGGCGCTGGCGATAGTGACGGCCGGCGCGCTGTGGGCGCAAAGCGGTACTAAACCGAAGGCGAGCGAGCAGGATTACCCCGCGCACGTGAAACTGCCGGAACTGGCGATCGGCGCGGAGTATCTCGTCCACAGCTTCGGCGGCGGCGGCGAGATGTACATTGCCAGGGACTACCTGGTGGTGGAGGTCGCGCTGTTTCCATCCAACCGGGAGAGCTTCGCGGTGACGGCCGCTCGATTCGCGCTGCGGTTCAACGGCCGGAAAGAGGCGATCGCGCCGCAGTCCCCCGAGTTCATGGCGGCCTCGCTGCGGAACCCGGACTGGGATAGCCATCCGGGCGCGGTGGCGTCCGCCGGCCCGGTGATTTTCGGAGCTCCCACGCCGAGGGAGCGTTTCCCGGGCGACCCACAGGCCCGCACCGGTCCGCCGCCGCCGAGGGCGCCCGACGACAATCCCACTGGTGCGGAGAAGGCGCCGCGCGTGGCCGCGGAGGATCTGGCGGTACAAAACGCCCTGCCCGAGGGGACGCATCACGGGCCGGTGAGCGGGTATCTGTATTTCCCCTACCAGGGCCGTATCAAGCGCATTCGTAAATTGGAATTGGAGTATAACGGCGCCGGCGGCACCGTGGGCGTGCCGCTGATCTAGGGCCGCACTGGTAGCAGATCCAATCGCTCTTGGGCTATAGTGATTGGAATTCGATGAACGCCAAAAAGCGGGCACTCCGGGAGCGCGACCGCAACCCCGTACCACCCTTGACGCTGGCGCTGGTGGCGATTCTGCTGCTCGGCGCCTTTTCGTTCCTCCCTACCGTGAGCGGCAATCCGCGGCTGGCGGCGACGTTTTGGGGCGCTACCGCGGTTCTGCTGGTCCTCTGGTTCCTGCTGCGCCGCCGCGTAGCCCGAGCCGGACGCACGCTGAGCTACGAGTTGGTGGTCCACAGGGTTCACTGGGTGCAGCCCCTGATGCAGGGCTGTGTCTACGTTTATTGGGGAATGTATTGGCCGCCGGTGTTCGACTTCGCCCCGATGATCGGCGCGCAGCTCGTTTTTGCTTATGCCCTCGATATGCTGGTCTGCTGGTGGCGCCGCGACAAGTGGATCCTGGGCTTCGGCCCGTTTCCAATCATATTGAGCACCAACCTGTTTTTATGGTTCCGGCAGGACTGGTTCTTCCTGCAGTTCCTCATGGTGGCCACGGGCGTACTGGGGAAGGAGTTCATTAAGTGGAAGCGCGACGGCCGGCTGACCCACATCTTCAACCCGTCGGCGCTGGCGCTTTTCGTTTTTTCGATCGGCCTGATCGTCACCGGCAGTACGGACATCTCCTGGGGACAGGAGATCGCGAAAACCATAGCCAGCCCCGATCATATCTACCTGCAGATTTTCCTGGTCGGCTTAGTGGTGCAGGCTCTGTTCTCGGTGACGCTGGTGACGCTCTCCACCGCGGCCACTCTGTTCGTGCTGGGCCTGGCGTACACGCATACCACGGGCGTATATAACTTCGTGGATGCCAATATCCCAGCGGCCACCTTTCTGGGGCTGCATCTGCTGGTGACCGACCCGGCAACATCGCCCAGGACCACGCTGGGGAAGATCGTATTCGGCAGTCTTTATGGCGCACTCGTGTTCGCCCTATACCCCGCGCTGGCATGGCTGGACATCCCGCGATTCTACGATAAACTGCTGTGCGTCCCGTTGCTGAACCTGAGTGTGCGGGGTCTGGATAGAGCCAGCCGTGCCCTGGCTGCCCGCTTCCGGCCGCCGGCCTGGATTTTAGGGCTGAACCCGCGACAGGCGAACGCTGTCCACATGGCGGTGTGGGTGTCGCTTTTTACAGTGATGATGTCTACGGGCTTCATGAAGAAGGAACTCGACCACCCCGGCAGTCACGGGGAGTTCTGGCACAAGGCCTGCAAGGAAGGCCGGCCGAACGGATGCCGCGAGTGGGTGCGCTCCCTGAAGATCAGTTGCGCGTATCAGGGTGCGGAAGCTTGTCTCTCGATCGGGAATTTGCAGCAGGTGGGACACCTGACACAACGGGATCCGCTCCTGGCAGGCAAGAATTTCGGACGCGCGTGCGATCTCGGCCTGGACGCCGGTTGCACGAAGCTGGCCGAGTTCGTCCAGCACGGCGGGCAAGACGTATTTTCACGAGCCTGCGACAGCGGTGATGGGGTGACCTGCTTCATCCTGGGATGGCAGGTGGAAAAAGGCCTGGGTATGGCTTCCGACCCGGCGCGCGCGGCGGCGCTATTCGAACGATCCTGCGCTGCGGGCTGGGCGCGCGGCTGCGGCACGCTGGGGGAATTCTATCGCCAGGGCGAAGGTGTGCCGGTGGACCTGGTGCGGGCCATGGTCAGCTATACGAAGGCCTGCAATGGAGGCGATGCTCCAAGCTGCGCCAATGCGGAGATGATGAATCGCGGCGGCGGGGCGGCCAGGTGAGACGAGTTAAGGCCGGCCTCCGCCGATAGCCCGCAAGAGTTCCTGGGCCTTGGCATACTGTGGGTCCGAGGGCGGTATTTTCACCAGGATGTCGCGCGACTGGTCGAACTTCTTCTGCTGCGCGTAGGCGTAGGCCAGAAAATATTTGGCGGGGATGGTGGGGTCGAGGCGCAAACTGAGATTCAAGGCGTTGGCGGCGGCGGCGCCGTCTTCCAGGATGAGATAGAACCAGCCGACGCTCATTTGTTGCACGGCGTCGTCGCGATTGAGCTGCGCACGCCGCTGGTATAGAAGCTTGGCCCGCTCGAGACGGGCGCCGTCTTCGCCGGGAAGGGTCTTGACTCCCATACCGATCAGGTTGGTGGCGGCGGCCAACGTCACTACGGCGGACGAGTCCCCCAGAGCGCGGATTAGCGCTGCGGCAGCCGCCTGGCGGGTGTCGGCGTTGGAAGTCAGGCGCAGGGCCGCGACGGAGCGCACAGCGGGGTGCGGATCGAACAGCGCCTGCTGGATCGCCGGGAAGACGGACGGCTCATTGGGAAATGTGGCGAGATAGCCGACGGCGTTGGCGCGGCTGAGCGGATCTTCCGTGAAATTGGAAGCGATGGCGGCCAGGGCGGGGACGGATGTGGCATCGCCTTTGCGCGCCGCGGCGAAGGCGTCCGCGCGGCGGATCAGATTCTTGCGGGAGCGATCGCCATACCACTGGTTCATCTGATTCACAGCCCAGGCGGGGCCGCGATCCTGGTGGCACTCGTTGCAGGCATTGGGAATGTCGTGACGCACGGTGTTGTCGGGAACGGGAATGGTGATGGAGTGATCGCGGATCCTGGCCTTGATGCTGACCACGGTACGGGGCATGTGGCACTCGACGCACTGGCTGCCGGTGCTGCGGACGGCGTGATGCGTGTGGGCCGAAACAGCCTTGCCGATGGCTCCATGGCAGCGGGTACATAAAATGGTGGCGTCCGGGCGGAGCTGGGCGTTCTTCTCGATGCCGGTATCGTGCGGCTGCACATGGCAGGTGACGCAAGTGGCGCCGCCCTTCAGGAAGCAGCGGCTCTGCCACAACCCCAGTGCGTCGTTGGAGAAGCGGCGGGTGCGGCCGTCGGGCCAGTAGGCGGGGTCCTTGTCGGTGGGTTGATCGTATTCCAGAATCGGCAGGAAGTAATTGTAGTAATCCTCGCCGGCGGCATAGCCGGGAATAAAGATATCGCGGAAGGAGTGGCACTGGGCGCAGACCATGGAGTCGCGGGCGGGGTCGAGGCGGGTTTGAATCACCATGTCGCCGCCAGCGGGCGCCGCGTTTGGATGGGGCTTCGAGAGGCGCGCCACATGTTCGCTGCCGGGGCCGTGACAGCGTTCGCAGTTGGTGCCGAAGTTGGTCCAGGAAGTCTTGTACTGAATGGTCTCCGTGTTGAAGTTCTTCTCTTCCTGGCTGACGTGGCAGGAAAAGCAGTTTTTGTTCCACAACTGCTCCTGTTCCTGGCCGCTCTCGTCGGGATCGCCGATATCGAAGTTGTGGAACCACTCTTTCCGGAGGACATCCCAACTAGGCGGCAACACGATGATGCGGCCATCCGGCAGGGTGGTCAGGTAATGCTGGATGCGGCGGTTGCCGAGCGTGTAATCGACACGGTGTTCGACAGGCTTGCCGGTCAGATACGATTCGGTAATGTAATAAACGCCGGCGCGCAGGCTCAATCCGTAGCCGAGACCGCGGAGGGTGACCCGGCCGCGCGCGAAATCGCCCTTGACTGCGGTAGCGATAGCGGGCTGGAGCATTTTGCTGTGGCGGGAGTCGGACCACTTGCGATAAGCCTCTGAGTGGCATTTTTGACAGGCGTCCGCGCCCACATACGTTGCCGCGGCAGGGGCTGAGGACACGCCGAACAGTATCAGCGCCAGCATCCGCATTTCGGCCAGTCTAGCACAAGCTGGTTCAGGTTCAAGGTGGGCTTTTGGAACGCCGGTGTGCGGCGACCTATATCAGGAGGAATGAGGCAGATACCGGAGATGAGCCGGGCTATGGAATTCCATCGCCACAGCTATGGGATTCCAGAGAAGAAATATTTAAGATTTCGAGAATTTTCTATTGCATTCCCCCCGCTGCGGTAGTAAACTTCCCCTGTTTAGGTGTATTCCAGTATTTCACGGAGTTGTACTGGACAGGTGTCAATTGGGGAGTATGCAATCGCTTTGGGGGGTGCTGGGCACATGGGTCTGGGTCCCATCCTTATATCTCCTGCGATCGCTATTCAACTGCAATTGTGGTGTAACGGTCCGGTCGTCATTGGCCGGCTGAAGTCATCTGAGTTGAAGGGGATAAGACATGCATCTACGTGCAACAGGGGTTACGTTAGCGCTTCTCGCGGTTCTGCTGATACCGGCCCTTCTGATGGGCCAGAACGACACTACCGGAGCCGGAACAATCACGGGCCGAGTCACCGACGCCACAGGCGCCATCGTGACCGATGCCACCATAAGCATCACGGATGTCGATACTAACATTTCCAGGACGGGCTCCTCGAATACGGCCGGCCTTTACGTATTTGAGGGCGTGAAGCCAGGAAACTACAACATTACGGCGTCCAAGCCCGGGTTCCGGAAATCGGTGGTTCCGAGCCAGCAGGTCCTAGCCGCCCAGTCGCTCACACTGAACTTCGCGCTGGAAGTCGGCGCGGTGACGGAAACGGTGCAGGTGCAGGCCGCCGCCGAAGCGGAGCTGCAGACGTTGAACTCCACGATGGGCAACACGCTCTCGGGTAACACTATTCTGAACCTTCCCACCATCAACCGCGACGTTTCGAGCCTGGTCTTCCTGCAGCCCACGGCAGCACCCACTTTCGGCGGCGCGGAAGGCAACATCACCAGCGGCAACATCGCCGGCAACCCCGCCGACCAGAACACCTACCTATTGGATGGCGGCAGTAATACCGACGATATGGACGGCGATCGCGGTACTTACGTAGGTAGCCGGTCCGGCGTGCTGCCCACTCCAGTGGAAAGCGTCGAAGAGTTCCGCGTGAACACCAACAATATGACCGCGGATTTCGCCAGCTCTGCCGGCGGGCAGGTGATGATCACTACCAAGCGGGGCACCAACCAGTTCCACGGCTCCGCCTACGATTTCTTTCAGTCGGATGTGCTCTCCTCCAACGACTGGAGCAACAACTTCAACGCCATCGCCAAGCCCAAGTCCCACTACAACCGCTTCGGCGGCTCAATCGGCGGGCCGATGCTGCCGGATTTCCTGGGCGGCAAGACTTACTTCTACATGAATTACGAGGGCGAGCGGTATCCGCGCACGGGTCCCATCTCGACCGCCGTGCCGAGTGATACGCTGCGGGCGGGCATCTTCCAGGTCCGCGATGGCAACGGCAACCCGGTACAGTACAACCTGAAGACCATGGCGATCTGCGGTCCCAACGGCAACCAGCAGTGCGACCCGCGCGGTCTGGGCATGGACCCCGTGATCAGCCAGATGTGGAGCCAGTATATCCCTGAGCCGAACAGCAACAAGTGCGGCGACAAACTCAATACGTTGTGCTATATCGGCAACCTGAGTTACCCGCTGAAAACCGATTTCGGTGTGGTCCGCATAGACCACGACTTCGGGCCCAAATGGCGATTCTTCGGCAGCTATCGCTATTTTAACGTCAACAACCCTGACACCAACCAGGTGGATTTCGGCGGGCTGGTCAAGGGCGATACTAAAGGTCAGTTCGCGTCCCAATCCAGTTTCCCGGTTGAGCCGCGCTACATCGTGGCCGGCGTGACCACCACCATCACGCCCTCTCTCAACAACGACTTCCACTTCAGCTATACGCGCAACTTTTGGCAATGGGACCGCCTGGGCGCTTCCGTGCCGCAGATAGCCGGCATTCCGGCATCCATCAATATGCCCAACGATGCAGGCTTCGGCGCCGGCTTGATCCCAATGAACGTGAATACTCAGGCGACGCGGCCGCGCCTGTGGAACGGGCATGATTTCTCCTACCGCGACAGCTTGAACTGGTTGAAAGGCACGCACCTTTTCCAGTTTGGCGGTGAATTTTTTCACCAGTGGTTCCACTTCGACCGCTACGACAACGTGGTCGGGGGCCTGACGCAATTGAAATATCTGGTCGGAAGCGGCCAGCAATTCACTCCGGACACGATTCCAGTGGAGTGTAGCGCCACCTTGACCAGCAATTGCCTGCCGACCGGATCCTTGGGCACTTACGAATCATGGTACGCCGTTCTGGCCGGTATGATGAATTCGGCCAACGTAGTGGCCACCAGGACGGGCCCACAGTTGAACCTGAATCCTCTGGGGACTCCGGTGCATTCGTATTCGAACGTGGATACTTACAGTCTGTACTTCAACGACGCCTGGCGCATCAGGCCGAATCTCACGCTGAATTATGGCCTCAACTGGAGCGTCCAGATGCCGCCATACGAGTTGAACGGCGCGCAGGACGTGATGGTGGATGCCAACAACAGCATCGTCACATCGCAAAGCTACCTGAACAGCAAATTGACGGCCGCCCTGAACGGGCAGGGTTACAATCCAACTGTGGGCTTCTCCCCGGTGGGCGTAGCCGGAGGCGGGTCGAAGTATCCGTACAGGCCATTCTGGGGGGGCTTTGCGCCGCGGGTCTCTCTTGCCTACAACCCCGATTTCGGCGATAACTGGCTGGCCAAGGTTTTCGGCCACAAGAACACAGTGATCCGAGCCGGTTACGGCCGGTTCTACACGAAGAACCTCGGCATCGACTTGGTGTCCACTCCGGTGCTTGGCGATGGGTTCCTGCAACCGGTTTCGTGCGTGAACCCGCTGAGCGACGGGTCGTGCACGCATTCCGGAGGATCGACTCCGGCCAACGCCTTCCGCATCGGCACCGACGGCAATGCCTCGCCGCTTCCGGTAATCACTCCGACTTTGCCGTCTCCGGTGCTGCCCGGCGTCAATTCCCCCGGCCTGTTGTACACCTTCTTCCTGGACCCTGGTTACAAACCTGCCAGCGTCGATTCGGTGGACTTCAGCATTCAGCGGGAGCTCAAGGGCAACATCATCCTGGAAGTGGGTTACGTGGGCCAATGGTCGCGGAACCTGTTCACCGGCATAGATCTGAACTCTGTGCCGTGGATGGAGAAGCAGAACGGGCAGACCTTCGCGCAAGCTTACGACAACCTGTACTTCGCGCTGTCCAAGGGCCAGACGCCCGCGCCACAGCCCTTCCTCGAAAGCTCGCTGGCAGGCAGCGGTTACTGCGCCGCAGGCGGTTACTCCAGTTGCACTGCCGGAGTGGCAGCCAACGAGGCCGGCAACATACTGAGCCAGTCCGTCACGAATTTGTGGCAGGACCTGGATAGCAGCATGGTTGGCGGACCGCAAATGCTGTCCTCCACGCAGGCGTCTGTCTGGTACGGCGACACCGCTAAAGGCGTTGCCAACTATCAGGCGTTGGTGGTTACGGCCCAGAAGCGCATGTCCAGCGGCCTGACACTCAACGCCAACTTCACGTACGGGCATGCCCTGGGCACCCTGGGCATCAACCAGGCCTATACGCTGGCGGCCCTCAACGATCCCTGGAATCCCAAGGTGGACTACGGCAACCAGTACTTCGACCGCAAGGCCACTTTCAACCTTCTAGGAACGTACAACCTCCCATTCGGCAAGGGGCAGCGCTGGGCTAACAGCAGCCCGGTGGCTGACCGCGTTCTGGGCGGCTGGTCCATTTCGCCAATCTTCTCATTCGGCACCGGTTTGCCGCTCGCTGTTTATACCGGATCCTTCCAGGAATACGGCGAGGGCTACACCACCAATAACGGCTGCCAGGCCATCCCGCTCAGCTCGATGAGTTACAACAACTCTGCCCAAACTGGAGTGGCGCCGGTTTCGAACCCGGCCGGAACTCTGGCCATCAACAATGATGTCAGCGTCGGTGGGAACAACCAAAACCTGTTCTCGGGATCGCAGTTGTCATCCACCTTTAACAACTTCCGGCCGGCCCTGGTAGGGATCGACGGAAGGTGCGGTGGAGCCGGCATTCTCCGCGGCCAGGCACGCTGGAATCTCGACGTGGGCCTCACCAAGGACACCAAGATCACCGAGCGCGTGGGCTTCCAGTTTTACGCCCAGGCGTTCAACATCCTGAATCACATGCAGTGGACCGATCCGTACCTGGCCATCAACGACCCCGGCGATTGGGGCGCTTTGTATGGGCAGTACGGCGCGCAGACGCTGGGTGGTTCGGGAGCATCGGCGAACTACACACGCATTATTCAGCTAGGATTGCGTCTCCGCTTCTAAGTAAAAGGGTTTCCCAGGGGCGAGATATATGTCTCGCCCCTGGGACGCTCAGTCCCACCTCCGTACAATTCCCTCCTCGTTCTCCACCAAAATCCAATAGCTTAGAGCGGAAATCCGCGTGCTTGGGCTCGGAGCGGGAGGTGATGTCCATTGTCCAAGCAGAGAGTACGCGAGGTTCCATCCGGTCCGCTGACGGCGGATTATGTGAGTCAGAAGGCCAAGGAAGGCTGGAAGCTGACAGCCGTCGAGTGGGAGCGGGAGGTGGACGAGCCGGCCGGCGCATTGAGTGACGATGTTCCCTACGGCCAGCGCGTCTCGGGCGACTGCAATCATCTGGAAGAGAATCCTTCCGAGAAACAGGCGCTGATCCTGATGATGGACCTGATCGTCCAGGATGCGCCGTTGTCGCTGGTGGCGGAAGAGCTCAACCGCAAGGGATATCGCACGCGGTCGGGCGCCAACTGGACACCGGGGTCGGTATTCGACTTGCTGCCGCGGTTGATCCAGGTGGGGCCACGGATTTTCTCGAGCAACGAATGGACCGCCCGCACGCGGCACTTGTTCCGCATGGCGTAAAAGCGAATCCGATCTATCTGGCGCCCGCGGCCGCCTCTGCTTTGCGTGCGGCGGTGAGGCGCGATTCCACCCACGAGTTTCCTTCGTGGCAGGCATACTCGAAAATCCGGTCGGTGGTGGCGGTCAATGGGTATTCGATGGTCCACGGTTTGGAGAATGTAGCCGGGTCGTCGATGGTGGCCCTATAAAGAAGCGTGTCCGCATCGGGGCGGGATAAGCGTTCGACGACGTGGAGATTTTCCGTGCCGCCGCGAAACGCGCCCTGGCTCTTGAAGTTGGTGGTGTCGATCACCAGCGTATCGCCCTCCCAGGAGCCGGTGGAGTCGCCGAGCCACTGGTGGACGGACTGCGAGGTATGCGTGGCGTTCATGCGAATGATGCGCGCGTCGTGGATCATCTCGCCGAGAATCATTACATAGCCGGGCGTCTGGACGATTTGATAATTGTTGTTGTACGCCTGCTGAACCATGGGTACCGTACTGTATGCGAGGCAGCGCTCTTTGGGCGACAGGTCTTTGACGCTGTCCGCTTGATCGCGATTCGCTCTGCGGGCCGCGGCACGCTGTTTTGCCTCCGGCGTGAGGGCTGGGATTTTTCCATCGGGCGGATCGACGATCATAGAGGTTCGCTTCAATCCGTCCACGCGTGCGAGCGCCGATCCCGTCTCCCACATCTCGCTGTCGCCCGCGCCGATGGCGTTGCCTTCCTGAACACGCGCCAGCGACTCCCCGGGCAGATCCCGCTCCGAGAAGGGATTGTGATCTCTCTTCTCATAGGCGAGCGCTTCCTCGTCGGAGAGAGTGGGCTTGCCGGCGAACTCTGCGGGGCGCTCCAGGGGGGTGAGTGTGTTGATGGTCCAGGTCCCCTGCAGGTCGGGATGTCCGTCCGGAGTGCGCGGCGTTTGCGCCTGAGCGGTGAAGGATGCTGAGAACAGCAAGGCCAGCGTCGCGATCCGGGTGCGAAGCCGATTGATCACAGCGCCGCTTTCACTACGTTCTGGAGGGCGTCCGCGGGGGTATAGCCATCGAAGCGCTTGAGGGTTTTGCCGGCGCGGTCGAAGACTACCGTTACGGGCAATTGGTCCAGATGGTAGAGCGCGGATGTCTGGTCAGAACCCAGGAGCACGCGGTACTTCATAGGATGCGTTTTCAGAAACGACTGGACCAGCGGCGCGCCGCCATCCACGTCCATGGACACTCCCAGCACAACCACGCCCTGGCCGGCGAGCTGCTGGTGCAGTTGGTTGAAGGTGGGGATTTCTTTCAGGCACGGGACACAATAAGTTGCCCAGAAATCGACGACCACTACTTTGCCCTGCAGCGCGGCGGTATCGAGCGGATTGCCATCCAGAGTGGCGGCCGGCAGATCGATCGACGCCGAAGACGCTGAAGAGCTCGATGCTTTAGCCGGACTGGCGCCGGCCGCGCCTTTTTGCAGGAATGCCAGGTATGCGCCGGCGTCCCGGGTGACGCCGGGAAAGGTGGCGATCACGTTCTCGTCGGGATCGAGGATCGCGTAATACGGGATGGCGATGGTCTTGAATCGGGTCTGCTCGAGCTGCTGATTCTGGAGCGACGCGTTGTCTTCGCCGTCTGTATACAGTTCCAGCAGCACGAAGTTCTTCAGGGCCGCGGCGATCTCCGGCCGCGTGAACATGTTGGCCTTCATCCAGTGGCAGTTGGTGCAGGCGTAGCCGGTGAAGTTGACGAATACCAGCTTGCCTTCGCGGAGCGCGCGGTCGCGCGCTTCGCGATACTGGTTCTTCATCCAGACGAGTCCGGTCTCGCCGCCTGCGCCGCCGCCTCCGGTGGCCGATCCGACCGGCACGTAGGCATCCAGCTCACCCAGCTTGCCGCCGGACATGCCGGGCACCAGGGTGATGGCGAAGATCAGGAAAGCCATGCCCACCAGCAGGCGGCCCAACCCCATGGGCTCGTCCTTGGCGATGCCCTCGAGCCGCAGGAAGCCGAGCAGGTACAGGCCGGCCATGGCGAACAGCACGATCCACACCGCCAGGAACCGCTCGCGGGTGATGACGTTCCATTGCAGCACCTGGTCGACGCTCGCGAGGAACTTCAGCGTGGCGGCCAGCACGATGAATCCCATGACGATTTTCACGCGGGCCATCCAGCCGCCGCTCTTGGGAAGGCGCTTCAGGTAGGACGGAAACAGCGCCAGGAAGAAGAACGGCAGGGCCAGGCCGGTGGCGAAGGTCAGCATACCCGCCAGCGGGCGGATGCCGCCGCTGCCGACCGAGGCTGCCAGCAGGGTCCCCATGAACGGCCCGACGCAGGCGAACGAGGAGAGCGCGAAGGTCAGGCCCATCAGGAGCGTGCCGGCGATGCCGCCCTGCTGCGATCCGCGGTCGAGGCGCGTGAGCAGCGACGAGGGAATGGTGATCTCGAAGGCTCCCAGCAGGCTCAAGCCGAAGGCCAGAAAGACCAGCGCGATGAAGCCGTTGACCCAGGGATTCGATCCGAGCTGCACGACGCCGAAGGGTCCCAGGAGGGCGGTGGTGATCAACCCCAGGCCCGAGAAGAGCACCACGATGCCCAGGCAGAACAGCGCCGCGTGGAAAACGCTCTCACGCCTGGTTCCCTGCCGGTTCAGGAAGAACGACATCGTAATGGGGATCATGGGGAAGACGCAGGGCGTGAAGATGGCCGCCAGTCCGAAGCCGAAGGCGACCAGCAGGAACGCAGCCAGGCTTTGGGTGTCGGGTGCGGGCGCGCCGGCGGGTCCGGAGACCTGGCGATTCGCCGTACTGGAAGCCGTCACGTCGATATAGCCGGACGGCATGCCGGGGGCTGCGGTATGCGCCGCCGGATCGATGGTGAGAGTGGCAGCGGCGGTCTGGTTGCGCGGCGGGATGCACACCGTGTCGTTGCAGGTTTGATAGCGCACGGTGACGGAGATTTCCGATGCGCCCGCCGGGGCATTGGCGGCGAGCTGCAGCTCGATCAGGAAACTGGCGGAGCCTTCGTAGGTCTCGGTTTCCAGTTGGAAGTTGGGGTCATAAGCCCGCTTGGGAGCAGCCTGGAACAGGCGGATCTTTTCCACCGCCGGGTTGGGCGCCAGTTTGATAGTGGTGGGGCGGGCGCCCGCGCTGGTCATAGAGTAGAGATGCCAGCCGGGATCGATGGCGCCTTGCAGATGAGCCACGACTTGGGCGCCGGGGGCCGCGGAGGCCGGTTCGAGCGAAAGGGACCACTTGACGTTAGGTTGCTGCGCGAGTGCCGGGAGCGCCAGCAGGCCGGCTAGAATGCAACGTGTTCGGCGGCCCATTGGCGCAACTCTTCTTCGATCCGCTGATTGACGTTGCCGCTGGAGAATTCGGCGGCCACCCGGATGGCGTTCTTGATGGCATTGGCATTCGAGCGGCCATGACAAATGATGCAGATGCCGCGCACGCCCAGCAGCGGCGCGCCGCCGTACTCGGAGTAATCTACGCGCTTCTTGAAGTCGGAGAACGCGGCGCGGGCCAGCACGTAACCGATCTGGCGGGTGATGGTGGCGCGCAGGGATTCCTGCAGCATCTGCTTGACCATCTCGACCAGCCCTTCGCTGACCTTGAGCGCCACGTTGCCGATGAATCCGTCGCAAACGATGACATCGGTCTTGCCGGTATAGATGTCGCTGCCCTCCACGTTGCCCACGAAATGCATGGGAAGGCTCTTGAGCAGGGGCGTGGCGGCGCGGGTGGTCTCGTTGCCCTTGTGCTCTTCCTCGCCGATGGAGAGCAGGCCGACCTGCGGGCGCGACTGGTGCAGCACCACGCGCGAATAGATCTCGCCCATTACGGCGAACTGCGCCAGCATGCGCGGGGAGCAATCCACGTTGGCGCCCACGTCGATGACTACCACCGGCTTGCCGATCAGGGTGGGGAAGATGCCGGCCAGCGCCGGGCGTTCGACGCCGGGGATGACGCCCTGCACCATCTTGGCGGTGGCCATCACGGCCCCGGTATTGCCCGCGGAGACGAAACCCTGGGCGATGCCATCGCGCACCAGGCGCGAGGCCACCCGCAGGGAACTGTCGCGCTTGGACCGCACCGCGCGCGCGGCGCTGTCGTCCATGGTCACGTGTTCGCTGGCGTGCACGATCTCCACGGGCAATCCCCGGTGATCGTCATGTTGCTGCAGTTCCCGCCGCAGGACTTCCTGCTTGCCCACCAGAATCACCCGGATTCCCAGGGCTCTGGCGGCTTTGACGGCGCCCTCTACCTCGGCCTTCGGGGCGTTGTCTCCGCCCATGGCATCCACCGCAACGGTGAGCATGTGGGGGGCTGGCTACTCCTGCTCGACTTCGACTACTTCGCGGCCTTTGTATTGTCCGCAGTGCGGGCACACGCGGTGGGGCAGCTTGGGCTCGTGACAGTTGGGACACTCGCTCATACCGGGCGTCTTCAGCGCATCGTGCGCGCGGCGAGTGGATGTGCGCCGTTGAGAGTGGCGTCGTTTTGGATTCGGCATTTCTTTACCTCAAGTTGTTTTCAGGTCTTTCAGACCTTGGAGAGCGCTCCAGCGATCGTCCGGATGTCTGGCGCAATCGCAGGGCGCTTCGTTGCGGTTCTGCCCGCACACCGGACAGATCCCCTTGCAACCCTCGCGGCAGATCCGCTGCATCGGCATGGCCAGCAGGATCTGCTCGTGTAAGATGTCTTCCAACTCCATTCCGCCGCCCTGGTAGAAGCCCAACTGCGCTTCACCTTCATCGATCTCGACTTCTTCATCGCGCGCGATGAACGACATCGGGCGGTAGAAGAGATCGATCCGGGTATTCACCGCAATTCGGGCGCGGCCCAGGCAGCGGTCACATTCCGCTTCCATCTCGACGTCCAGGCTGCCCTGGATACGAACTTCGCCCTCGGTGTTGGCCAGCAGTTCGGCTGTTCCCAGGGCGTGCAGAGGCCCCGCCTGGCGGATTTCATCCTCCGCAAAGTTCAATTCCCCGGGTGCGAAAGTTTCGTCGAAACGAATCTTTCGTAATTCCATCTCTTTGATGCTAAGGAACATGGGAATACCCGGGTGCGGGAAGGCACAAACTGACATTATAGCGCAGCGGCGAAAGGCATATCTGGCAGTAGATAAACGAAGATAAACGCGGATAAAACTAAGGGAGGTATGGGCGCACTCCCCAATGGTACGCGCCGGCGCCCAGGATGCCTCCCAGGAGCGGCCCTACTATCGGCACCCAGAAGACCATGCTGCCGTCGGTCAGGCCGTTATTCTTGAATCCGGCGGCCACGGTGAAGAGGCGCGGTCCGAAGTCGCGCGCCGGGTTGATGGCGTATCCATGCATGCCGCCGAACGACATACCAATCGCAACTACTACGGCGCCCACCAAGACCGGCGTCAGATTGGCGCCTGGCGGCTGGTTGCGTTCGTCGGTCAGGGCCATCACCATGAACAGGAGGATGGCGGTGCCGACGGTCTGATCGAGCAGTCCGGCGCTGGGCGTATCCGGAAAGGCCGGGAAGGTGGTGAACACGCCCGCCGTATGATCGAGGCCGGGATCGGCCGCACGGAAGGCGGGCAGATAGTTCCAGAAGACCAGGGCGGAGGCCAGGAACGCGCCCGCCACCTGGGCCACAATATAGGGCGCGACCTTGCGCCACGAAAAGCCGCGGAAGATCGCCAGCGCCACGGTGACCGCCGGGTTCATATGCGCGCCCGAGATGCGGCCCGCCACATAGCAGCCCATGGTCACGGCCAGGCCCCATCCGAAGGTGATATTGGTGAAGCCTCCGTGCACGATTTCGCCCGGCGTGCCCTTGCCGAACAGCACCACCATGGCGACCACGCCATTGCCGAGCAGGATCAGGATCAGCGTGCCCAGGAACTCGGCGATCACTTCCGCAAACAGAGAGGTTTTCTGCACGAGAGGGGAATTCTATCACTTATCCGGCGTGGCTGCTCGGCTCCGTCGCAAGTCCAGCGAGCGCCACGAATCCACGCCTCCGGCGAGCGGGCGTACACGGGTGATCCCCCGCTTCTGCAACAGCAGCGCCGCACGGGCGCTGGAGGCTTCGTTTGGTCAACTACAGAAGAGGATGATGTCGCGATCGCGGGGAATGTCGACATGCCGCTCCTCCAGTTCTTCCAGCGGCACGCGCAAAGCACCGGGCATGGCGTCCTCAGCGCTCTCGAGGGCACTGCGCACATCCAATACCACGATGGATTCGCCGGACTCGATCTTGTTCCAGAGTTCCTCGGCGGTGATGCGGGAGACGGCCAGCTTCTTCAGGAATCGGCGGCGCTGCGAGTGTTTCCAGACGATCCAGGCGGCGAGCAGGCCGACCGCCAGCACGGCGACCCAGGACCCCATGCGCGCGATGTAATCGCCCACCAGGTCGAGTTGATTGCTGAACACGTAACCCAAGGCCATGTACGAGATAATCCAGATCAGCGCACCGAGGGTGTCGAAGATGAAGAAGCGGACGAAGCTGACGCCCGAAATCGCTGACATGGGGGCGGAGACGGCGTTCAACCCGGGCACGAACTTGGCCACCAGCAGCGACCGGACGCCGTAGCGCAGAAACGCGGTTTCAGTCTGGCGGACGCAGGAATCGGGCTCCAGGGCCACGCGGCAGATCAGCCGCAGCACTTTGGCGCCGCGCCGGCGTCCCAGCATAAACCAGACATTGTCGGCGATCAGGGTGGCGGCCAGGCCGGTGAGGACGATCAGATGCGCGCTCAGCCGGCCGTCTTTGGCGAGCGCGCCGCAGGCCAGCAGCAGGGGCGCGGAGGGCAGCGGCAGAGCGCCTTGTTCCGCCAGTATCCAGAAAAACAGCAGGGCGTAACCGTGGCGCACCACGAAGTCGAGCGTGTGAATCACGGAATGGACGCTCCGCCTCCCATATGGCTATCCTAACGCTCTTTGCCAAAACCGCCGAAATCATGTTCGGAGGTCATCGGTGCAACGCAATGTCGTGGTTTTGCTTTTGTGGGTGAGCGCGTTCCTGCCGGGCGTATCCGCGGCGGAGAAGCCTTCCCGCTGGCGCGCGGTGTGGCGCGCGAGCCAGGCGCTGCTGGCAGGGGGCGAGGCGGCCGATGCGGCCAGTTCCTGGGGGAAGAACGAGGCCAACCCGCTGGTGCGGTCCGGCCAGCGGTTCAGCTACGGCTCGCTGGCGATCAAGCTGGGAACCCTCACAGGCTGCCTGGTGGCGCAGCACTACATCGTGCGTCATCACCCCGAGAACATGCCGGCGATGGCATCCGCCAATCTGGCCACGGCGGCCATGTTTGGCGCGGTGGCCGCTCGGAACATGCACGTGCCGGTAGCCCGTTGAGCGCGCGCGGCTATTCGATCGGCAGCAGTTGAATGCCGTTCTGCTCCGGGCTGGGTTTTTCCTTTTGTACCGGCGGCGCGGGCGGCTCGGGCTGGTAGGGTTCAAGCTTCGGCGGGCGCGCGTCCGGTTCGAGCAGCCAGGCGGTGCGATCCGGATAGTAATGCCGCAGGACTTCGTCCTCCGTTGGACCGAGGTCGAGCGCCCAGACTACCGCCGCCCGGTCGATGTCCGCGGCGTTTCGCACCCATTCTCCGAAAGTGTGCTGCGGCCAATAGCGCACGAACACCAATTGCTTGCCGGGGGCTTGCGCCAGCCGGTCGCGAACGGCGATGCGGCCCTGGGGGTCGCCGTGATTCACGAAGTCCCAGGTTTCGTATTGCAGGACGGTGGTGGCGGCATTTCGGTCGGCGAACAGGTGAAAGCCATACCAGAAGATGAAGTGCACGGCGCAGAGCAGCACGATCAGCTGAGCCGCTTCGGTCCGGATGCGGCTGAGTTGCGCGAGCCCCACCACACTGATGAGGACGAACAGGCATGTGGCCGCGGCGATGTAGTGCGGATAGAAGTAGGGATAGAAGTTGGTGCCGAGGGCCAGCAGCAGCAGCGTTAGGGCAACCCACGCGAATCGCCACTCCCGCAGCGCGGGGAGGAAGAAAAGCACCGCGAGATAGAGCGGCGCCAGAAAGAAAAAGCGATAGAAGCGCACGCGGCCGCCGAGCCGCTGCAGATAGGCGGCGGGGCTATCGGTATCCGGTCCGTGGACCGCGGCCTGCGCCTCGTAATCGAGCCGTTGGTTGGCGGTGAGCTCCCGGTGCGGCGCAGGGTTTGGGTGGATGGTGAACGCGGCGGGCACGCCATATTGATAGCGGCTGAGCATATAGGGCAGCGTGGTCCAACTGCCGGTGACCTGTTTGTTCTGCAGCAGAGCCAGTCCGGCGGCGGGCAGCAGCATCAGCACCGCTGCCACCGTCAGCCGCGCCAGCTTACGCCAGTCTCGTGGTCCGGCCAACGGCGGCGGAAAGAACAAGATCACCGCCGCCAGCAGCAGGAGAAATTCAAACGGCCGCGCGAGTAGCTGGATGCCGAGGCCCAAGCCCAGCAGGAGAGCGTCGCGAACTCGGGCACTCGCGCGCAGGCGCGGCAGGGATCCGAATACCAGGCAGCCGGCCACAGCCGAAACCGCGCCGCCCCAGTAGGTGTTCATCCAGTAGCGCAGCGGGCCGAACTGGATCACGCACAGCAGTCCGCCGACGAGTGCCCAGCCGGGAGTGGTCCAGGCGCGCAGCATCCAGTAGCACAGCGCGCACAGCACGGCTACCGAAAGCAGCACGCCGGCCCAGGGATGGCCGAGGATCGCGCTGCCCAGGGCCAGGGCCAAGCCTTGGCCGATGGGGAAGATGGAGCTGTAGCTGGGCTCCTGCAGCACGAAGATGGTTTCAAAGAACCGGTGCATGGGATGCGCCGGATTCGCGAGGCGCAGGTGCCGTAGCGTGTCGGCTACCAGCAGATGCGCGAAATCATCCGAGCCGGCGGGAGAGGGCGCCGGACTCTGCGACACCATCGCCACCCGCAGCGCCACCGGAAGAATAGCCAGCAGCAACATCGACCATCCGGTGTGGGCGGCCAGCTTCTGCGCACACTTGCTTGCGCCGGCGTACGCCAGGAGCAGGAGCACGACAAGCACCGCCAATTCCAGTTCGATGAAATCGGCGGCGCCGAAGCCCATGGGGTTGTGCAGAGGAACGAAGGATTGGAAGAGCTCGGACATCCAATCCTTCATTCTAACGATGGCGTCAGATCGGCTTGCCGTCGGCGTCCAGGATCTTCAGCTCTCCGAGATTCAGCTCGCGCAGGCCGGCTTCGATCTTGGCGCGGTCGCCCACGATCAACCAGGTCAGGTTGTCGGGCCGAACGATCCGCTTGGCAAGGGCTTCCATGTCGGCGACTTTCAGATCGCGCACCCGGCCGGCGTATTTTTCGTAGTAATCGTCGGGCAGGCCGTACTCCACCAAGGTCTCGATGGAGTTAGCCACTTCCGCCATTGTCTCGCGGGAACCCGGCAGGCTCAGCGTCTCGTTGGCCTGCACCTTCGCCAGTTCCTCAGCCGTGGGTGGCTTCTCGCCCAGAATGCCGCGCAGTTCCTTATTGATCTCCGCCAGGGATTCCTTGGTCTTATCGGTCTGCACCGGGGCGACTACCAGGAACGGGCGCTGGCCGCGCGCGTTGATCAGCCGGCTGGACGCGCCGTACGACCAGTGCTTGTCTTCGCGCAGGTTCATGTTGATGCGTGCGCCGAAGTTGCCACCGAGGATGTTGTTCATGGTCTCGATGCCGACCTCGTCCGGATTGTTCCGCGGCGGCGCGATCTCACCCGCGAGAATCACTGACTGAGCGGCCCCTGGCTTGTCCATGAGATACACCACGGGCTTGGGCTGATTTTCCACGTGGCCGATGTTCTTCGCCGGCACGTCGCCGCGCTTCCATCCATCGAAGAGTTTTTCGAGCTTGGGCGTCAGTTCGCCGAGCGTGGTATCTCCCACCACGATAAGGGTCGCATGGTTGGGCTTAAACCAGGTGTCGTGGAATTTCACCAGATCCTCGCGGGTGAGCTTTGAGACGCTGGCCTCGTTCCCAGACCCGGTGAGCGGTTCGCCGTAGGCGTGGCTCGCGCCGTACAGCAGGCCGGGAAGCACACGCATCCCCATGGCTTGCGGGGTCACCTTCTCGCGTTGAATGGCGGCGATCTGCTGCTTTTGCTGGCGGCGGAAATCGGTTTCAGGGAACGACGGGTGTAGGATCACGTCGGCGTATAAGTCGAGCGACGGGTCCAGATTGGCCTTCAGCGCCGAGAGCGAGACGGTGGAGGTGTCCAGGCCGGAGCCGGCCTGCAGTTGCGCACCCAGCGAGGCGGCCTCTTCACTGATCTGGAGCGCGGTCCGTTTCGGCGTTCCGCCGTCGAGCAACGATGTTGCCAGGGCAGCGGTACCCGGGGAAGCGAACTGATCGGAGGCATAGCCGGCATCGATCTGCAGGCGGAAATCCACCACCGGAATCTCATGCCGCTGCGCCAGGATCACGTGCAGGCCGTTGGACAGCGTGGCCCGCTCGAGGGTAGGCAGTTTGAGCTCCGGCGGCGTACCGGTCGCCGGCAACTTGGAGCGGTCGGCGCTTTCGGTGGCGGTCTTGTAGCTGGGGTAGGGATGAACTTCAAGAATGTAGACGCCGTCGGAGAGCCAGCGGCGCGCGGCGGACTTCAGGTCCTGCACGCCGGCCGATTCGATGCGCTGGAGCTGCGTCTTGTAAGCGCCGGGATCTCCCAGAAACGCCTGGCCGCGGGCCAGCACGTCTGACTTGCCGCCGAAGCCGCCGATGCGGTCGGCGCCGCGAATGAATCCCGCCACATATTGCGTTTTGACGCGCTCCAGTTCCTTGGGATCGGGGCCGCCATCGAGGAAGCGGGCGAGCTCCTCATCCAATTCCTTCTCGACCTTTGAAAGATTCTGGCCGGGGCGGGCAGTGGCGGTGATATTGAACTGGCCGCCGATCTCGTTCGGCTGCATGGAGGCCTGCACGCTGGTGGCGATCTGATCGTCGTAGACCAGGCGCTTGTAGAGGCGCGAGACTCTGCCCTGCGCCAGGCAGTTGGCGGCCAGCATCAGATAATCCGCGTCGGCCGTGCCGTATTGCGGCACGTTCCAGATCTTGTAGATGCGGGCTTGCGGCACGCGGTCCTGTACGGTGCCGCGATGCGCGCCGGTCATCTTGGCGACCCAGGCTTCCTGCTTGCCGATGGGAGGGCCGGCGGGAATGTCGCCGAAATACTTCCGAACCTTTTCCCGGGCGGTATTGGCGTCGATATCGCCCGCCAGCACCAGCACGGCGTTGGACGGGCCGTAATAAGTCCGGAACCATTCCTTCACGTCGTTCATGGAGGCGGCGTTGAGATCCTCCATGGAGCCGATTACGGTCCAGGAATAAGGATGTCCGGCGGGATAAGTATTCTCCGTGATGAGCTGAAAAGCCACGCCGTAGGGCTGATTTTCGCCCTGGCGCTTCTCGTTCTGCACCACGCCGCGCTGCAGCGTGAGGGTCTTCTCATCGAACGATCCCAGCAGATGGCCCATGCGATCGGACTCCAGCCACAACGTGTAATCGAGCGCGGAGGTGGGCACGTCTTCGAAGTAGTTGGTGCGGTCGTTGTTGGTGGTGCCGTTCAGATCGGTAGCGCCCACGCGTTCCATGGCCTCGATATAGCGATCGTGATTATTCTCACTGCCGCCGAACATCAGGTGCTCGAACAGGTGCGCGAAGCCGGTCTTGCCGGGCTTCTCATTCTTCGAGCCGACGTGGTACCAGATGTTGACGGCCACGATGGGGGCCTTGTGGTCCTCGTGGACGATGACCGTCAGGCCATTATCGAGGGTGAATTTCTGGTAGGGAATGTCGATGTTGGAGGCTTGCGCGAACGCGGCGGCGCACAATCCGAGGGAGAAAAGAAGGGTTCGGAGAATCATATTGCTTTCTATGATACTCCGGCGACGGCGCCCGTTATGCGGCCCGCGGCTATGCCTTCTTGAACGCCAGCACGGCGTTCAGCCCACCGAACGCGAACGAGTTAGAGAGGGCGTACTCTACCTGCGCGGGCCGGGTGCGATTGGGAATCACATCCAGATCGCACTCCGGATCGGCCATTCGGTAATTGGCCGTAGGCGGCAGCATGCCGTCGCGCAGCGCCAGGATAGCGGCTACCGCTTCGAGTGCCGCCGCCGCGCCCAGGGCGTGACCGTGCATCGACTTGGTGGAGCTGATCGCCAGCTTGTTGGCGTGGGCTCCGAAAACGCTGCGGATGGCGGCAGTCTCGGTGGGATCGTTGGCCGCCGTGGCGGTGCCGTGCGCATTGATGTAGCCGATCTGTTCGGGCTCGAGCGCTGCGTCGCGCAAAGCCCCGCGCATGGCTCGCGCCGCGCCGTCCATGGAGGGCTGGGTGATATGGCAGGCATCGGCGGACATGCCGAAGCCCACCAGTTCGGCGTGAATGCGCGCGCCGCGGGCCTGCGCCACGTCCCAAGGCTCCAGCACCAGCATACCGGCGCCTTCTCCGAGGATCATGCCGTGCCGGTCGCGCGAGAATGGCCGGCAGGTGTCCGGCGAGACCACCCGCATGGCTTCCCAGGCTTTCAGGATGCCGAAGCTGAAGGGCGCTTCGCTGCCGCCCGTCAACGCCAGATCCACGATGCCCGAACGGATCATCCAGAATGCCTGGCCGATGGCATGTCCCGCCGAAGAGCAGGCCGTCGAAATGGTGAAGCTCGGTCCGGTAATGCCGAACTCCATCGAAATGTGGCTGGCGCCGGCGTTGCCCATGGTTTTTGGGATGGTCAGCGGATGAACGCGATTGTGGCTGAGCTTGTAAACCTCGATGAACCCCAGGTCTTCGGTCGACTGGCCACCCACACATGAACCGGTGATGATGGCAGTCGACTCGCGCAGCTCGGGAGTAAACTGAATACCGGCGTCGTCAACGGCTTCGCGGGCGGCGATCACCGCGAACTGGGCGAAGCGGTCCATAAAGTCGGCGCGGCGGTCCTCGAAGTAGGGCGTATGGGAGTAGCCGCTTACTTCGGAGCCATTCTGGAACCGCAGCCCCGAGCAATCAACGGATTCGAGCGGTCCGATGGCGGGGCGACCATCCAACAACGATTGCCAGAACTCGCAGGCTGTGCGGCCGGGGCCCGCGATCACGCCCACGCCGGTGATGGCGACGCGGCGCATACTACGGGGTGGCCGGAGTCTGCGCAGCCGGAGTCCCCGCGGACTTGGCGGCCAGCAGCCGTTCTACTCCTTCCACCATCTGGCGCACGTTGCGGACCGTCTTTACTTCTTCATCCGGGATACTGATATCGAACTCATTTTCGAGAGCGAACAGGATCTCGACCGCATCCATCGAATCGATGCCCAGCTCCTCAAAACTGCTGTCGGTGGTCACTGTATCTTCGGGGATGCGCTTAGAGGTCGCTATCACCTTGCGGACTCTCTCAATCAATTCATCGGACATAATAAGCGGCTAACCGTCTCGAATTTATAGCCTTGATCCCGCAAGCGAGGGATCAGGAGCCCCACGGCCGCAACCGATTCCCGGATATCGGGATGGGTCTCGACCTCGCGCCCATCATGCAGGCAGAGGATGGCGCCGTTGGTCACGCGCGGCAACATCCGGCCTACTATGGTATCAGCCTTCAGCTTCCAATCATAACCGATTGCGGTCCACATGACGCCGCGCAGTCCCAGGCGGCGCTGGGCCTGGCGGAAGCCGAACCAGCGCACCCCGAAGGGCGCCCGCAGCCACGCGGGCGCTGAGCCCGTAACGGCTGCGATGGTTTCCTGGGCGCGGGCGAATTCGCGATAGATGAATTCCGGCGAATGGAAGCAGAACAGGGGATGGGTGTGGCTGTGATTGCCGATTTCATGGCCGGCGGCGTGCACCTGGCGGGCAATATCCGGGAGGCGCTCCACGTTTGCGCCGATTTGGAAGAACGTGGCTGGCGTTTCATGCCTGGCAAGCAGTTCCAGTAAGCGGAGGGTGGAGTCGCTGGGGCCGTCGTCGAAGGTGAGGGCGATGGCTTTACGATCCGCGGGACCGCGATGCACGGAAGGACCGAAGACGGATGAGGCGCGTCCGCGGACCGCCCAGCCGGCGAAGGCAACGCCGCAGGCTGTTCCGAGAATAGGCGCCGCAATAGAGGCGGACATCAGTGCACCAGGGCATTGATCTCGCGCAGTTTGGCTGCATCGAACTTCAATTTGCGGTCATACGTCATCAGGCCGTTGATCTCCTGTTCCACGTCCGTCAATTGCGTATAGCAGAGTCCGGCAAATCCCGGAATGCGGGCAATCGCCGCGTACAGTCCATGCAGGCGCTCGAGCGCGGCATCCGTGGTTTTCTCCACGCCTGAATAGCCCCAGGCTTCCTGCGGCACTTCGTGACCCTGGGGGATGAAGGCGATGCCGCCGAATTCGGTGAGCGCCACCGGCGAGCCGTTGTAGCGGTATCCGGGAATCAGCGACGCCTTGTAGTTGTCCGGGACACCGGCGCCGGCCTTCCCCAGGTCTTTGTACCGTTCGTACAGCAGATCGCCAGTGCGGGTGTAGTCGTGGATGGCGAACAGGTCCGTCATATCGGTGTGCTCCCAGCCTTCGTTGTCGATCACCAGGCGGGTGGCATCCAGTGAATGGGTGAGCGCGTAGAGCGATTTCAGATGGTTCTGCTGGCGCGCATCGCGCAGGTTGGGCACGCCCCAGCTTTCATTAATGGGCACCCAGATCACGATGGACGGATGATTGTAATCGCGCTCCACGGCCTCAGTCCACTCATGCGTGAAGCGGGCCACATAGGCGTCGTCAAACTCGTAGGCATTGGCCATTTCGCTGGACACCAGGAAGCCCATGCGGTCGGCCCAATAGAGGAACCGGGGATCTTCCAGCTTCTGGTGCTTGCGCGCGCCGTTGAAACCCATTTCCTTGGTCATGCGGATGTCATACTGTATGGCCTCGTCGGTGGGCGGTGTCAGGATGCTCTCGGGCCAATAGCCCTGATCGAGCACCATCTTCAAGAATGTGGGGTTGCCGTTCAGCAGCACGCGGCCATCCTCGGCTGTGACGCCGCGGATGCCAAAATAGCTGTGCACGCTGTCGAGCACGGCGCCGCGGTGGCGCAATTCGAGGACCAGGTCGTAGAGATTAGGGGAACCGGGCGACCAGAGCCGCGGCTCGTTGA
>DATGGM010000017.1:0-28179 GCA_035308525.1 Bryobacteraceae bacterium
CTTCCAATGACATAAAAAGTAGATATGACGCAAGATCAATCTCTGCGCGAACACCTGCTATACCTGCTGGATGGCGGCGGCGCCCACATCGATTTCGATGCCGCGGTGACGGGTCTTCCGGCGGCTCTGCGCGGCGTCCGGCCCAGTGGACTGCCCCACACTCCCTGGGAGCTGCTGGAGCACCTGCGCATCGCACAGTCGGACATTCTGGAATTCAGCCGCCGGGCCAAGCATGTCTCGCCGGCCTGGCCGGCGGGCTACTGGCCGCCCACGCCCGCGCCGCCCGACGATTCCGCATGGGACAAGAGCGTCAAAGCGTTCCGCGCCGACATGGCCACCCTGCGGCGCATGGTAAAGAATCCGAAAACCAATCTCCACGCGCGCATCCCGCACGGCACCGGCCAGACCATTCTGCGCGAAGTGCTGCTGGTGGCCGACCACAACGCCTATCACCTGGGTCAGCTGGTGGTGGTGCGCCGGCTGCTGGGCGCGTGGAAGTGACCGGATGCCCGCGCTCTGGCTCTGCCTTCGCTGCGCGGGTGTGGCCACGTTGCTGGCCGCCGCGGTATGCCTGCCGCTCGGGTGGATCCTGGCGCATCGCCGCTTCCCCGGTTGTGAGCTGCTGGACGCCGCCGCCGGCCTTCCGTTAGTCCTGCCGCCCGCCGTGCTGGTGTATTATCTGCTCTGGCCGCTGGTCTTCAATTGGCAGATTGCGGTAGGTCTGTCGGCCATTTACACCCTGCCCCTAGTCCTGCGCCTGAGCCGCGCGGCCATGGCCGCGGTGGACCCGGACCTCGAGAATGCCGCCCGCATCCTGGGCGCCTCCGAATGGCGCATCTTCTGGCGGATCGCGCTGCCGCTGGCCTGGCGCGGACTGCTGGCCGCGATCGCCGCCGGTTTCGCGCGGTCGCTCGCGGATTTCGGCCTCACCGCCCTCGTCGCTGATCATGCGGCGGGCGCGCCGCTCGTCTGGGCGTTGCTGGCCATCGCGGGAGTGTCGCTGGCGGCTCTTTATGCCGGGAATCGCGCGCGGGTGTGGGCATGATCCAGGTCCGCCTGGCGGCCCCGGGTGTGGATGTCGAGTTTCAAGCCGCATCCGGCATCACGGCGCTGTTCGGGCCTGCCGGCGCGGGTAAGAGTTTTATCCTGGACGCTATCGCCGGGCTCGTCACACCCGCCAGCGGGCGCATCATCATGGATGACCGGATACTCTTCGATGCCGCCTCGCGCGTGAACCTGCCGGCGCGCCGCCGCGGCTGCGGATACATCGCGCGCCAGTGGGCGCTGTTCCCGCATATGAGCGTGCGCGACAACCTGCTGTTCCCGCTGGCCCGCCTGCCGCGCCTGGAGCGGCACCGGCGCGTCAAGGAGACCATCGAGCAATACGCCCTCGGCGACGCCGCGCCCCGCTATCCGCGGCAGGTCTCACCGGCCGAGCGCCTGCGCGCCGCCGTGGCCCGCACGCTCATCGGCGAGCCCCAGCTGCTGCTGGTGGACGAACCCGCCTGCGGCCTGGACATCGCCCTGCGTGACGAATGGTACAACGTCCTGCGGCGCGTGCGCGACCAAACCAGCCTGCCGGTCATGCTGGCCACGCGCGATCCGGAAACCTGCTTCGAACTGGCCGGCAGCATGCTCCTGCTCTCCGCCGGACGCATCCTGCAAAGCGGCCCGCCGCGCCAGGTCTTCGATCAGCCCGTGAGCGTGGACGCCGCCCGCCTGCTGGGCATGCGCAACCTGTTTCAAGCTGAAATCGCGGCGCTCGATCCCGGCCGCAACACCAGCCGCCTCCGCCTGGAGAATTTCGAATTGACGGGTGCGTATATTCCCGGCCATCTGCGCGGCGACAGAGTATGGGTGTGCGTGGACCCCGGCCAGTTGCGCTCGCTCCCGCATGACGGATCGAAGCCGCAATTGAACCAGGTAGTCGTCCGCCTGGAGCGCGCTTCGCAATTGACCCGCGCCGTGCGCCTGGAATTTGCGGGCGGCATCATCGCCGAGATCCCCCGGCACGAGTTCGAACGCTCGAAAGATAACGACGATAATAAGGAGTGGCTGGTGGAGTTTCCGGCCGCGGCCTGGCGGGTGCTGTAATGCCCTTGAAAACCTTCGACGAATATGTCGCGCTGGCCGAGCAGGCCCACGGACACATCTGCGCCGGGCAGATCCTGGGACTGCGCATGGCGCTTTACGGCTTGCAACTTCTGGAGCTCGACGATCCGCTGGGCAAGCATCGCAAACGGCTGGTCACCTTCATCGAGATCGATCGCTGCGCCACCGACGCCATCCCCGTGGTCACCGGGTGCCGTCTGGGCAAGCGCGCTCTCAAGTTCCGCGACTTCGGCAAGGTGGCTGCCACGTTCTGCGATGTCGAAGCGCATCGCGCCGTGCGCATCGTCGCGCTCGAAGACTCCAAACAGCGGGCGCGCGAAATGTTTCCCGAGGTTGCGGACAGGAACCAGCAGCAGATGCGCGCTTATCGCGAGTTGCCGGATGCGGAGCTGTTCGCGGCGCAATGGGTGCGGGTGGAGCTGGGTCCGGAAGAGTTCCCCGGATATAAAGCCGCCCGCGTAGTGTGTTCGGCTTGCGGCGAGGGCATCAACTTCAAGCGCGAAGTGTTGCGCGACGGCCGCGTGCTGTGCAAAGCCTGCGCGGGCGAGCGCTACTACGCGCCGCTCTGATGCTGCGCTATTACATCACCGACCGGCATTCGCTGGGCGGATGCGAGCCGCTGCTCGAATCCATCGCCCGCGCGCTCCAGGCAGGCGTGGAACGCATCCAGATCCGCGAGAAAGACCTCGCCGCACGCGATCTCGCGGACTTGGTGCGCCGGGCCCTAAGCCTCCCCAATCCGCACGGCGCCGCCATTCTGGTGAACGCCCGAATAGACGTAGCCCTGGCGTGCGGCGCGCAGGGCGTGCACCTGCCCGCGGATTCGGTCGCCCCTGGCGACGTGCGTGCGATCGCGCCGCCTGGATTTCTGATCGGTGTCTCGTGCCACGCGGTGGATGAAGTGCGCGGGGCCGCAAGTGAGGGCGCCGACTTCGCGGTCTTCGGACCGGTCTTCTTCACACCTTCAAAGGCCTCCTGGGGTGCCCCGCTGGGCCTCGACGCATTGCGCGCGGCGGCCGCCGCCGTCCGCATGCCGGTTCTGGCGCTGGGCGGCGTGACCGCCGCGAACGCAGCGCAATGTCTGGCCGCCGGCGCTGCCGGGATCGCGGGCATCTCCCTGTTTCAGGCCTATTCGTGACGGAGCGCCACGGTGGGCTCCACTAGCGACGCACGCCGCGCGGGCAGATAGCACGCCGCCAGCGCCACGGCCGCCAGCACCACGGGCGCCAGCGCAAAGGTCGCTGCGTCGGTGGGACTCACGCCGAACAGCAGGCTGGCCATCAGCCGCGTCAGCGCCAGCGCTCCCGCCAGGCCGATCACGATGCCCGTCAGCACCAGCCCCAGACCCTCGCCGCCCACCAGCCGCAGCACATCCCGCGACTGCGCGCCCAGCGCCATGCGAATGCCGATCTCCCGCGTCCGCCGGCTCACCGCGTAGGCCAGCACGCCGTAGATCCCCACGCCCGCCAGCGCCAGCGCGGTCGCGGCGAAGATGGCCAGCACCAGCATATTAAACCGCCGCTGCGAAATGGTGTCATCCACCACGTGGTCCATGGACTGCGTTTCGAACACCGGCTGGTCTTTGTCGATGTCCCAGATCTGCCCTTTCACCGCTGTCGCCATGCCCATCGGCTCACCGGCCGTCCGCACCACCAGCACCACGCTGCGAAACTGTTGCCGCACGGGAAAGAACATCTCGGGCCGCGGCGGGCTGTCCAGGCCAAGCTGGCGGGAATCCGCCACCACCCCGATCACTACCCGCCGCCATGGATGCCGGCTGTCGCTGCTGGAGGTCAGAACCTGGCCCAGCGGACCCTGGTTCGGCCAGAGCTTGCGCGCCAGGCTCTCGTTGACGACTACTTCGGTCGGGTTGGCTCTCTCGCTCTCCGCGCGCGTGAACCCGCGCCCGGCCATCAGCCGCATTCCCATGGTGGCGATGTATTCATGGCTGACTTCGCGCACATCCGCCACCGGCTCCTGCCCCGCTACAGCCGTGCGCCCTTCCACGCGAAAGCCGCGCATCTGGATGGTCTCCATGGGCAGCCCGTTCACCACCGCGGCGCCTTGCACTCCTGGGAGCCGGTCCACGCGATCGAGCAGATCGTTCACGAATGCACCGCCCTGCTCGGGTTTGGTGTAGCGCCCCTGGCGCAGAATCATCTTCATGGTCAACAGGTGGTCGCTGCGGAACCCCGGCGTCACCTGCAGCACGCTGCGCAGGCTCCGAATCATCAGCCCCGCGCCCGCCAGCAGCACCAGGGAAAGCGCCACCTCGGCCACCACCAGCACCCTTCTCAGGCGCGCCGAAACGCCGCCCTCGCCCCAGCGTCCGCCTCTACGCAAAGCATCGTTGGGATCCTGGCGCGCCGCCAGTATGGCCGGCGCCATCCCGAACAGCAGACCGGTCAGGGCCGAGATCGCCAGCGTAAAGGCCAGGACTCCGCCATCGATGCACAGGTCCTCCATGCGGTGGATGTCCGCCGGCGCCAGCGCCACCATGCCGGCAATCGCCCAGTAAGCCAGCAGGATTCCCGCCGCTCCGCCCAGCGCGCCCAGCAGCAGGCTCTCGCCGAGCATCTGCCGCGCCACCCGCCAGCGGCCCGCGCCCAGGGCCACGCGCACCGCCATTTCCTTCTCGCGCCCGGCTGCCCGCGAAAGCTGCAGATTGATCACGTTGGCGCACGCGATCAATAGCACAAACACCACCGCGAACTGCAGCACCAGCAGGGTGCGCCGCAGGTCCGGTCCCATGTCCTCCACGCGCAACGGGAAGACCGTGACGCTCCAAGTGCGGTCCAACTTCGGATACTTCTCCGCCAGCCGCCTGCCGATCAGCGCCATATCCGCGCGTGCCCTTTCCACCGTGACGCCCGCCTTCAGCCGCGCCAGGACATACAGCCGCCGCTCCTCCAGGTCCGCTTCGCTGCGTTTCGGATCGATGTCCGCCGGCATCCAGACATCCGGCTTAAACTGTTCCGCGCCGCCGCGAAATGTCGGCAGATGGAACGCGCGCGGCAATACTCCGATCACCGTGTAGCGCGCCCCGTTGAGCGCGACGCTCTGGCCCAGGATGCTGGGATTCCCAGCGAAGCTACGCTGGTAGATGGCGTCGCTCAACACCACCACGTGATCCTTGCCCGGCTCGGATTCCTCCGGTCGAAACGCGCGGCCATGCATCCCGTTGACACCCAGCAGGTCGAAGAAGCCGGGCGAGACGCGGGCGTTGGCTACCTGTTCCGGCTTGTCGCCGCCGGTCATATCGGCGCTGTCGTAGCGAAAAAAGGCCAGGCCGTCGAACACCCGGTTCTGCTCGCGCCACTCGAGGAAGTTCTGCAGGCAGGGCTGCACGCGCTCGGCCACCAGGCTGTCCAGAGCCGGGTTCGCTTCCCACACCATCACCAGCCGCTGTGGATCGCGGAACGGCAGCGCCCGCAGCAGCATGGCGTTCAGCACCGAGAAGATGGCCGTATTGGCGCCGATACCCAGCGCCAGTGTGATGGCCGCTGCCGCCGTGAAGCCGGGGTTCTTGCGCAATGTTCGAAAGGCATGCCGCATGGAGAAGCGGCCTGCAAGAACCAGGCCAACTTCCAGCGTCGTGGATCAACGGCTTGCGCCGCGCCCGGGCCGCCAGGCGTTCGTTATTGGGAGGGGTTGTCCGCTATCGAGAAGTGTAAAATCAAAGAAATGGACCGCGCCGATCCTTCCGTGGCCGAGACCGTTGCCGTCGAACGCTCCGCTGCCGCGTCGGGAGGGGCGGCCTCCAGCTCATCTGTCTCGCGCATCTCCTCCTCTTCCTCCTTCGCCGACGAAGGCCGCTTCGTCCCGGGCACCCTGCTGGGCGGACGCTATCGCATCATAGGTCTGTTGGGCCGCGGCGGAATGGGCGAAGTCTATCGCGCCACCGACCTGGCGCTGGGCCAGTCCGTCGCACTGAAACTCCTGCCCGAAGAAGCTGCCCGGGACCAGCGGCTCCTCGAACGGTTCCACGGCGAAGTCCGCATCGCCCGCCAGGTGTCGCATCCCAACGTCTGCCGCGTTTACGACATCGGCCAAGCCGAGGGCATGCCGTTCATCTCCATGGAATACGTGGATGGCGAGGACCTGGCCTCGCTGTTGCTGCGCATCGGCCGCCTGCCCGCCGATAAAGCCCTTGAAACGGCGCGCAAGCTGTGCGCAGGCTTGTCCGCCGCGCACGACCGCGGCATCATCCATCGCGACCTGAAGCCGCAAAACATCATGATCAACAAGCGCGGCGACGTCGTGATCATGGACTTCGGCCTGGCGGCGGTCGCCGAGCAGCTTTCCGGCGCCGAAGTGCGCAACGGTACTCCCGCCTATATGGCGCCCGAACAGCTCCGCGGCGCGGAAGTCACCGTCAAAAGCGACATTTACGCGCTGGGCCTGGTGCTCTACGAATTGTTCACCGGCAAGCGGCCCTACGACGCCAGGACCGTGCAGGCCATGCTGCACCAGCAGGAAGCCGCGCAGTTGACCAGCATGACTTCCATCGCCGCCGATATCGATCCGGGCGTGGAGAAGGCCATCCGCCGCTGCCTGGATCCCGATCCGGCCCGCCGCCCGGCCAGTGTGCTGTCAGTGGCCGCGGCGCTGCCCGGCGGAGATCCGCTGGCCGCCGCCCTTGCCGCCGGCGAGTTGCCCTCGCCGGAACTGGTGGCCTCGGCGGGCAAGCAGGAAGGACTGGCTACCCGGTATTCCATTCCTTGCCTGATCGCCATCGTGCTCTGTCTGTGCGCGGCGGTCGTGCTGCGACAGCAATACGCCGCCGTCATGCACACGCCGCTCGATAATCCCCCGGAGGTGCTGGCCCATTTGGCCCGCGGCATGGCGTCGTCCTTCGGCTATACCAAAAAGCCCGCCGATTCGGCCTTGTCGATCGACGATCGCGGCGCGATAATCGATCACTTGCGGCAGCTCCCCAAGCCGCATGCCTGGGATGAGTGGCTGGCGTCCGAAGCTCCCATCCGGGCCGATTACCGCGAAAGCCCTTCCGCGCTGTTGGCCGATCCGTACGGCGAAGTGACCGCCACGAACCCGCCGCCGACGGCGCCCGGCATGGCGCATGTTGTGTTGGACGGCGCCGGCCGGCTGCGCGAGTTTGTAGCGAATCCGTATCCCGATGCCCAGCCGCTGCCGGTTCCCGTGCCGCCCGACGCCGTGTTCCGCGCCGCCGGTCTGGACATGCCGGCATTTACGGAAATCCCGGCCACGTTCGTGCCCGCGGCCGCGTCAGACCAGGTGCATTCGTGGAAAGGGCCGCATCCCCGTATTCCAGGCGTGAGCCTTACTCTCAATGTAGCTTCGTGGAAAGGGCGGATCACCCAGGCCGTTGTCGAGTTCGACTGGCCGAAAACCGCGGCCGCGGTCCCCTCCGGCGGCTTCGCGAACCGGCTGCAGGGTATCCTGCTGCTGACGCTGTCGGCCGTGGGGTTGCTCTTCGTGGTCTTGCTGGCCCGCCGCAACTGGCGCCTGGGGCGCGTCGACCGTAAGGGCGCTTTGCGCATCTTCATCGCGCGCTGCGTGCTGGGAGTGTTTGCCTGGCTCGGCGCGGTGCATCCGGTACCCGACGAATCCATGATTCCGTATTTTTTCAGCAACTGCGCCATCTGGCTGATGTGGGGCGCGGCGCTGGCGCTGCTCTACGTGGCGCTCGAACCGCTGGTCCGCGCCCGTTGGCCGCACACCATTGTCACGTGGAACCGTCTGCTCGCCGGCCGCTGGCTGGATGCGCAAGTCTCTTCGCACATTCTGATCGGCGCCACCGCCGGCGCTCTCATCTGGGTGGCAGCCGAAGGCTTCGGCGACTGGCAGATCGGCGAGTTGGGCACCTTGAACGGGCTCTCCAGCGCGTTGGGAGCGCGCCAGTGGCTGGCCGCCCACACGAATATCATGGCCGAGGCCCTGTTCTTCGGGCTGATCGTATTCTTCTCTATCTGCGGCCTGCGCCGCCTGGTGAAGAAGGACATCCCCGCCGCCATCCTGGCCTCGCTGTTCTTATTGCTGGGCAACGGCGACATCTTCACCTCGCCCAGCTGGAAGGTGAGCCTGATTATTCACCTGGCCATTTACTCCGTGCTGCTATTTGTCCTGTTGCGGCTGGGATTGGTCGCCACCATGGCCGCGGTGCTCTTTATCGACAGCACCAACCTGATTACCCTGGGGGCGGATTGGAAGACCTGGTATGCGCCGGCGGGGCTGGCCAGCTTCTTATTCCTGTTGGGCATCGCGGTCTTTGCATTCTGGCGGTCGCTCGGAACGCGCGAGTTATTCCGTGCCGAGGCGGCGCCCTAAAGGCGGCGCCGCAGCCATTAAAACAGGAGCCGCAGCGCCAACTGAAACTGTCGCGGCGTCCCGCTGCCCGTGGGACTGGTATTCACCAGCGTAGTGATCCGCCCAAAGCTCGCGGGTACGGAAATGTCCGCCAGCGGATTGCCGTACTGCGCCCGGTTCAGGAGATTGAAGCACTCGCCGCGGAATTCCAGGCGCGTCCGCTCGGTGATGGCAAAGCGTTTGGCGAGCGCGGTGTCGATCTGCCACAGCGCCGGCCCATTGAACGCGTTGCGTCCCAGGTCGCCCCAGGCGCCTTTAGCGGGAACCGCAAATGCCGCCGGATTGATCCACCGCATGGGAGTGGATCCGCCAACCGGCGTCAGTGGAACACCTGGAACGTAATTGGGCCGCTGATTGGCGTTGTTGCCGTCCGGCATCGCCGAAGAGGGCCGGTCCACGGTGATGTTCACTGGTAAGCCCGCGCGCCCGCCCGCCACTGCGTCCAAATCCCATCCGCCGAACAGCATGCGCCGCCAGCCGGGAGTGCTTAAGTAGCGCCTTCCCGAGCCCCAGGGCAACTCATAAACCGTGTAGGCGGAAAAACTGTGGCGCGCATCCTCATCGCTGCTGGAGCGGTCGCAGGCCCGGCAAGATACGTTCTCGGGAAAAACATCCTCCACGCCGCTGCCCAGCGAGGCATCGTTGATGGCGTGCGACCACATGTAGTTCGCCCCTGCCAGCCATCCCTGCGCGAACCGCCGCTGCACCGCCGCCTGCAAGGCGTTGAACGAGCTGTTGCTCTCGTTATCGCGGAACTCGACGCGCCCGAATTGCGGATATGGCCGCAGGCCGGTGGCCGGATCGATCAGGTTCGTGTAGCTGCGGTTCATCACGTTGGTGCCTTTGGTGCCCAGATAAGAGACGGTGGCCACCGCCGATGTACCCAGGCTGCGTTGCACCGACAGGCTCCAATCCTGCGCGTACATGTCTTTGCGATGCCGGTAAAGATCCTTGGGTGTCAAGACTCCCGTGGCATTTACCAGGAAGGGATCGATGGGATAGCTCAAGTCCGGAAACTGCTTGCCGCGTATCAGGCTGTAACTCGGCTGATCGTTGGCGGTGGGGAAGTTCTGGTCGTCAAGCTGGCCGTCTTCGTGATAGATGCCGTAGCCGGACCGGAGCACCAGCTTGCCGTGGGACGCGGCCGGCGACCAGGCTAGTCCCACGCGCGGATCGAATCCGCCCCGGGTGGGAAAGTAGAACGGCGCATTCGGCGCACAGAAGCCGCCGCAGGTCAGGAAATCGAAGGGCAGCGCGCGGCCGGTAGCCTCATGAAAAACGCTGAAGTATTCGTAGCGCAGCCCCGCGTTCAGCGTCAGGTTGGGCCGCACCTTGTACTCGTCCTGAATAAAACCTCCCTCTTGCGTTTTGCGCATGCGCTTCAGGGGCAGGTTGTCCACTTGGGTGGCCGAGTCCAGCATGTTGCTGGTGAAATCCGCCAGCGTGGTGTACGTCAGCGTGCCGGTCGCCGAGCTTCCCTCGTTCATCTGAATCCGCCGCACCACCGCGCCGGCCTTGATCAGATTCTTGCCGTGCGTCCAACTGAGATTGTCGAGCCAGGAGAAAGTCGTGCCGTCCTGGTCCGACGTGGATGCCGGATTCAGCGCCGAGAAACCGGATACGTTTACGGTATATGGGAGGCTGGTCAGATTGGCCGTGTGGGTGATCGCCTGGTTTACTCCAAACTTGAATTCATCCACCAGCATGGGAGAAAACACGTGCGAGAATTCGCCCACGCCGTTGAGCGGCGCGGCGTATGCGCCCTGCCGGTCCGTCAGGGAACCGAGCGGCGTGGAGCTGATAGCCTGGTCGTAATTGAAGCGCAGGTAGGCCGTGCTCTTGTCCGTGAAGTGCTGGTCGATGCGCAGCATCTCGGAGTTTTCGTGGTCGCTCGCCAGCCCTGTGCCCACATGCTGCGCGATATTCGGATTGCTGGTGGGGCCGGTTCCCGGCGGATACGCATTCACGATCGGTCCCAGCACGGGCGCGCCTGCCAGGACGGTGCTGCGCAAAGCGGCGGACGGAACGAAGCCGATCAAGGTCTGGTCCTGCACCTGCCGGAAGCCCTCGTAGGCGAAGTAGAAGAACGTTTTGTTCTTGACGATGGGTCCGCTGAACGCGCCGCCGAACTGGTTGAGCCGGAACGGCAGCGGCCCGTGCGTCTGGTCGAGCGGCGAGCGCGCGTCGAAGAAGCTGTTGCGCAGGTATTCGAAAAGCGAGCCGTGCAGGGCGTTGCCGCCGGAGGCCGAGGCCGCGGCGATCTGCGCTCCCGCGGCGTCTCCGAACTCCGCCGTGTATTGCGCGGTGTCCACGCGAAACTGCGCGATCGATTCGGTGGGCACGGCCAGCCGCACGAAAGCCTTCTGCGCCTGGTTGGCGATGCCTGTGGCGTCCACGCCGTCGAACGTGATGTTCATATCGTCCCGGCCGCGCCCGGCGAACCGGATGGATCGCTGCGTACTGCCACCCTGGTCGATGGCGCCGGCCACCAGCGCCGTGAGTGTCGCCCAATTGCGTCCGTTCAACGGCAGGTTGCCGATGGCTTCATCCTCCACCACGCTGCCTAGCCCGATGGCGGTTTGGTCCAGTTCCACCGTGCTGGACGTGACCGTCACCTGCTCGTTGCGGCCGGCGGGCTGCAATATAGGATCGAGCGTACGCGCCTGGCCGACGGCCTGCTCCACGCCGTTATACAGCAGATCTTGAAATCCGGCTTTAGAGAAGGCGACGGTGTATTTGCCGATGGGCAGGTTATCGAGAGAGTAAGTGCCCGTTCCGGTGGTGACGGTGATGCGCGCCAGGCCTGTGTCTGCTTGGGTTGCGCGCACCGCGGCGCCTGGTATCACCCGGCCGCTGGTATCCCGCGCCGTGCCGTTCAAAGAGCTGCGATCCACCTGGGCGGCACACACCGATGCCAGCGAAAGTATCAGGACAAGCTGTAAAGTAGCGCACCGCAAAGCCATGCAATAATTGGCCAGTATATCATCCGCCGCCGCGCGCCCGAACCAAGAGAGTACCGGTGAAAGGCCGTCTCCAGGCAGTACGGGCCTGCTACCATCGTCATCGATATGGCGATTCCCGACAGCCACATACTGGACTCCGGCGATACTTCGCTCTTCGATGTGCGCTCTAAGGCTCCCGGCCCGCAAGGCGCCCTTCCGGTCACCGCCGAAATGCTGCTAACGCGCCCTTCCGGCGACCTTTTCGGCTGGAGCCAGAACGCCGGCATGGGCTGGGACCCGCGCGCGCTCGGCGGCCCCGAGATCCTGATCCTCAGCACTCACGGCGGCATCCGCGACCCCACCGGCGCGCCCGTGGCCCTTGGTTTTCACACCGGGCACTGGGAAGTCGGCCTGCTGATGGAAGCTGCCGCCCGGGAACTCAAGACGCTGGGCGCCATTCCCTTCGCGGCGTATTGCACGGATCCCTGCGATGGGCGCACGCAGGGCACCACCGGCATGTTCGACAGCCTGCCCTATCGCAACGACGCTGCCACGGTGTTCCGCCGTCTGATCCGCTCGCTGCCCACGCGCCGCGGCGTGATCGGCGTGGCCACCTGCGACAAAGGCCTACCCGCCATGATGATGGCGCTGGCTTCCATGCACGATCTGCCGTGTGTGCTGGTGCCCGGCGGCGTTACGCTTCTGGCCGAGGAAGGCGAGGACACCGCGCGCGTGCAGAGCGCCGGCGCCCGCTTCGCGCACCACCAGATCACCCTGGAAGCGGCCGCCGAGAATCTCTGCCGCGCCTGCGCCACTCCCGGAGGCGGCTGCCAGTTCCTCGGCACCGCCGCGACCTCGCAGGTGGTCGGCGAAGCCTTGGGGATGGCGCTACCGCACTCAGCACTCTCGCCCTCCGGGCATCCCATCTGGCTGGATATGGCGCGCCGCTCCGCCCGCGCGGTGATGTCGCTCGCGGCGCGCGGCCTGAAGATGCGCGATATCCTGACGGAGGCGTCGCTACGCAACGCCATGGTGATGCATGCCGCGTTCGGCGGATCCACGAACCTCATTCTGCATCTACCCGCCGTGGCGCACGCCGCGGGTCTGGCGCGCCCCACCGCGGCAGATTGGATTGCCACCAACCGCCGCGTTCCCCGGCTTGTGGATGCGCTGCCCAACGGACCGCGCTCCTTCGCCACCGTGCAGGTCTTCCAGGCCGGCGGCGTCCCCGAAGTCATGCTACATTTGCGGCGCGCGGGCCTGCTGGAGACGGGCGTGCTCACTGCCAGCGGCCACCCGCTGGGCGCCACGCTCGACTGGTGGGAGACATCCGCGCGGCGCTCCGAATTGCGCCGCCTGCTGCGGGAGCGCGACGGAATCGATCCCGACGATGTCATCATGGAGCCAGCCCGCGCGCACCGCGCCGGGCTGACCTCCACGGTGACGTTCCCGCAGGGTAACCTGGCCCCCGATGGCTCGGTCATCAAGAGCACCGCCATCGATCCGAGTGTGGTCGATCCCGACGGCGTCTATCGTAAGACCGGCCGCGCGCGCGTGTTCCTCACGGAAGCCGCCGCCATCGCCGCCATCAAGAGCCAGGGGCCAGACAGCGTGCGCGCCGGGGACGTGGTGGTGCTGATCTGCCGCGGGCCCATGGGATCCGGCATGGAGGAAACTTACCAGATCACGTCGGCGCTGAAGTATCTGGATTTCGGCAAGCACGTGGCGGTGCTCACCGACGCGCGTTTCAGCGGAGTCTCGACCGGCGCCTGCATCGGCCACATCTCGCCCGAAGCGCTGGCCGGCGGCCCCATCGGCAAAGTGCTCGATGGCGACATCATCGAAATCGTAGTGGACCGCGTGAACCTGGAAGGCTCCGTGAACCTGGTTGGGCACGGTGCGAACGTGTTCGGCGCGGCGGAAGGCACGCTTGTGCTCACCGGCCGGCCGCTACGGCCCGACCTGGCGCCCGATCCCGCGCTACCGCCCGAGACGCGCCTCTGGGCTGCTCTGCAGCAGTCGAGCGGCGGCGCCTGGGGCGGCTGCGTGTACGATCCCGACGCAATCCTGAAAGCGCTTTATCGGACTGCGTGAACGGCTACCCGGCAGCCTTGGATTGCTGTTGCATGCTGGCTATGGCCGCCTGCATGCGCCTCTTCATCTCTTCGGGCGCCACATCTTCCTTGTGCGTGGCCATCGACCAGGAATGCCCGAATGGATCGGTCAGTTTTCCATACCGGTCGCCCCAGAACATGTCGCTCGGCGGGGAGTCCGCCTTGGCGCCCGCGTTCACCGCCTGCTTATACGTTGCGTCGACGTCCTCCACGTACAGAAAAATGTTGACGCTGGAGCCGCCCAGCGATTGCGGCGCGCGCAAGCCCGCGCCGGGCATTTCATCGGCGAGCATGATCATGGAGTCGCCGATCTTGATTTCGGCGTGCGCTAATTTTCCGGGAGGGCCCGCCATGCGTACGATCTCTTTGGCGCCGAATGCCCTGCGATAAAAATCAATTGCTCCCGCGGCATCGTTCACGGTGAGATATGGGGTTACCGTATGATAGCCTTCGGGAACGGGTTTCACAGCTTTGCCAGCCATTGTTTGTTCTCCTTCTGAAATAGATGGCGATAAGGCCAGTGTACAACCGCGGCTGCTATCCGGAGCGATAACGTCGGCTGCCAATGTTGGCCGGCGCACAATAGCCGCACTAACCAGACATGGATATCCTGAAAGTATGCCGGAGATGTCGGAGAAGTTTCATGAGGCGGGCCGCGAACAGGTGAGTTTCCTGGCGCCGCTCGAAAAGCGCCTGCTGGTGCGCATGGCGCATGCCACGCCGGGATGGATTAATTCCGACCATCTCACCCTTCTCGGCTTTGTCTCGATGTTCTTCGCCGGCCTGTGCTACTGGCTGGCGCGCTGGAACAAATACATGCTGCTGGTAGTGATCTTGTGGCTGGCGGCCAACTGGCTGGGCGACAGCCTGGATGGCACGCTGGCACGCGTGCGCAACCGGCAGCGCCCGCGATACGGATTCTACGTCGATCACATGACCGACGCCTTCGGCACGTTCTTCCTGGTGGGCGGCATGGGACTATCCGGCTACATGAGCCCCATGGTGGCGGCGGTGCTGCTGATCTCTTATTTCCTGCTGTCCATACAGGCCTACCTGGCGACTTATGCGCTGGGCACGTTCCAACTCTCGTACTGGAAGTTCAGTCCTACCGAATTGCGGCTGCTGCTGGTGGCCGGCAACATCGCGCTGCTCTACCGGCCAATGGGCAACCTGTGGGGATATCGTTTCCCGCTGTTCGATGCAGGCGGCGTGGTGGGGATCATCGGCATGTGGCTGATGGTGGTGGTTTCGAGCCTGCGGAATACGGCGGCACTCTACCGCGCGGAGCGCCTGTAGACGGCCCCTACTGCACCTGATAGGACAGACGCACTTCCACGGTTTTCGGCGGGAAGCAGGAATTATTGTTGCACGCCTGATAGCGCAGTTTCCCCAGCATAATTCCCGGCCCCTGCTCGGCGCCCGCCGGGACTTTGAATTTGGCGGTCAGGCTGAACTCGCCCGTGAAAACGGAAAGCGGCTTGTCGGAGAATTCGTACTTCTCCATCTGCGGCTTGGGGAAGACCACTTCGCCCGATTCCAAACCGCCGGGAGTCCAGGTCAGCTTCAGCGGGATCAGGTAGGCGTCGCTGGGCGTATTGCTGTTCACGTGAAAGCCCGGTTGGATGGACACGGCGATCTTGACCTCGGCGGACGTGCCGCGTTTAGCCACCAGCTTCTGGGGTGCTTCCGCGGTCAGGTACTGGTTACCTTGCGCCCACAAACTCGGCAGGCAGAGACACGCGGCTAGCATTGCCAGACGCGCGGGCAGGTGTTTGCAGTAGTTGTTCGATGCCATTTTCAATCTCACTCTTGCTTGCGAGGCCCACATGGACGGCGGCGATGCGGCCATCCCGGTCGATCAGGAAAGTCGTCGGTAGCGCCTCGATGCCCCCGTACTTCTCGGCCGTCGTGTCGTTGCCCACCATCACGCGGTAGTTGATCCCCACGTCGTTGATGAAAGGCTTCACCGCTTCCCAGCCGTCGTCGTCCATGGAGACGCCCAGCACCGAAAAGCCCTGGTCTTTGTGTTTGCGCTCGAAATCCATGAACCAGGGGATCTCGATTTTGCAGGGTCCGCAATAGGTGGCCCAGAAATCCAGCAGGACCACTTTGCCTTTGTAATCAGAAAGGCGTACCGTCTTACCGTCGGCGTCCTTGAGCGCGAAGTCCGGCGCGACGTGCCGTTCACCATCCGGCTTGAGTGACGCGGCCTTCACCCTCGTGGGGGAGCAGCCGTAGATGACGCAGCCCAGCAGGAAGCCGGTGAGCAACACGGCGCCCAGGCGCACTGGGGACATAAAACCTCCTGTACCTTCCACTTATTGGATTATACCGAGATTCGTTCGGTCACATCCGATTGCGCGAACCACCGGCGGCGGCGCTGCCGGAAACGGAGACCCAGGGTATATTCTCCGTGCGATTGCACGCCTGAGAAGATCCAGGCGGCGGTGTCGCAGAAGCTTTCGCAGGCATACTCGCGCCACCGGCGGGTGCGGCGCCGGGCGTCCGCCGGCTGCAGTTTTCGCTTGCGCCACTCCGCCGACCAGCCCATTTCGCCCCTGGCGCCGGCTTCCATCTCCTCGCGCAGAATCGCCTCGTACGACCAGCGGCGCGTGTTGCCCAGCCGCAGCCACGCGAAATGGAAAACCTCATGCACGAAGATGCGGGCGAACTCTTTCCGGTCGCGGGCCAGGTCGGCGTCGAAGGCGATCTTCCGCTGGCGCAGAAAGGCGCCGGCGTGCACGGCGCCGCGGCGGTCCGCCAGGGCGCGGCGGATTTCGAGGCGGATCGGTTTTCCCGTGATTTGGGGAAGCCGCGGCATTCGTACGAGTGTACAGCCACCCAAACAAAACATACATTCGCTTCAGTGTTTTTTCCACAGGCGGTGCACCCCTGGATCTCCATAACTTATTGAAAAATAGAGTAAATAAAAGCTGAGGAAAACTAGGTCGAAACGTGATTTTCATTTGACTGTAACAATCGGCTGGTGCATGATGAGTGAGGTTCCAAGAGGTCTGAGGAACAGCGAGCCGCTGAACGCTTAGCGAGCCCGGAGCGATGATCTGGCATCGGTACTAATAAAATAGAAACGAAGCCGGGGAGTAAGGGGCAATCGGGGGCGCTTGGAAGGCGAACTTTCCGGCCAGGAATCGGGTCGAACGCTTTGATCCGGAAGGGTCCGAAAGGCCCCAAAGGGGAGTGGAGATCCGAGGAAGGGCTGGGAGTGCTGAGCGCGAGTCAGGCGACGGGATTTCGGTGACGATCTCGCGCGTGCCGGGGCGAACCGGAGCGCGTGAGGGAATCGGAGTCCGAACGGGCAGGACGAACGAGCAGTAAGGCATCGAAGGAGCAGGTCGGGAGCTTCGACCTCGAAATGGTGGCCTGGAAACGGGCATTCGTTTCGGGAGAGTGAAAGGCCGCTTCGAGATACCGGTTCCGGCCAGAAAAGCTGGCAGGTGAGCCTGGAAGCATTGAGCCGTTGCCTTCAAAAAAGGCAGCGGGGAGCCGAAGGGAGGACACCCGGCGATTTCTGGCTGCTAAGCTCTGTGCCGAGGCATGCCGGCGGGGAGTTTGGCTGCGAGATCGGGTCACTTGGAACCATTTTCATTTTTTGCATAACCACGCCCTCAGTTGGATCGAGTCCGCCAACCATCCTGGGACGGATTTTCCTATACAGAATCTGCCGTTCGGAGTTTTTTCCAGCCCGCCCACTTCTTCGATAGGCGTAGGCATCGGCGACTGCATCCTGGATCTGCGGCGGTGCGCCGGGGCCGGTCTGCTGGCCGGGCTTGAAGCGGCGGCGCAGGCTTGCGAAACCGCCCAGTTGAACCCGCTCATGTCCTTGGGGCGCGGGCATTGGGCGCTGCTGCGGCAGCGCATCGTGGAACTGCTGCACGCCGGCAGCCCGCATCGGGATGCCGTCAAGCCGCATCTTGTGCCCATGCATGAGGCGGTGATGGTGACGCCCGCGAGCATCGGCGATTACACCGATTTCTACGCTTCCGTGCACCACGCCACCAATGTGGGGCGCTTGTTCCGCCCGGATAACCCGCTGTTGCCGAACTACAAGTACGTGCCGATCGGTTACCACGGGCGCGCTTCGTCGATCGTCGTGAGCGGCGCAGGCGTGCGCCGGCCTGGCGGACAGTCGAAGGGCGCGGCGGCCGAAGAGCCGGTGTTTGGTCCCAGCCGAGCGCTCGATTATGAACTGGAAGTCGGGTTCTTTGTCGGTCCGGGCAATGCGCTGGGGCAGCCGATTCCCATCGCCGAAGCCGAATCCCATCTGTTCGGCCTCTGCCTGCTCAATGACTGGTCGGCCCGCGATATCCAGTCGTGGGAGTATCAACCGCTGGGCCCATTTCTTGCGAAGAGCTTTGCCACGACGATCTCGCCCTGGATCGTCACGATGGAGGCCCTGGCTCCCTTTCGCTCACCCGCATTCCAACGCCCGGACGGCGATCCTGCTCCGCTGCCTTATCTGAACTGGCCGGACGATCGACAGCACGGCGGCATCGATCTGACGTTGGAAGTTTACATCCGGACACGCCGGATGGAGTCACCCGTGCGGTTGAGCCGGAGCAATCTGAAAGACCTGTACTGGACGCCGGCCCAGTTGCTCACCCATCACGCGAGCAATGGCTGCAACCTGCAGCCGGGCGACCTGCTGGCGAGCGGAACTGTGTCGGGACCGCAACCCGAAGCGCGGGGCTGCCTGCTCGAGCTGACGCAACGCGGCGCGCATCCGATATCCTTACCCGGCGGCGAAACGCGCAAATTCCTGGAGGACGGCGACGAGGTGATTCTGCGCGGTTACTGTGAACGCGAAGGATGCGTTCGCATCGGCTTCGGAGAATGTCGCGGCAGGATAGTCGATTAAAGGCGCTAGGGCAGCAGTTCCTGCATGCTAGCGCTGGCCCGCATTTGTTTCGCACAAAATGGAATGATGTCACAATCACCATAAAGGAGATCCGCCGATGAACCGCCGCAAACTTCTGCTCGGCATGGCCCTGGCGGGCCTCGATCTAAAAGCGCAGGAGCCGTCGCCGGGATCGCTCTACATCCCCAAGCCACACCTGGTCGAAGACCGCAAATTCCTTCACGACTTCATGGATGAATTCGCTTTCGCCGATCTGGTCACAGCCAGTCCGGGTATCCGCATTACACACATCCCGGTGCTTCTCGACCGCACGGCAGCTTACGGCACGCTCTTCGGCCACGTCTCGCGCCAGAATCCCCAGCACAAGGCGTTCGACGGCAATCCGGCCGTGATCGTGTTCCGCGGCCCTCACAGCTACATCTCGCCCAAGTGGTACAACAAGCCGGATGCCGTGCCCACGTGGAATTTCGCAGTGGTGCACGCCACCGGCCGCCCGATGGCGATTAGCGACCCGAAAGCGCTGCACGGCTGGCTTGCCCGGCTCATCGCGAAATTCGAAGGCCCGGGTTCCAGCTACGACTTCGCCAATCTTCCGGAGAGCTACGTCAACGGGCTCATTGGGGGCATCATCGGTTTCGAAATGCAGATTGAATTACTGGAAGGCAAGTTCAAACTGGGGCAGGAACGCAGCGACGCGGATAAGCAGGCCATCTTGAAGAACCTGCAATCCACCCGGCAGGCGCGGACGATTTACGAGCTTACCGCCGACTTCTACAAGCGCGGATAAATCGCTCATATCCGGAGCTAGAATGGTCTGGTGGCCGACCCCACCGCACCGCCATCCACCGTCTTGCCCTTCGAGGCCTGTCTCGACGAACTCGAAAAGGTCGTCAAGGAGTTGGAAGCCGGCGACCTTCCCCTGGAGCGCTCCCTGGAGCTGTTTGAAAAAGGCATGAGCCTGAGCGATACCTGCCGCAAGCAACTGGAAGAAGCCGAGACACGCGTCGAAATGCTGATCCGCAAGGAGGGCAAGATCCAGCCCGAGCCTTTTCGCCCCGAGAAAGCATGAACCTGCGCGACTACCTCGCCCAGCAGCAGAAACTGGTGGACGCCCAACTCGACCGCCTGGTCCCGCCCGAAACGCAGCCCCCCGAAACCATCCACCGCGCCATGCGCTACAGCCTGTTCGCGGGAGGCAAGCGCATTCGCCGATCTTGTGTCTGGAAGGCGCACGCGCCGTCGCCGAGGAGCCCGCCGGCGCCGCCACCGCCGCCTGCGCGCTCGAATTCATCCACACCTATTCACTGATTCACGACGATCTCCCGGCCCTCGATAACGACGACTACCGGCGCGGCAAACTCACCTGCCATAAAGTCTTCGGCGACGCCATGGCCATCCTGGCGGGCGACGCGCTCCTCACGCTGGCGTTCGAAGTTCTAGCCGCCGTGCCGACGGTGGCCGCGGATTCCAAGGCGCGCATGATCGCGGAACTGGCTACGGCCGCGGGCACTGTAGGCGGCATGATCGGTGGGCAGGTGGCCGATCTGGAAGGCGAAGGCAAGCCGCCCACGGCGACGCTGCTGGAATCCATCCATCGCGCCAAGACCGGAGCCCTGTTGCGCGCCAGCCTGCGCCTGGGCGCCATCTGCGCGGGCGCTGTCGCATCCCGGTATGAAGCGCTCTCGCGCTACGGCGAGCACATCGGCCTGGCTTTTCAGATTGTAGATGATATCCTCGACGTGGAGGAGTCTTCCGCGGCTCTCGGCAAAACCGCGGGCAAAGACGCCCAGCAGCACAAGATCACGTTCCCCGCGGTCTATGGGGTCGCGGAATCGCGGCGCATGGCCGAAACCGAATGCCGCCTTGCGCATGAAACCCTGGCGCCTTTCGGTGAGCGCGCCGCGCGGCTTCACGAGCTGGCGGACTTGATCGTCCATCGCAAGTCATGAAGGCGCGCCTGGACCGCCTGCTGGTGGAGCGCGGCCTCGCCCAAACGCGCGAAAAGGCACAAGCGCTCATCATGGCCGGCGAGGTGCTGGTAGATGGCCGTAAAGCGGAAAAGCCCGGCCAGCCGGTGTCCGCCGACAGCCGTCTGGAGGTGCTGGCGCAGCCGCCCTTCGTCAGCCGCGGCGGCCTGAAGCTGGAAGCCGCCATGGCGCATTTCGACATCCGGGTGGAAGGCCGTGTCTGCCTGGATGTGGGCGCGTCCACGGGCGGCTTCACCGATTGTCTGTTGCAGCGCGGCGCTGCGCGCGTCCACGCCGTGGACGTAGGCATCGGCCAGCTGGATTGGAAGATCCGGAGCGACCCGCGGGTCGTGGTGCACGAGAAGCTCAATGCCCGCTATCTGCGCCGCGAGGACCTGGGCGAACCAGTGGATCTGGCCGTGTGCGACGTCAGCTTTATTTCCGTGACCCTGATCCTGCCCAGCGTGAAAGAGGCGTTACAACCGGCCGGCGAAATAGTTATACTTGTCAAGCCCCAGTTCGAGGTCGGCAAAGGACAAGTGGGCAAGGGTGGAATCGTGCGCGAAACGGAGTTGCAACAGCAGGCCTGCCGCCGCGTGGAGGACGCCGCGCGCCAGTCGGGGTTCGAGACAGCTATCATGGAGAGCCCGATTCTGGGCGCTGAAGGGAACCGGGAGTTCCTCCTGCATGCCCACCATTAGCACGGTAGGCGTCATCTCCAAGCCCTCCGTCCCAGCGGCCGCTGACGTGGTGCCCAAGCTGCTCGCCTGGCTGGAAGCGCGCGGCCTCCGCACAAGGTACGACAGCCGCACCGCCGCCTACGCCGCGCGCGTGGATGGCGTGAGCCGCGAGGCGGTCCCCGAGGGCTGCGACCTGGTGATCGTGCTGGGCGGCGACGGCACGCTGCTGAGCGCCGCACGCGCTATCGGCAATCGCGAGATCCCCCTGTTCGCCGTGAACCTGGGCGGCCTGGGCTTTCTCACCGCCATCACCACCGACGAACTGTATCCGGAGCTGGAGCGCGCCCTGCGCGGCGAGCATCGCATCGGCCGCCGCAAGCTGCTGCACGCCGAAGTGCGGCGCGGCGAGGTGGTGGTTTCTTGCTACGAGGCGCTCAACGATGTGGTCCTCACCAAAGCGTCTATCGCGCGCATGATCGACCTGGACGCCTTCGTGGACCACCAGTTCATGTGCGGGTATAAGGCTGACGGTCTGATCGTCTCCACCCCTACCGGCTCCACGGCCTATTCGCTCTCCGCCGGCGGGCCGATCATCTTTCCGTCCGTGCCGACCATCTGTCTGACGCCCATCTGCCCGCATATGCTCACCAACCGGCCGGTACTGGTGTCGGAAGCCAGCCTGGTGGAAGTGCGCTGCCGTGGCGAGGACGACTCCGTGTTCCTGACCATCGACGGGCAGATCGGCGAGCCGCTCAAGAACGACGACGTGGTAGTGTGCCGCAGCTCGGAATACGCCCTGCACCTGATTCGCCCGCCGCGCATGATGTTCTTCGACGTCCTGCGCCAGAAGCTGAAGTGGGGAGAGCGTTGAAGCGCCTGTCGCTGACCGCCTGGATCTTCATCGGCATGGCCGCGGGCGTGGCGCTGGGCGCGCTGGCGCCGGGCGTGGCGCGGCAACTCTCTCCTATCAGCGCCGTCTTTCTCCGGCTAATCCGCTCCATCATCGCGCCGCTGATCTTCGGCACGCTGGTGTACGGCATCGCCGGCGGCGGGGATATGCGGCGCATGGGCCGCATCGGGCTGAAAGCCATCGTCTACTTTGAAATCGTCACTACGTTCGCGCTGTTTCTGGGCCTGGCGGCTGTGAACCTGGTGCGTCCCGGCGCGGGCATGAGGCTGGAGCCGGCCGGCGCGGAAGCGGCCCTGCCGCAACCGCCGCCCGCGGCGGCTTCCATTATCGAGCACGTCTTCCCCAATAGCCTCATCGACGCCATGGCGCGCGGCGATGTGCTCCAAATCGTGGTCTTCGCCCTGCTGTTCGGCGCCGCCTGCGCCGCCGTGGGAGCCAAGGCCCTGCCTGTAGTAGCGTTCTGCGAATCGCTGGCCGAGGTCATGTTCCGGTATACGCGCTACGTGATGTACCTGGCGCCTTTCGGAGTGGGCGCGGCCATCGCGGTCACCGTCGGCAACAAGGGCTTCGCCGTGCTGTATGGGCTGGGCAAGCTTATCCTGACCATGTACGCCGCGCAAGTGTTGTTCGTGACGCTGGTGCTCGGGGCCGTCGTGCTCCTGGTACGCATCCCGGCCGGCAGATTCTACCGCGCCGTGCGCCAGCCGTTCCTGATCGCTTTCTCCACCGCGTCCAGCGAGGCGGCCCTGCCGCTGGCTCTCGAGAAGATGGAGCAGTTCGGCGTTCCCAAACATATCGTGGCGTTCGTGATTCCGGCGGGATACAGCTTCAACCTGGATGGCAGCACGCTATACCTGGCGCTGGCGTCCGTCTTCGTGGCGCAGGCCGCCGGCGTTAACCTGACCTTCGGCCAGCAGCTACTGATGATGCTGACTCTGATGCTGACCAGCAAAGGCGTGGCCGGAGTGCCTCGCGCCGCGCTGGTGATTCTGGCGGGTACGCTCTCCACATTTCATTTGCCGATGGAAGGCGTCGCGGTGCTGCTGGGCATCGACGCGCTGATGGATATGGCCCGCACCTCGGTGAATGTGTTGGGCAACTGCCTGGCGAGCGCGGTGGTGGCGCGATGGGAAGGGGTCGATATGGTTTCGCCGCCGGCGTTATGATCGTGTGCATGTCCTTTCGCTTGCCGGCCCTGCTCGTAGCCCTGATCTCCGCCGCCGCGGCGCAGAATTGGCCCTCGTTTCGCGGACCCGCCGCTTCCGGCGTGGCCGACCACCAGAACCTCCCCGCTACCTGGGACGCAGCGCGTGGCACGCATATCAAGTGGTCGACGGCTATACCCGGCCTGGCGCACTCCAGTCCCATCGTGTGGGGTGACGTGGTCTTCGTCACCACCGCCGTCAGCAGCCGCCCGGATGCGTCCTTCAAGCGCGGCCTGTACGGCGAAGGCGACGCATCCGACGACGTCTCGCCGCAGCAATGGAAGCTGCTGTGTCTCGACCGCGTGACCGGCAAGCTCCTCTGGGACCGCACGGCGTACGAGGGGCCGCCCAAAGAGAAGCGTCACATGAAGGCCACCTACGCCAACGCCACGCCCGCCACCGACGGCAAAATGGTGGTTGCTTTCTTCGGATCGCAGGGGCTTTATACGTACGATCTGGCTGGAAAGCTGCTGTGGAAGCGCGATCTGGGGCGGCTCAACGTGGGCGCCTATGACCTTCCGGAGTACGAGTGGGGCGGCGCCAGTTCGCCCATCATTTACGGGGGCAACGTCATCGTGCAGTGCGACCAGCAGAAGGGATCGTTCCTGGAAGCCTTCGACCGCGAATCGGGGCGCACCGTTTGGAAGGTTGAGCGCGATGAGCTGCCTTCCTGGGGCACGCCCGCCATCTATACGGGAGGCGCGCGCACCGAGCTGGTCACCAACGGTTCGAACTTCGTGCGCGGCTACGATCCGGCGACCGGCAAAGAGCTGTGGCGGCTGGGCGGCAGTTCCAAGATCACCGCGCCCACGCCGGTCTTTTCGGACGGCCTGATCGTGGTGGCCAGCGGCCGCCGGCCGGAAGCTCCCATCTTCGCCATTCGCGCGGGAGCGGCCGGCAACATCACGGGCGATACCCACTGGGTGGCGTGGCAGAAGCAGCAGCGCGGTCCCTACATGCCGACTCCCCTGATCTACGGCGGCCATCTTTACGTCCTGGGCAACGCGGGCGTCTTCGACTGCTACGACCTGACTACGGGCGCGGAGGTCTACCGCGAGCGCATCCCGCACCAGGGGTCGGGCTTCAGCGGCTCACCGGTGGCGTCGGACGGCCGGATCTATCTGCCGAGCGAGGATGGCGACGTATTCGTGCTGAAGGCCGGAGCGCATTTTGAGCTGTTGGGGAAGAACGAAATGGGCGAACCCTTGATGGCGACTCCGGCGATTTCCGGCGGGATGATGCTGGTCCGCACGCAGCACCGCTTGTGGGCCATCGGAAATTGAGCGGAGCTTTCAGGGCTTGGACGCGATCTGTTCGAACGGCACGTTCTGGATGGCGTACGCGTTCCAGCCCTGATAATCGAAATGCCACCACTCGGAGGGATAGACGGTGAAGCCCTGGCGCTCCATCTCGCGCCGCAGCAGGTCCCGGTGCGCGCGCTGCGCGGCAGTGCCGCCGGTGTAGGTGGGATAGGAGCGCTCCGTCATCTCGTCATATCCGCCGGTCATCTCCACTTCGCGCCCGGTCTTGAGATCGTAGAGTGTAAGATCCACCGCGCACCCGCGATTGTGGCGTGAACCCCGGGCCGGATCGGCCACGAACTCATGTTTGTCGGGCGGCGTGGCATCCCAGAATATTTTGGTGACGTACCAGGGCCGGTAGGCGTCGAAGATCAGCAGTCCGTAGCCATGCTTTTTTAGGGCGCGGTGCGCGCGCAGCAGCGCTTCGGCTGCGGGACGCTGCAGAAAAGCGCGCGCCGACGTGTACACCGGCGTGCTCAGGAAGTTGTCCGTGGCCGCATAACGGATGTCCAGCTTGATGCGCGGGTCGAGAGGGGCAAGGTCGGTGAGGTCCGATTTGCGGAAGGTCCCTGGCTCCGCGGGAGGCTGCGCGGCCAGCGCCGCGGCACGCAGTTCGGCCACCGGACGCACCGGCTGAATGCGAAAGATCCCGGACGGATTCTGTGCCAGCGCGGCGCAGGCGAGCCACAGCAGCGGCCATTTACGATGCATCGTCGAGCCTCACCGGCTTAGCCGATATCGTCGGAATCGTCACTGTCGTCATCCTGCGCCGGCTTTACGGTGATTTGAATATTGGCCGCCTTAAGCGCGTCCTTCAGTTTCGTCCAGCGTTCCATCACCGCCGGATAGTCGCGGGCAAGCTGGGCCGCCGCTGCCAGTTGCGCGGCGGTAGGAGCGGCATCGGCGCTGTCGACCGCGCCGTAGAGCATGGAAGCCTGACCGTTTACCGACATCAGCCCCGGCTTGGGCGGCGCGGGCCCGAACATGCCGCCGGCGCCCAACACGTCCTTGATTTGTTTGCCGAGGTCCGCCAGGTCGGTGCGCTTATCCACCTGCTCCTGCGCCGAACGAGCCTCCCGGATGGCTTCGGTGGTGTGTGTCATGATGCGCGCGAGTTGCCTCTCGGCGTCGCTTTGCTTCTGGAGAGCGGCCGCGGTAACCTTGACGCGCGGGTCCATCTTGACGGTCAGGGGAGCGCTCACGGAGTGGCCGCCGGCGGTGAGCTTGACCGTGTACGTGCCGGGCAGCGCACTGGGACCTTGCGGCAGGCGCGGCGTATCGCCAGGAACCGCCGAAATAGGGTACTCGTGGCGCAGCGATCCGGGCGGCACACCATGCAGATCCCAAACCCAGCGGTGCATTCCGGCCGATGCGGACAGGGTTCGCGGCATCCGCACCCACAATTGCGGAATACTCAGCGTCTTCAGGTCGGCCTCGCCGATCTCCGGCGCATCGGCGCTCGAATAGCGGCGCACGGGTTTGCCGGCGGCATCCAGAATCTCGAGCGTCACCGGACCGGAGGCGGCCTGGCCCAGGTAGTAATCGATCACCGCGCCATCCGGTGGGTTCTCGGCTAAGGGCTCATCCGGGGGCAGCGGCGTATCGCTGTTGGTGCTGCGCCGGACCCTATAGGCCGGCGCCGGGCGGCTGAGCCACGCGGCCGATTGCAGCGCCGGTGCGTTGATCTGCCGGAGAGGAGTGACGTCGTCCAGGATCCAGAACGAGCGCCCATGGGTGGCCACAATCAGGTCGCTGTCATGAATCCACAGATCGCGCATGGAGGTGTGTGGCAGGTTTAATTGCAGCGACTGCCAGTCATCGCCATCGTCGAACGAAACCCACACGCTGGTCTCGCTGCCGGCGAACAACAGTCCCTTGCGCACGGGATCTTCGCGCACTGTATCGATCGGGGCATCGGTAGGCAGACCGCCGGTGATCAGTTTCCAGGTCTTGCCGCGGTCGTGCGTGCGGTAGATATACGGCGTCAGGTCGTCGATGCGGAACCGGCTCACCGAGGCGTAGGCGGATTGGTCGTCGAAATGAGAGGCCGCCAGTTGCGTGACTTTGCTCCACGGCGTCAGAGCCGGCGGGGTGATGTCCTTCCAGTTCTTGCCGCCATCGGCGGTGATCCAGATCAAGCCGTCGTCCGTGCCCGCCCAGATGGTGTCCTGGGTTTTGAACGAGGGCGCCAGCGAGTAGATGACGCCGCGCTGTTTGGCGGCGCCCGGATCCTTGGCGGCCATGGTTCCCAGACTGGCGGGAATGCCGGGCGCCGGACGCGTGAGATCGCCGCTGAGGGTCTGCCAGGTGTGCCCGCCATCCAGCGTTTTGAAAACCACGTTGGCCGCGTAGTACAGCACGTGCGGGTCGATTGGCGAGAACATGATCGGCGCGGTGCGGTCCGCGCGGTAATTCCCGCCGATCAGCGGGCCGGGATTGACGATCTCGACCTGGCCGGTTTCGCGATGGAACTTGGATACCTGGCCGCGGCCGGCGCCGTAGACGATATCCGGATCGCGCGGGTCCGGGGCCACGTAGCCATACTCGATCACGGCCACCGGGTGCCACTCGCGAAAGGTGATCACGCCATCGTTGCCGCGGCTGGAGACGCAGACGGAGCCACTCTCCTGCTGCCCGGCGCAGACCCGATAAGGAAATGCATTGTCGGCAATCGCGTGATAAAGCTGCGCGGTCGGTTGGTTGTACCAGGAACTCCAGGTGCGGGCGCCGTTGACGGTGACCACCCCGCCCTGATCGCTCACCAGCAGGATGATGTCCGGGTTGTTGGGGTTGATCCAGATATTCTGATAGTCATCGCCGCCGGGCGCGCCCTTGATGCCGGTCCAGGTCTGGCCGCCGTCGGTGGAGCGCCACGTCACCGTGCTGGTGCTGTAGACCGTGTCGGGATTCTTGGGATCGACCTTGGGCACGGGCAGGTCGCCGCCCCCGATGCGGTTGGCCGGGCGCGGATCGGTGGTGGCCTGGCGCCAGTTGTCGCCCGCGTCGTCGGAGCGGTAGATGTGCACTTCGCGCCCGGCGGCCACGCTGGCATACAGACGCCGCGAATCGCCGGGCGCGATCGCCACGTACGCCTGTGCCACCTCCGGCAGACCCTGGGTCAGCTTCCGCCAGTTCTTGCCGCCGTCGGTGGATTTGAAGATGCCTCCGTGCGTTCCGCTGTACTCGTTGCCGAACTCCCATGGCCCTTGCCGGGCCTCCCACATCGAGGCGTAGAGGACGTCGGGATTAGCGGGGTCCATGGTGATGTCTGAAGCGCCGGTATTCTCATCCACGTACAGCACCTTTGCCCAGGTCTGGCCGCCGTCGGTGGAGGCGAACAGGCCGCGCTCGGGGTTTGCGCCGTAGGGATGGCCGAGCACGGCGGCGAACAGATGGTTGGGGTCGCGCGGATCCACGGCCAGCGCCGGTATCTGCTGGCCGTCGCGCAGACCCAGATGCGTCCAGGTCCGGCCGCCATCGGTGGACTTGTAGATGCCGTTGCCGACCGACAGATCGGGCCGCTGTAAGCCTTCGCCGCTGGCCACGTACAGGATGTTCGGATCGGATGGGGCCACCGCGATGGCACCGATGGAGCCGGTGGGCTGGCTGTCGAAGATGGGCGTCCAGGTGCGGCCGGCGTCGCGGCTCTCCCACACGCCGCCGTTGACCGCGCCGAAGTAGAAGTGGTCGGGCTCACCCGGCACGCCGGTCACGGCGAGCACCC
>DATGGM010000018.1:0-2960 GCA_035308525.1 Bryobacteraceae bacterium
CTAGCTTGAGCCGCGAGGCATCGTACTCCACCATCACTTCGTCCGGCGAGGGCCCGACCTGCATACGCTGGATTCCGTAAATCGTATGCGCATTGACGATTTGCGTCATCATCCGTTCATCCAGAGGTCTCAGCAGGCGGAATCTCAATTGCACTTTGGTCATAGGCGTTAACTCGGTACCTCGCGAACTCCGTCTAATTCATCCAGCATCTGGTTGATGAGCGCTTTCTGGCCATCGTCGAATTCGGACCGGGTCGAGCCGGGCCGGTGTGAATTCAGCCACGCGCGTAGCAGTTCGGTGACAGGCGCGGCCACGGCTTCCTCGGCGCCGGGCTCGAAGCGCAGCGGAATCTCGGATCGTTGGATGGCTTGTATCAGCAATTCGGGAAATTTCATTCAGACCCTCCGGGCTAGTCCCGCGGCAGCGTGATGGTTGACCGGGCCATTGCCCCGGCCGAGACCAGGATTGGTGCGGATTGCGCTGGTGATGAATGCCTTGGCGACGGCCACCGCGTCGCTCAGCGGGGCGCCTAGCGCCAGTTCCGCCGTGATGGCCGCCGAATACGTGCAGCCCGTCCCATGGGTGTGACGGGTATCGATCCGAGGCCCGCGAAAGAGACTCCACTCCCCCTCAAAAAAGAGTACGTCGACCGCCTCCCCATTCAGGTGCCCGCCTTTCACCAGCGCCGCGTGCGCGCCCATTTCACAAAGCTTGCGCGCGGCGGCGCGCATGGCCTCGATGTCGTGAACCTCACTGCCCACCAGCGCACCGGCCTCGGCCAGATTGGGCGTAATGAGCGTGGCCCGTGGCAGCAGGCGGGTGGCGATCGCGTGGCGTGCGTCTTCGGCTATCAGAGGCGCGCCATGTTTGCTGATCATCACCGGATCGACCACCAGCGGAAACGTGAACTCTCGCGCCAGCTCCGCCACCGCCTCCACGATCTCGCGCGTGCCCAGCGCGCCGGTCTTGGCCGCTTGCGGAGGAATATCAGCCAGCACGGCGCGAATCTGCTGGATCACCAGATCCGGCTGCATCGGCTCGACGCGGTCGACCGACACCGTGTTCTGTACCGTGAGCAGCGTGATGACCGCCTCGCCGTAAACGCCGAACTGGTGAAATGTTTTGAGGTCCGCCTGAATGCCGGCGCCGCCGCTAGGGTCCGAGCCGGCAATCGTGAGAGCCACGGGATGCATGTGGATGGGGATGGAACATCTTTATCGTACCGCAATGGTAACGCCGGGCTGGCTGGTCGCGCCGCCGGTTTGCAGAAGCAGTTGCAGCACGCCGGTGGGCGCGAATCCGGCAGGCAGGCGCGCATCGATGCGCAGCAGGCCTGCAGCTTCACTCGTGGACAAAATCTCAGCCGCAAAGCCGCTGACGGTGAGCGAAGCGGTGAGATTTTGACTCTGGCCGGTAGCGTATAGCGTGATGGCCGAACCGCGCGCCGCCGCGTTGCCTGGAGAGTTGAGCGAGCCATCGGCGTTTGTTACAACCGCCTGCCCTGTGCCGCCGCTCCACACGAAGATGCCCGGCTCGGCGGCCGTCACCGCAATCTGCGCCTGGCCGCGCGAAACGCCCTGATAAAACACCTCCACCTGCGTGAGCGCCGCGCCCGCAACGCTCAAGGGGACTTGCGCGTTGATCTGCTTCGCCGCCGCGTAATATAGCGGCACGGCCTGGCCATCGAATCGCACCTCGACGTCCGATAACTGCGTGGGCAGCGGGGAGGTCGCGGCAACCCCCAAAACAGGGCCCAGCGCCATGCCAGCGCTCGAAAAGATGGACACGATTTCGCCCGGCGCCACCGCTCCCGCCAGCCAACTGGCTCCGTTCACCACCGCCAACGGCAGAAGTTGCTGAGCCGGCGGCGTGACCGCGCCCGGCGTAAGTTTGCGGATGCTGTTGTTGCCGGTATCGGCGATCCAAACGGCGCCGGTTGCATCTACGGCGACAGCCGCTGGTGCGTTGAGTTGAGAGAGCGTGGCCGCGCCGCCATCACCAGCGGAACCGGCAACGCCCGTGCCCGCAACCGTTTGGATCACGCCGTCCGGCGTGACCACGCGCACGCAATGGTTGCCGGTATCGGCGATAAACAGGTTGCCGAGCGCGTCGGCGGCCAAGCCAGTTGGCTGGTTGAGCTGGGCGGAGAGAGCTGGCCCGCCATCTCCCGAGAAGCCCGCCACACCGGTTCCGGCAAATGGAGTGGCCGCGCCGCCGGGATCCATCGCCAGGATGCGATGGTTGGCTGTGTCCGCTATGTACACCCTGCCGAGCGCGTCCACCGCCACGCCGCGCGCGTTCACCTGCGTCGCAATGGTCAGCAGCACCCCGGCCGGATTAAGTTCCCGCACGCGCAGATTCCCGCCATCGGCAACGATGAGCGTGCCATTGCCGGTGAGCGCCACTGCCGCCGGAAAGAGAAGCTGCGTGGAGAGCGCCGGCAGACCATCGCCATCGAACCCCGGAACGCCAGTTCCGGCCGCCGTGATCATCCCGCTGCCTGGAGTCAGTTGCTGGACGCGCGCGTTGTTCTGATCGGCGATGAAGAGCGAATTGCTTCCGTCCCAAGCCAGGCCTGTGGGATAGTTCAGCTCATTCGTCCCCTGCGCGGGAGTTCCGTCGCCTGCCACGGTGCTGATGAGGCCGCTCGTGTCCACCTGGCGGACGCGCTGGTTGCGTGTATCGGCAATGTAGAGGATGCCGTTAGCCGTAACGGCGAGCCCCGCTGGCCCAGCCAGGCGGGCGTTGACGGCTGGACCGCCATCGCCGCCAAAGCTGCCGGCATCTCCGCCGGCTAAGGTCACCGGGCCGCCGCCTACAATCACTTCGAGCAGTGCGTTGCCGTCCGCGAGGTAGAGATTGCCCGCCGCGTCCACGGCTACGTCGCGCCCCGCGCCAGGAACCGTGCTCACCTGGCTGTCCGGAGTCACTTCCTGGATGCGTTGGTTGCCGCTATCGG
>DATGGM010000019.1:0-6536 GCA_035308525.1 Bryobacteraceae bacterium
CTGCGGAACTTCACCTTGGGGTTATTCTTCCCCAGCACCTTGGTGATGGCCGCGGTCAGCGTGGTCTTGCCGTGATCGATGTGCCCGATGGTGCCGATGTTCACGTGCGGCTTGCTGCGATCAAATTTTTCCTTTGCCATAATTCCTCCTACCGGGTGACCTTCCCCTGGACTCGATTGACAATCTCCTCGGACAACGCCGAGGGCACTTCCTCGTACTTGCCGAAGTGCATGGTAAAACTGCCGCGGCCCTGCGTGCGCGAACGCAGCTCGGTCGCGTAACCGAACATTTCCGAAAGCGGCACCATGCTCTTGATGATCTGCGTGGTGCCCCGCAATTCCATTCCCTCGATGCGCCCGCGCCGGGAATTCAGATCCCCGATGACGTCGCCCATGTACTCCTCGGGCACCACCACCTCCACGGCCATGATGGGCTCGAGCAGCACCGGCTTGGCGCGCCGGGCGGCTTCCTTCAACGCCATCGATCCGGCGATCTTGAAGGCCATTTCCGATGAATCCACGTCGTGGTAGCTGCCGTCGTACAGCGTGACCTTCAGGTCGGACATGGGGTATCCGGCCAGCACCCCGCCTTCCAGCGCTTCCTGTATGCCGGCTTCCACCGGCTTGATGTATTCCTTGGGAATCGAACCGCCATAAATGTCGTTGACAAACTCAAACCCGCTGCCCTGCGGCAACGGTTCGACTTTGATCTTGACCACGCCGTACTGCCCGTGACCGCCGGTCTGCTTGACGTGCCGGCCCTCGGCCTCGGCATGCTTGCGTACGGTTTCGCGATAAGCCACCTGCGGCTTGCCGACGTTGGCCCCCACGCCGAATTCGCGCATCATGCGGTCCACGATGATTTCCAGATGCAGCTCGCCCATGCCGGAAAGAATCGTCTGTCCGGTGTCCGGATCCGTGGCCACGCGGAACGTGGGATCCTCCTGGGCCAGCTTCTGGATGGCCATGCCCAGCTTCTCCTGGTCGGCCTTGGTCTTGGGCTCCACCGCCAGTTGGATCACCGGGGTGGGGAATTCGATGGATTCGAGCACGATGGGCGACTTGTCGTCGCAGATCGTGTCGCCCGTCTGCACGGTCTTCAGTCCCACCGCCGCGCAAATATCGCCCGCCAGAATCTCCTGAATGTCTTCGCGCTTGTTGGCGTGCATGCGCAGCAGCCGGCCGATACGCTCTTTGCGCCCCTTGGCCACGTTGTAGACCGACTCGCCCGAAGCCAGCTTGCCCGAATACACGCGGAAGAACGCCAGTTGCCCGACATACGGGTCGGTCATGATCTTGAAAACCAGCGCCGCGAAAGGCTCGCTGTCGGATGCCTGACGGGTCAGCACCTGGGTGCGGTCGTCGATGGCGGTCCCCTCTACGGGCGGCACTTCGAGCGGTGAGGGCAGGTAATCCACCACGGCGTCCAGCATGGTCTGCACGCCCTTGTTCTTGAAAGCCGAACCGCAGATCACCGGGAAGATCTTGAGGGCGATGGTGGCCTTGCGAATGCCCTGCTGGATCTCATCCTCGCTGAGCTTGTGGCCTTCCACAAATTTTTCGAACAGCGCATCGTCGTGCTCGGCCACCGCCTCGATCAGCTTCTCGCGATACTCGTGGGCCTGCTCCAGAAGTTCGGCGGGGACCTCGCCCTCGTCGTACTCCGCGCCCAGCGTCTCATCGCGCCAGATCAGGGCCTTCATGCGCACCAGGTCGATCACGCCCTTGAACTGGTCCTCGGCCCCCACAGGCAGCTGGATCGCCACCGGCTTGCACTTCAGCCGGGTCACGATGGTTTCCATCGAGTGGAAGAAGTCCGCGCCCACGCGATCCATCTTGTTGATGAAACAGATGCGCGGGACATTGTATTTATCGGCCTGCCGCCACACGGTTTCCGATTGCGGCTGCACACCCGCCACGGCGTCGAACACGGCGACCGCGCCATCCAGCACGCGCAGGCTGCGCTCCACTTCGGCGGTGAAGTCCACGTGGCCGGGCGTATCGATGATGTTGATCTGGATATCGCGCCAGAAGCAGGTGGTGGCGGCCGAAGTAATGGTGATGCCGCGCTCCTGCTCCTGTTCCATCCAGTCCATGATGGCGGTGCCTTCGTGCACCTCGCCCAGCTTGTGCGTGCGGCCCGTATAATAAAGGATGCGTTCAGTCGTAGTGGTCTTGCCGGCATCGATGTGGGCGGCGATGCCGATGTTTCGCATCCTTTCTAGTGGTACCGTACGTGGCATAAAAGCTCTTTGATTCCCTACCAGCGATAATGCGCGAACGCCTTATTCGCCTCCGCCATGCGGTGTACGTCGTCTCGCTTCTTGATGGCTCCGCCCCGCATGTTGGCGGCATCGTTCAACTCGTTGGCCAGCTTCTCCGGCATGCTCTTTTCCGGGCGCGAGCGCGCATTCAGAATAATCCAGCGGATGGCCAGGCTGGTGCGCCGGGTCTGCGGCACCTCGATGGGCACCTGATAGTTGGCGCCGCCCACGCGCCGCGTTTTCACTTCCAGCAGCGGCTTGGCATTCTCCACGGCCTTCTTGAAGAGCTTCAACGGATCGTCGCTGGTGCGCTCCCGGATCTTGTCCATGGAGTTGTAGAAGATGCCCTGCGCCACCGTCTTCTTGCCCTCCCACATCATGGAGTTGATGAACTTCTCGACCAACGTCGAGTTATATACCGGATCCGCCGGCACTTCCCGAATATCAACGCGTCGTCTTCGTGGCATATCGATTCCCGCGGCCTACGCCTTTGGCCGCTTAGCTCCATACTTTGAACGGCTCTGCTTGCGGTTGGCCACCCCGGCGGTATCCAGCGCGCCGCGGATGACGTGATAGCGCACGCCCGGCAGATCCTTCACGCGGCCCCCGCGAATCAGCACGATGGAGTGCTCCTGAAGGTTGTGGCCGACACCCGGTATATATGTGGTTACCTCGATGCCGTTGGTCAGCCGCACGCGCGCCACTTTCCGCAGCGCAGAGTTGGGCTTCTTCGGCGTGGAGGTGTACACGCGCGTGCAGACGCCGCGCTTCTGCGGGCAGCTCTGCAACGCCGGACTGGCGGTTTTCCAACGAGGCGGCCTGCGCCCGTTACGCACAAGTTGATTAAAAGTCGGCACGAACCTTCCCTTAAGTCCTAATTTACAGTTCGGATGGGCGCTTTAAGCCCGCCAAGCACATGCACAAGCCAAGGGCCTGTGTCTACGGTTCACAACAGCGAGGATCACTTGCTTCGGACAGGTCCATATTCCAACCGGCGTAACCGGTGAAACCTCGGGACCTCACCCCCGGCCGGACCGCGAACACTCGCAGTGGTAGCGCAGGGGCAGAAAGCTGAACTCGCGAAACCTTTACATCATAGCGAAAAGCCAAATGCTAATGCAAGTGGGGGTGTAGCGCATTGTTTTATCGGCGTTTACCGGCTGGCATCGATTCGTCGTATCGTAAAAGCATGTTGAATCGGCGGGTACTCCTGGGGGGCGCGGGCGTGCTTCTCAGCCAGGCGCTATTAAAAGGCGCAGGCAGCAAGGTTGTTTTCGAGCATGATTTGCCTGATCTGACCCTGAAAGACTGGTCGGTGACGGCGGTGGAGGTTTCCTACGGGCCGGGTGAGAGCTCGACCGCGCATCGCCATCCCGGCATCACCATCGTCTACGTCCTCGAAGGCGAAATCCGCTCCAAAGTGGGCGATGGACCGGAGAAGACCTACACCCCCGGACAAATGTTCCTGGAGCGCCCCGGCGAACTGCACGCCGTCTCCGGGAACGCCAGTGCCACCCAGCCGGCAAAAATGCTCGCCCTGCTGCTGGCCGGGACGGGCGCGCGGCTCACCACCCCCGCGTAACCCGATGCCGCGCATATGAAGCAACTCGCCCTGGACGCCCTGGACGCGGCCCTGCGCCCCGGCGTCACCTACGCCGACACGCGCGCCATGGAGATCCGCGACCGCCAGGTATCCACTAAGAACGGCAAAACCAGCCACGTCTCGAGTTCCGTCTCTATGGGACTCGCCATCCGCGTGCTGGCCAACGGCTGCTGGGGCTTTGCCGCCACAGACGACCTTACGCGCGAAGGTGTCGCGGCCGCCGCGGCGCTGGCGCTCGAGATCGCGCGCTCCGGCGTTCTGGCCAAGAAGCACGATGTGATCCTGGCGCCCGAAGAGAAGTACGAAGCCACCTGGGTCTCGCCCATCCGCATCGACCCGTTTGACATCCCGGTCGACCGCAACATAGCCCTGCTGCTCGAAGTCGATCGCGAGCTGCGCCGCAATCCTGGCATCACGCTGGCCGAAGGCGGCATGAGCTTCGAGCGCCGCCGCCAGGTTTTCGCATCGTCCATTGGCAGCCTGATCGATCAGACCCGCTACATGAGCGGCGTGGGCTACGCGGCGCTGGCCTACAAAGACGGCGAGATCCAGAAACGCTCGTACCCGAATTCGTTCGGCGGCCAGCATCAGCTCAAGGGCTACGAACTGGTGGAAGAGTGGAACCTGGTGCAAAATGCCGCGCGCATCGCGGAGGAGGCCGTGGCGCTGCACAGCGCCGATCAATGCCCCGAGGGCAATTTCGACCTCATCCTGGATAGTTCGCAGCTCGGCCTGCAGATCCACGAATCCATCGGGCACCCCATCGAGCTGGACCGCGTGCTCGGCAGCGAGGCCAATTATGCCGGCATGAGCTTCCTGACGCTCGATCAGTTGAACCGCCTGCGCTATGGCTCGGAGATTGTCAACGTGGTGTGCGACGCGCGCCCCGAGCACGGTCCCGGTCTGGGCACCTTCGCGTTCGACGATGAAGGCGTGCCGGCGCAATCCACCGACATCATCCGCGACGGCCTGTTCACCGGCTACATGACCTCGCGCGAAACCGCCGCGGCGGTAGGTGCGGCGCGCTCGAACGGCACTATGCGCGCCGACGGCTGGTCGCGCCTGCCGCTGATCCGCATGACCAATGTGAGCCTGCGACCCGGCCGGCAGTCGCTCGACGAAGTCTTCGGCGGCACCCACCATGGGATCTACATGGAAACTAACCGCAGCTGGTCGATCGACGACAAGCGCTACAACTTCCAGTTCGGCTGCGAGATCGGCTGGGAGATCCGCGGCGGCAAGCGCATCCGCATGCTCAAGAATCCCAGCTACAGCGGGATCACCACGGAATTCTGGAATGCGTGCGCAGCCATCGCCGGTCCCCAGCATTGGACATTGTGGGGTACGCCCAACTGCGGCAAGGGGCAGCCGGAGCAGGTGATGGGCACGGGCCACGGGGCCAGCCCCGCGCGTTTCAGCGGCATCAAGATCGGAGGCGCGTATGCCGATTGACGCCGCCCGCTGCCAGGCCATCTTCGACCGGGTGGCAACCGCGGCGCGCGCGCGCGGGGTGGCGGACGCCGAGGCCACCATCGGCGCCGGTTCCAGCGCGCTCACGCGCTTCGCCAACAACGCCATCCACCAGAACGTGGCCGAGCGCAGCGCGCAACTCTCCGTCCGCGTGCAGATCGACGGACGCACCGCGCGCGCCACCACCAACCGGCTGGATGATGCGTCCATCCGCCAGGTGGTGGAAGAGGCCACCGCCCTGACCCGATTGCAGGAGCCCGATCCGGACCTGCTGCCGATGGCCGCCGCCGAGCCAATTCCGGATGTCTCGCGCTGGCACGCAGGCACGGCGGTAGTGACGCCGCGGGATCGCGCGCAGGCTGTCGCCGAAGCCATTGCGCTGGTGGAAGCCGCCGGACAAACCGCGGCGGGCATCTACTCGACCGCCGAGGCGATGACCGCCATTCTGAACTCGCACGGCGCGTGCGCCTACTATCCCGAAACGATGGCGAACTTTTCGATCACCTGCATGGCGGTGGATAGCTCCGGATGGGCCAAAGGCAGCGCCTGCTCGCACCTCGACCTGAGTCCCACGGCCATGGCCCGCTCCGCGTCCAACAAAGCCATCGCCTCGCGCGCGCCCGTGGAACTGCCGCCGGGCGCCTGGACGGCAATTCTTGAGCCGGCCGCGGTGCTGGATCTGGCCGGCCAGATGTTCGCCGATTTCAGCGAGACGGCCATCCGCGACGGCCGCAGCTTCCTGCGCGACCGCATCGGGCACAAGCTGTTCGGTGAGAACATCACCATTCATGACGACGCGTATCATCCGCTACAGGCCGGCGCGTCCTTCGATGGCGAGGGCGTGCGGCGGCGCCGGCTCACCCTGGTTGACCGGGGCGTCGTCCGCGAGGTGGCCTACTGCCGCCAGGCCGCGCACGCCGCGGGCGTCCAGCCGACGGGCCACGGCTTCCCGCTGCCTAACGAATACGGCGAAGCGCCCACGAACATCGTGATCGCGGGCGGCGACATTTCGCTGGAGTCCATGATCGCTTCCACCGCGCGCGGCATTTTGGTAACGCGCTTGTGGTACATCCGCGAGGTGGACCCCTACGAGAAAATCATGACCGGCATGACGCGCGACGGCACGTTTCTGATCGAGGACGGACAAATCGCCCGCGGGGTGCGCAACTTCCGCTTCAATGAAGCGCTGCCCGAGATGTT
>DATGGM010000020.1:0-1862 GCA_035308525.1 Bryobacteraceae bacterium
CAGACAAACCACGGAATTGCGGCAGACTGGGCACCGGTGTTTTCACGCGCACGCGCGCCAACAGTTGCGGGAAAGTGCAAACTACTTGCCATGTGAGTTCATCAACAATTATACGTTGTTGCGAAAAAACCGCTTCCTCTGGTCGCGGCTCAGAATCGGCGCATGATGATCTTCACTCCATACAGAGCCGCGACCAGAGGAAGCGGTTTCTGAACCTATCCCCTACTGTCGATGGGGTGGATATCGCCCGCCGCGCCCGCGTGCTATAAGCGGACCATAAGCTATTAGCCTGATCGGAGTGGGCACATGCGTTACATGCTGCCGGCGCTGCTCTGTTTGATGAGCGGCACTGCACTCCCGCCTCTGCTTCTGGCGGGCGATCCAGGCGGCCGGGTCCACTACGTCGGTGGAACGATCGCCGCCCTTCCCAGCAAAACGGAAGGCACGATTCAAATGACGGACGAGGAGGCTCTCCTCTTCCGCTGCCGGGAAGCCACTATTCGGATCCCGTATAACCAGGTCACTGTGTTGGAGTATGGCCAGAACGTCAGCCATCGCTACGCTGCCGGTCTACTATTTCCAGTTCTGGCGTTGAGCAAGAAACGCGGGCATTTTCTGACCATCGATTTCACCGACGATCACGGCCGCCAGCAAGCCCTGATTTTCGAAGTGTCTAAAGGCAATATTCGAACCATGCTGGTGAGCCTGGAAGCCCGCACCGGGCGCAAGATCGAATATCAGGATGAAGAAGCGCGCCGGGCGGGAAAGGGATAACCATGCTTTTACCAGTGCTTTTCTTACTGCTGGCGGCCGCCGAAGATCCGGCGCCACGCGGTGTGACGGCCGCGCCGCCCAAAGTAACCATTGAGGAGCAGAACCTCGGTCAACTACTGCGCATCCGGCGCATTTTCGTCGACAAGCTGACCGGTGGCGACACCGCTGCCCAGATACGCGACATGATCCTTAGCAGCCTGGCAGGCACGCACAAGTTCGTCATCACGGAAAACCCGGAAGGCGCCGACGCCACCCTGCGCGGCTCGGCGGAAGATATGGTGTTCACCGATGTCCACAACACCAGCGAGAATATCAATGCCCGCGGTAATGCCGGCCGGGGCCGGGGGACCACCAGTGTGAAGGACACGCGCCAGGTCTTTTCGATTGGCGGCGGCGCCGGCGAAAGCGAGTCGAGCCGCATCGATGAACGCAAGCACGAGGCCACAGCCTCCGTCCGCCTGGTGAATAAGGAGGGCGATCTGATCTGGGCCACCACGCAGGAGAGCCTGGGCGGAAAATTCCGCGGATCGAGCGCCGACGTCGCCGATAAAATCACGCGCCGGCTGCTGGACGACCTCGACCGCGCGCAGCGAATGCTCAAGTAGGAATGAGCCGCTGCATGGTAACATGATGCGCGCATAGTGCCTCAACCCGAACAGCAAGCAGAAACCCCGCCGGTAGCCGTCCGCATCACGGCGCTGGTAATCGCTCACAACCGCCCGGCGTTACTGCGCAAATGCCTGCAGGCGCTTGAGAAATCCCACCAGCGGGAGCAGCTGGAAATTCTGGTGGTCGACAATGGCGCGACCGGCGGCAGCTCTGAGCTAAAGGATGAGTTTCCCGCCGTGCGCTTCATACCCCTGCCGCGCAATTTCGGTCTGACCAAAGCCTTGAATATCGGCATTCGCAGCTCGGCGGGCGAGTTCATCCTGCTCCTGCACGATGACATCGAAGTGTCGCCGGAAACGCCTGCCGGGTTGGCGGCGGTACTCGAAGCCCAGGCCGAAGTGGGCGCCGTCTGTCCGCGCTTGCTACATCCGGATGGCTCAAGCGCGCTGCAGGTGACGAAGCTTCCCGAACCAGGCACG
>DATGGM010000021.1:0-16148 GCA_035308525.1 Bryobacteraceae bacterium
GGACAGGTCGTCGATCAACTGAGCCTGGCCCACATCGCGTCCCTGAGGGAAAGCCGGCCAGTATGAACCCAGGCCGTAGAATCCGCCGCCATTCGCGCCGCCGTCGCCGAAGCCCCAGTAGGTCGGGAAGGCCTGCTTCGCCGCGTTGACGTCCGCGGGACCGAAGTACGCGCTATACCACAGCGCGGAACCGATGAAGTTGTTGACGATGGTGGGCGTGATCACGTAAGTGTAGTTCAGCGCGCCGTCCCACTCCGGCTGGATACTCTGTTCGTTGAAAGTGGGGTTGATCAGATTCGTGGAGGTAGGCTGGAAGCCATCGTCGTGCTTCACGCGGCCGTATATCTTCTGCTTATCGGTGATGGAGTGGTCCACGCGGAACGTATAGAGGTGCTCTTTGTTGGTGTTGGAGCCGGTGGTGGCCCACGCAGAACCGCAGGGAGTATCCACGCCAAACGTTCCACCGCCGGGAGCCGGCGTGCCCACAAAGCCGGTGAGGCCGCATCCGAGATTACCGTTGCCGTCCTGCAAGGCGCCGGGGCCGTTGGTGATGGGCACCGCGCCCGCGACACCAGGCGCGCCGTTATAGATCTTGAAGGCGGTCTGATAAAGGGGAAGCGATCCGGCACTTACGGTGTTCAGGATGTAGGACTGAAGTTGAGGGCTGGGAATGGTAACCACGCCCGCGGAGGGCAGCGTGTAATAGAGCCCTTCCGTATCGGCATAGAAGAAGGTTTTGTCCTTGATGATGCGCCCGCCGACGTCGGCAGCCCATTGGTTGGAGATGGCCTTGGAGCGCGGGACGCCGTTCGTGTTCGCGAAAAAGTCGTTGGCGTTTAACCGGTCGCCGTTCCAGTTGTAGTTGAGGTCGCCATGAAAGCTGTTGGTGCCGGACTTGGTGATGTAATTGACCTGTGCGCCGGCCTCGCGTCCGTACTGCACGCTATAGGCGTTCTGGACGACGGCGGCTTCCTGCACCTCATTGGTTCCCAGCATCAGGTTGCTGGCGCCGGAATTGTTCAGGTTCAAAAAGGCGTCGTTGTAATCGTTGCCATTGATGGTGAACAGGTTCGACACACCCGGCAGGCCGTGCGAGCTGAAGTTGCCGTAGCCCAGACCGGTGCTCACGGCGATGCCGGGAGCCGTGAAGGCGATAGTAGTCATGTCGCCGCCCGGCGTGGGCAGCTCTTCCATCTGCTTGGTGTTATAGGTGGTGCTGAGGTTGGCGTTTTCCGTCTCGACAACAGCCCCGCTGGCCATAACCTCGATCACTTCCTGGGTGGCTTGCACCTTGGCGATCAATTCCAGGCTGGCCACCTGGCCGACCTCGACGGCAACTTTCTGCACATCGGTTTTCAGCCCGGCGGCGGTCGCGGAGACAGTGCACGGTCCGGGTTTCAAGAACGTAAAGCGGAACCCGCCCGAATTATCGCTGACCAAAGTTCGCGAATCGCCGTTTTCGGAATTGCGAAGAACGACGGTGGCGCCCGGAACTACGGCTCCGGTGGTATCTTTCACGATGCCGACGACGTCGCCGGTTGTAATCGTTTGGCTAAAGGCCAGCGGTAGCACAAACAACATCAAAGCTACAGACAGGCAAAGAGCCCGCTTCTGATGAAACTGCATATACTCCTCCTCGAAGAATCTATGTTGGCGGTTTCCCCAAGTGCCAGATAAAAATCGGGTTCACAACAGCAATTTCTTAACCAATCGGATTTTCGGTGCAAGGCATTGTAAAACCAGCGGCTTCGACCCATCCGCCTATGCGATCCCATAATCGATCCGGTGGAAAGTCCGGTTTTCCGGAATGGCGCGCGCGCCCGGCCCGGCCGATAGCTGCTTTCACGCGATTTTGGCGTGCGGATTCGTCCAGAGCGGATCCATTCATTTTATTAGATACCCCCCCGGAAAGAGCGTTGTTTTTGCCAGGGCGATCGATCATTACAAGAATCGGGATAAGGAATTCGTAAAAGATCACACCGCTCGTTTTGCTGAACCAGCTTGCTAACTCCAGTTACAACAGAATGGTTTGCGTTCTGGTGTTTATATATCAACTCTCGAGAGGTTGTCAAGGTAGGGCGGCAAATAGATTGAGACCCCATACTCTGATATCATGTGGTTTAAGGGCGAGAAGGGAAAGAGGGGAACAATGCCGCGTCTGTCATCTCCCGTTCGTGAAATCAAGAACCATTACACCCTGGTCGTAATCGGCTCCGGTTATGGTGGCGCAATCGCGGCGTCGCGGCTGGCGCGCGCCGGCCAGCAGGTCTGCATACTCGAAAAAGGCCGCGAGTTTCAACCGGGCGACTACCCGGACACCGAAGCGGAGGCGCTGGCCGAAGTGCAAGCCGAGCTTCCCGGCGGGCAGGTCGGCTCGCGCGCGGGACTCTACCAGTTCCATATCAATCCGGATGTGAACGTATTCGCGGGCTGCGGCCTGGGCGGCACTTCCCTTATCAATAGCAATATCGCTTTGCGGCCGGAGCCGCGCGTGTTTGAAGATCCGCGCTGGCCGCGCGCGCTGCGGGACGATCCGGACAGCCTGGAGGAAGGCTACCGGCGAGCCGAAGAGATGCTCCGGCCGATCGGTTATCCGGAGCGTTATCCGGCGCTACCGAAGCTGGAAGCGTTGGGGCAATCCGCGGCACGCCTGAACCAGGAGTGCACGCGCGCGCCGATGGCGGTGAACTTCACCGAGGGCATCAACCACGTAGGCGTCCTGCAGCATCCCTGCATACTATGCGGCGATTGCATCACGGGCTGCAATTACAGCGCCAAGAATACGGTGCTTTTCAACTATCTGCCGGACGCACGGAACTTCGGGGCGGAGATCTACACGGGAGTCTGCGTGCGCTACCTGGAGCGCAAGGACGGGCGGTGGCTGGCGCACTATCAGGTATTGGAGACCGGGCTGGAAGACTACGACGAGCCGCTCGCAACCGTGTCGGCGGACATTGTGGTGCTGGCCGCGGGTACGCTGGGATCCACCGAGATCATGCTGCGTTCGAAGGCCAAGGGCCTGGCTCTATCGGACCAGGTGGGACACCGGTTCTCGGGCAATGGCGATGTGCTCGGTTTCAGTTACGGCTGCGCCGAAGAAATCCGCGGCGTGGGTTATGGGCACCGCGATCCGCGCGACATGGAAGCGGTGGGCCCCACGGTCACGGGCATGATCGACATGCGGCGGCAGCCCGATCTGGATGCGGGAGTGGTGATCCACGAAATGGCCGCGCCCGGCGCGCTATCCGGACTGCTGCCCGTGGCGCTGGCCCAGACGGCGTCGGCGCTCGGCAGAAACACCGCCGAGCTGGCCATGGCCACGGAAGAATCCGAGATCGAGAGCCTCTTCACGGGCCCTTACGATAACCTGGCCAACGACACGCAGGCCTACCTGGTGACGACCCACGAGCAGCGCGCCGGCAACATGCGGCTGGAGAACGACCGGCTGCGGATCGAATGGCCGCACGTCGGCGATCAAGCCATCTTCAGGAAAGTGAATGAAACGCTGGCCGAAGCCACCCGTGCGCTGGGTGGCAAGTATCTGATCAACCCGGTGTGGAGCACGGTATTCAACCGCGACCTGATCACGCTGCATCCGCTGGGCGGTTGCGTGATGGCCGACGATGCGGCGGACGGTGTCGTCAACCACAAGGGACAGGCCTTCTTAACCAGCCGCGGTACGGCGGTGCACGAAGGCCTGTACATTTGCGATGGATCGACCGTCCCGCGCTCTTTGGGTGCTGGTCCGCTACTGACGATCTCCGCGCTGGGCGAGAGGACATGCGCGATGCTGGCCGCGGATCGCGGGTGGACCATCGATTACACACTGGCCGCGCGCACTCCGCCGGCGCCCCGGCGAACGACGGCGCCCGGCATTCAGTTCACGGAGACACTGCGCGGCGATGCGCTGGCCCTCGATCTGAGTGTCGTTTCAGACGACTTGGATGAGCTCATGCGCAATTCCAGCGGCGTTGCGCGGGTGGCCGGCCACGTTTCGGCGGCGGCGCTCTCGAGCGGAAAGTTGAAGGCTGCGGGCGAATTCCGGCTGAACCCCATGGCGTACCAGTTGAAGCTCATAAGCCGCGAGGGTAAAACTTACTCTCTCGAGGGGACCCGCGACGCCAGGTCAGTGCAGGTGAACGTGCACGAGGGTGACAGCAAGCACGGACCGCCCCTGATCGCGGAAACATTGCGCCTTCTGCCGCAAGACTTGCGCCGGCAGTTGACCACGCTGCGGGTGTGGAATGCGACCGGTACGCGGGAGCGTCTGGAGGCCACCGCGCGCTTCGGGCGGGCCTTGGCGGGCGATCTCTATGATGTCTATGGCGGCGTTGCGGAGGGGCGCAAGAAAAGACCGCTGCGGGTCAATGCTCCCACGGTATACAAGTTGTCCGGCCCGCAGCCGTTACTGGTCCGCTACGAGGGCGGCTCGCGCGGGCCGCTGCTGCTTTCGGGCGGCCCGCGCATTTCGAGTCAAATCTTCCTGATCGATACCATTGAAACCAACCTGGTGGAGTTCCTCTTCGCGCATAGCTACGACATCTGGCTGGTGGATACCACCGACAGCCAGGAGCGCGCAGCCGCCGTGGCCAAGGTGAAAGAGATCACGGGCGCTGCCGGCGTTCAGGAACTGGCCGACGGCATGGACACCGCCGGCAACGTGCCACTGAACGCGGCAACGCGCGAATCCGCCCCAAAAGCGTGGCACGGCATCGCCATCATCGGAACCAACGCCGCCCGCGAGGTATATCCTCGCGTATTGGATAAGCTCAGGGCGTCTGAGGTCAGTGTACTTCGATAGTTTCAACCGTGATTTCGTCGCCCTTGAGTGTGCCGTCAACTTTCGCCATGACCTGAGCGTCCGGGGAACTGGGGTCCTTGGCCCGGTCGGCGCTGCTGTTGCTTCCTTTTAATGCTTCGGCGGCTTTCTTATTCCCGTCACTATCCAGTTTCAGGATCTTCCCGGAAGCCTCGATGGCAAAAGCTGTGGTAGATGCTGTTGGCGTGCAGGCAGCGCCCTTCTGTTGCGCGGCGCAACTGGCGTCAAGCAGCCTGCCTGTGAAAGTCTCCGCGAATGCGATGGTGGATGCGAATGCCAACACCGCGCTCAAAGTAAGAACACGTAGCATGGGTTTCTTCCTCTTTGTGATGTCTGCCGAAGCAGCATGATGTCTGCCGAAGCAGCGCACCGGGGATTTGCATCTTGAGGGCCAGCACCATGCTATGAACGCGTTGCCGCTCTTATGTCGCATTCAATACGGCGCAGGCCGTGAAAAAAATTCTTACCAAAGGATAGTGCGGAAGCTCACACCGCGGTTTGAAAATGCGCTAGTATATGGGTAGGATGCGCGGGCGGTTCTTATCTGGGGCTTTGGTCTTTTCTTCGCTGATTGTTATTCTGTTCCCCGCATCGGCCGCCGATTCCAGCGTTCAGACCGCTCCCACCGTCGATTCGCCCGGTTGCGCCGCGCAGGTGGAGAGTTTCCTCAACGGCAAGCTGGCGTTCTGGCAGCCACGCCTCAAGCTCGCGGATTGGAAGATCTCGATTGTGATGTCCAGCGCCAGCGATCTCAAGCCCAAGACGCTGGGCAATATTCACTGGGATGCCCCCAAGAAGAGCGCTGTGATTCGAGTACTGCGGGCGTCCGAATACCAGCTCTCGTGCCGCGGCATGCTGGACGACATGGAGATGACGGTCGTGCACGAGCTGGTGCACCTGGAGCTTTCTTCGCTGCCTCGATCCCAGGCCAGCCGACGCGAAGAAGAACACGCCGTCAACCGGATCGCTGACGCGCTGCTGGCCCTCGAGCGTGCCAACGACGCCGCCGCGGTCCAAGCCAGCCGATAGCCCCTACTCCGTCATCTCTGCGGGATCAGGTTGTACGCCTTCTCCCAATGCGGCAGTTGGCCGATAGAGTCGCCGGCGATGATAATCTCGACACGGCGGTTCTGCTCGCGGCCGGACGCGGTGGTATTCGATACGATCGGCCGCGCATCGCCCACGCCGCGCGCGGTGATGGCGCCTGCCGGGACGCCGTGCTTCACCAGAAAATCGCGCACTGCGTCAGCCCGCTCCACTGACAGCCGCCCGTGCCCCTCGATGTATACCGAGAGATCCGGCTGTGAGCGGATAATGGAGGCGATACCGGCCAGCTTTCCGTATGCGGCGGGGCCCACCTCCGCCTCCCTCAGAACGGAATCGGGAACGGTTACCACCAGTCCGCGCGGCGTGTCCAGCGCGGGCAATTCCGCGTTGAGTTGACCGAACAGGCGCATGCGCAACTCGGTCTTATGCTGGGGGTCCGGCCCGGAAGGCGGGCGCGTTTCCACAATCACTTCGGGTGGCGGAGGGGCTGCGCTAGCCGCTGCGGCAGCAGCCTGCCGCCTGGCGGCGCGTTCCTGCTCAAGCAATGCACGGCTGGCGGCGGCTTCAGTCTGGGCAGTCAACGCGGCGGCCTCGGCCTGCGCCTTGGACGCCTCCGCGCGCGCCGCTCTCTCGCGCACCGCCGCCAGATCGTCCTGCTGCTTACGCTGGATCGCGAGAATGCGGGCATCTTCGGCGGTCTGCGCAGCCTGGCGCGCGATCGTTACCACCATGGCCATTCCGCCCTTGTGGGCTTGCGCATTCTGCGCCTCCGCCAGCAGATCGGCGGCCTTGCGGTAAGTGTCCGGGGCGTATTGGTCGGCTCCGGCGGCTTGCGCGATCTGTAGCGCATTCTGGGCCTGGTAGACCTCTACAATCTGCTGGTATTGATCCATGGAGAGCTTCGGTCCGTTGCCTTCGGCCGCCGCAAAGTCGGCAGGGACGTTGTACGTATAATGGCCGCGCGGCAGCAGTTCGTACTTCGCCTGGATCGGCTCCCTCCGCCCGATGGTATCCGGCCGGATCTCATTCTCCATCACCACCACGTCGCTCGGCTGCCGCACGGCCGAATACGGCTCCGCCGTGACGATCAGCCCGAAGGCCTGCAAATCGGTGGTGACGCGAAGATGGGCGTTGTCCGAGCTCCCGGGCAGCACTTCGCCAAGGTTCTTGGCGTGACCTTCCGGCGTGATGGCCCACAGTACGTATGTCAAATATTCACGGCCAAAACGCGTCGGCGCCGCCAGGCGGTTGAATCTGGCGTCCACTTCGACGCGTCCCGCCTTGGATTCCACCATGGCTTCGCCTTTGGCCGGTGGCATCAGAACGGTCCCGCGAAAATCGATCCGGGTGGGTCCGCTGCGGTATTGATAATCCACGGCGGTTACCGTGCGGTCGATCACCGTGACGCGATAGAGCGGCACGTTCGCGGGACGTTCCGGCCCGGTCTGCGCGTACAGGGCGCATGTACACAAAAAGACAAGTACTGCGATTGTAAGCAACCTGCTGGTCATGTAGGCTCCCTCCCAACCGGAATTACATTGCACGTAGTCCGCCTTATTAAAGGCTCTGGCTTATGGGAGCAGCAGGTATCCGCTCACGGAGTTGCTGGCAATACTGGTGAGGATTAATTCCCGGTGCTGAAAGAGGAGCGGCTGGCGCACGGTCATCTTACGGAGCCAGATGGTGTGACGGTCCTGCGCTACCCAAACCCAGCCGTTGGCGCGGCGCCGCGTCACGTCGGTCCACGACAGGTTCATTAGTATTCCGGGCGCCAGTTCCTGCGTGTCGCTCGGGGTTAGGTGGAAATCCACCCGCCTGGCCGCGGCATGCCGCGGCGGGTCTGTTTTTTCCGCTGGCGTCGTTTTCACCGGCGTCGTTTTTACCGGTTCCGTTTTTACCACTGCCGTTTTTACCGGCGCCGTTTCTACCGGCGCGGATGGACCGATCAGTCGCGCCTTAACCACGAAACGGTCCGGCGCCGAACCCACGAAGTTGAAGGGATAGCAGGTCACCATCGTCATCTCCGGATGCTGACCCGGGCCTAAGACACCAACATCCTTCGGCGTAACGATACCGGTGCTTTCCACTTCGTAGCGATAGGTGGCCTGGGGTGTCTGAAACGTTATGATGTCATTCTTCTCGATATGCCGCAGGCCGCGAAACAAGGTGTCCCGATGGCCCGCCACGCCGACATTCCCCGGCTGTCCGGGCAAGGCTGTGCCCGGAATGTGGCCGACAGCCACATCCAGCGTGTCGTGGTCGGTTCCCTCGCGCACGACGGCGCGCAAGTTGAGGCGCTGAATGACCAGCCGCCCAAGTAGAGCGCCATTATCCGGGGGAGGCACGCGAAGCGGCGCGGGGATCGCCGGCCGGCTAGCTATCTTACGATCCAGCGCATGGTTCGCCTCATGCTGGAAAATGGCCATGCGCACATGCGACCAGCCCCATACACCCAGGCCGGCCAAACCGCCCAGCAGCAGGAGGATCTCAAGCCAGCGCCACAGCTTATTGGCTGCTCTGGACCGGTGTCTGCTCATAGTGATAGCTGACGCGCGTGCGCGCGCTTAAGCCGGGGCGGCCAGGAACCGCCACTCGTACGTGGATGCGCCGCTCGGCGCCGCCGTTGCTCTCCGGCGGCAGGTAGCCGATCGTATAGCGGGTGCGAATGTCCTTGGCGATGCCCGTGCACACTTCCGTCATATCCTCCGGATCGGTAGGAAAATAAGCCTGGCCGCCGGTCATTTTGGCCAGCTTTTTCAGAATGCCGGGATCCTGCTCCGGGTCGCCGGGCGTGAACAGCCCGACGGTATAAACGGTCGCGAGGCTACGCTCGACCCGATCGAGCATTTCGCGGCGCTTGTGCTGGCTGGCATTGTCGCCGCCGTCGCTGATGACGATGAGAGTCTTCTTGTCGCGCCTGCCCTCCTCCAGTTGCTGTAAGCCGTCCATGACAGCGTCGTTCAAAGCCGTGCGGCCCTGCGGCACTCCGCGCGAGAGCGCGTCGCGCAACTGCTGCAGGTCGTCCGAGAACAAAACGTCCTTGGGCAGTCCCCGCCTGACGGTGTCATTGAAGTTCAGCACGAAGATCTCATCCCGCGGGTTACTGGCCTCGACGAACGCGCCGGCCGCCTGCAGAACTTCGGCGCGCTTCGGCGTCATGCTGAAACTCTCGTCCACCAGGATACCGACGGTCACCGGCACATCTTTGCTGGCGAACACCGTGATATCCTGCGGCGCGCCGTTCTCGTCGACGTGAAAGTTATCTTTGTTGAGCCCCATTACCATTCCGCCGTCGCGGTCCTTGACGCTCACATCCAGCAGGACCAGGCGCACGTCGCTGCGAATGACGAAATCCGGCTGGTCATCCGTGCGGGCGGCCGGCAGCAGAAGGACGAAAAACAAAACGGCGCCGGCAGTCGTTAGAAACGAAATTGCCAGGCGCCGTTTCATGAGTCAGTCCTATCGAGTCCGCAATGCAATTCTACCCAACTGCGCGTTTCAACCGCAGCATCGCGAACAGAGCCAGCAGAACACCGCCACCCAGCCCTATCAAAGGATACGAGCTGCCGGTCTTGGGCAACTCGGCCGGAGGCGCGGGCGTAGGCGCCGGTTCAGCAGGAGCCGGCGTGGTGCTTGGTGTATTCTGCGCTACCTCAGCCGGCTGTTGCTCCGGCTGCGGTTCGGGAGCCGGTTCGGGAGTCGCGGCGGGAGCCGGCTCGGGATTTTCAGCTACCGGCTCAGGCGCGGGTGCGGGAGCAAGCTCCAGCGCGGGCGCCGGAGTCACCATAGCGATTTGCTGCAGGTGCTTCGGGTAAGGGAACTCCTGCCCAATCGTGTCACCGGGATAATACCAATCCCGCATAGCCTTGGCCGTGCCCGGGGGTGTCTCCCAGAAGGTGAAACGGGTGCCGCCGGTGGGCTCCATCCTCTCCGAGGCTACCGCGAGGACGGTGTTGATGATGTGCGTTTGATAACGATCGAAGATCTGCACGATGTGACGGTCGCTTTGCGAATCCAGAAGCCGCAAGACGTATTGGCCGGGTTCGAGCACGGTATCGCGGATTTGAATCGGTTGATTGCTTACCGTGAGAATGGTCTTCTTATCCCATTGATCTGCTCGCGCATGGACCGTGACCAAGCCCGCTGCAAACGCAAGACCGCATAGAAGCATCTTCCTCATAGAAACAGTTCCTTTCCTAACATGGTTTAGATGCCATCCAGGCCGCAGCCCAAACAGCTTTCTAGCCGGTATAGATCGCATCTTACTTGCCATAACCGGCAAGTCATTCAAAGGAGAGGAAACCGACCGCACGACCACATAAATCACACGGTAGTTTTTACTGCCTGTTCAATAGCTTTGGTGATGATTCGGACTGCATTTCCTGCGAGAGCCAGCGCAGGAAACCTTGCACGGCGGCAGGACCGGGGAGTTGATACCGCGCGCTGGTTACGGCCGCCTCGCCAATTTTGATAGTGATCGCATCCGGCAGCACGCTGAAGGCATCTTCATCGCTGGTGTCGTCTCCCAAATAGATGGTCAGGAGATCGTGCTCTCCCAATCGGCCGTTGATCCATTCGACCGCCGCTCCCTTGTGCCAGTTCGTACGCGGCACAATATCGAAAACCTTTCTGCCCGGGCTCACGCGAAACAATGCGCCCTGCCGCGCGACCGCTGCCTGCACAAGCTGCTGGATTTCGGGGCGATCCTGCTCCGCGGCCCGGCGATGATGGACGCTAGCGGTGAGTCCCTTGCACTCTACGACAGCCCCTTCGATGTGTCGAAGCCCCAGTGACAACCCGCGACAGAGCTGTTCGAGCGTCTCCCGGCTGGCCGAGGCAACCGGCTCGATGAAATTGAACCCGTGTCCCTGAATTTCGAGCCCGTGGTTTCCCGCGTAGATCACATTTTTCAGGCCGATGCGGGCGCGCAGGTCGTTGATGGCCCGCCCGCTGATAATCGTCATAACCAGGGCATCCTCACTCGAAAGCTGCTCGAGAGTGCCGGAAGTCTCCGGTTCCAATTGGGACGCGCTGGGATCCGCGCTGATGGGCGCTAGCGTGCCGTCAAAGTCGAGGAACAGGGAGATCCGGTTTGCGGTAGGAAGGCGCTCCTCCAGTTCGGACGCCAGCGGCGCGGGTGGTTGGAATATCACTTACAAAACTCGTGCAGCGTCAGGGCCAGTGTGCTGATAATACCATGTTCTTTAATTGTCGGCAGTTAGCATCGTCAGTAAGATACGCGAGCACTCTACGTATATGTGTAGTGGCATGGTGCGCCACCGCCGCGGACGCTGCCAGGTATACCCCGTGGCTGAACAATGAACCGGCGACGCCGTGAAAGATTATCCGCGCACCGCGTACATCCTGCTGGAGCCCGCGCCGGAGTGGTTCGAAACCACGATGGTGTGAGTAGTGCGGCGGCGGTGAAGCCGGGATTCCGTATCAAGGAGCGCAGGGCAGGCCGCAGCATAGGGATGGGAATCGGCTCACCCCAGAAGCTCGACCCGGTACTCTTCGATCACCGGATTGGCCAGCACCTCGTGCGCGATGTTCTCCACATCCTGCTGCGCCTGCTCCCGGCTGACTCCGTCGGAAATGGTGATATCGAAGAACTTGCCCTGGCGCACGTCGGCGATAGCGGCGTGGCCCAATCCCGCGAGCGCGGCTCGCACGGCTTGTCCTTGCGGATCGAGCACGGTAGTTTTCAGCGACACAAATACGCGAGCTTTCATGAGAATACGATTATACGCGGAAGCGGTCGATGGCGTCCCAATCCACGTCTATGCCCAGCCCCGGGTCCTGCGGAATCGCCAGGTAGCCGTCCTTGGCACGCAGTTTCTGGCGCGTAACGGATTCGCGGAGGTTGGTTTCCTCCTCGGCCACGAATTCGCAGATCAGCGCGTTAGGGATGGAGTTGAGCCAGTGCAGCGCGGCCGTCACGTTGATGTAGGTGGTGAAACCGTGATTGGCGATGGGCAATCCGCGATCCCAGGCGAGCGCCGCGATCTTCATGGCTTCCGTAAAGCCGCCGCAGCGCGTTAGGTCCACCTGCACCACGTCGATGCGCCCGCGATCCATCAATTCGATGAAGGACAGGCGGCTGCTTTCCTCCTCGCCGGCAGCGATGCGCACATCGGTGGCTTCGGCCAGCTTGCGATAACCATCGTAATCGTCGGGCCGCAGGGGCTCCTCCAGCCAGTAGATGTGGTGTTCCGCAAACGCACGTGCCCGCTGCAGGGCGGTCTTGGAGTCCCAAACCAGGCCGGCGTCGATCAGCAGATCCGGGTCAGGGCCCAGGCCCTTGCGCGCCTCACGGACCAGGGCAATATCGGTCTTCTCATCCTGCCCCATGGGGTCCCAGCCGAACTTCACCGCCGTAAAGCCCTGGTCACGATAGCGGCGCGCCAGATCGCCGGTTTTCTCGGGGGTGGCCCCGAACAGCGAGCTTGCGTAACAGCGCATGCGCTCGTGAAAGCCGCCGCCCAGCAGCTTCCACACTGGCATACCCAGCGCCTTTCCTTTGATGTCCCACAGGGCCATGTCGATGCCGCTGATGGCGTGCAGGCCCACACCGCGCCGTCCGCCGTAAATGTTGGCGCGGTACATCTTGTGCCAAAGGCGCTCAGTCTCAAAGGGATCTTCACCGATCACCACCTGCGCCAGGCCGGTCGCCGTGGTATGCGAGAACGGGCCTTCGATCGCGCCTTTGGCGGCCATCGGGTTGGAATCCACTTCGCCGATTCCGGTGATGCCGGCGTCGGTTTCCACGCGTACGACCAACGCATCCTGGCCGCTGTCGCAAAGGAAACGCACGTCGGGCTGGCGGAGATAGATGGCCTCTACGCGCGTAATCTTCATCGGTGAGCCGATAGTATCACGCGGCTGCGGCACGCCTAACTGGTGTAGCCTGTTTTTAGTGGCGAAGGAAGAACCCAGCGAGCTACTCTCCCTTGGCGGGCGCGAAGTGCGCATTACGCACCCGGACAAACCGTATTTCTCAAAGGAAACGAAGCTCTCTAAGCTGGATATCGTGCGCTACTATCTATCGGTCGCGCCCGGCGCCCTGCAGGGCATCCGCGACCGTCCGATCGTGCTGAAGCGCTTCGTCAATGGCGCCGAGGAGCCGGCGTTTTATCAGAAACGCGCGCCCGCCGACCTGCCGGGCTGGCTGCGCACCACTACGCTGTCGTTCCCTTCAGGACGCACCGCAGCGGAAGTCGTGGTGGATGATGCGGCGGGGCTCGCCTGGATCGTCAACCTAGGCTGCCTCGAGCTGCATCCGCACCCGGTGCGCTCCGGCGACCTGGATCATCCTGACGAGCTGCGGATCGATCTGGACCCGGGTCCGGGTGTGAGTTGGGCGGACGTGCGCAGCGTCGCCATGGAGGTGCAGTCACTGCTGGACGAGATGGGGCTGCGCGGCTGGCCCAAGACCAGCGGCTCCCGCGGAATGCACGTGAATGTACGGATCGAGCCACGCTGGAGTTTCGTCGAAGTGCGGCGCGCGGCGTTGGCACTGTCACGGGCGGTCGAGGGGCGCGCGCCCTCGCTGGCCAGCTCGAAATGGTGGAAAGAGGAACGCCACGGCGTGTTCCTCGACTACAACCAGAACGCCAAGGACCGGACCACCTGCTCGGCTTATTCCGTGCGGCCGCTGCCCGATGCCCGGGTATCCACGCCGCTTGACTGGTCCGAGGTGCCCCACTGCGAGCCCGCCGACTTTACTGTTCTCACGGTCCCCAAGCGTTTCGCCGAGCTTGGCGATCCGCATGCGGGCATGGACGACGCAGAGGGTTCGCTGGAGGGGCTGCTCGAACTCGCCGCCAAGGACGAAGCAGCTGGTCTGGGCGATGCGCCGTGGCCGCCGCATTTTCGCAAAATGGAAGGCGAAGCGCCGCGGGTGGCTCCCTCGCGCGCCAGGTCCGCTGCCAAGAAGCCGCGGGTGAAGATGCCGCTGCTGGTGATAGCCAATTCTCCGGATAAAAACGCCGCCCTGGCCGGTCTCGAAAGGTGGAAGAGCAGCCACGCTGAGGCAGCCGGCTATCTGGCGGTGGATGACGTGCTGGTGGACTCGATGCGCGGCAGATCTTCCACCTGGACGCGTATCCGCGTGAACCTCCGCCATGTGCCCGAGGCCTTGCGGCCCCCGCAGGAGACACCCGACCCGGATGACGATCCAACGCGTGAGTGGCGGATGCGTTGGGCACGGAAGCAGGAAGCCGAATGACTTATCGTCCCGCCGCGAAGATCGCCATCAACTCCTGCGGCGGCACCACCTCAAGCTGGGCATAAGTGCAATCGCTGGGCCTCTTATCGGTCCGCCACCTGCGAAACTGCGCCATGTGACGGAAGCGGGAGCCCTGCATGTGCTCATACGCCACCTCGACCACCAACTCCGGACGCAGCGGCTCCCACGACAGATCCTTGCCCTGGCTCCAGCGGCTTTGGCCGCCGGGCATACGATGAACGCCTTCGCCGTCGGCCGGGGCATATTCCGCCCATCGCTTCCAGGGGTGGTTGGCGCGCGCATCCTGACGGTAGGTCGCCAGGAATTCCACGAGTTCCCGGCGCTTTTCTGTGGTGAAGCTGGCGCATACCCCGACGTGCTGCAGCGCGCCTGATTCGTCGAACAGTCCCAGCAGCAGAGAGCCGACAGCCGTTCGTTCGCAGTTCTTATGCCATCGAAAGCCGGCCACCACGCAGTCGCAATCGCGTTCGTGCTTGACCTTCAGCATCACGCGTTTGTCGGGCTCGTAAGCGCCGGACACCGGCTTGGCCATCACCCCGTCGAGACCCGCGCCTTCGAAGCGCCGAAACCAATCCGCCGCCACTCTCCGATCGCGGGTGGCCGGCGTAACGTGAACCGGCGGCGCCGCGGATGCCAGCAGTGACTCGAGCTCCTGGCGCCGGGTTTCAAACGCCACGCTCCGCAGGTCCCGCTCTCCCTCGCACAGCAGGTCGAAGAACACGATGGATGCCGGGATTTCCATGGAAAGGCGCTTCACCCGCGACGCCGCCGGATGAAGGCGGAGCTGCAGCGCTTCGAAATCGAGGCCGCTATTCCTGGCGATGACGATCTCGCCATCCAGCACGCATTTCGATGGCAGCTGAGCCCGCAGTGGGTCCAACAGCTCGGGAAAGTAGCGGTTCAGCGGTTTCTCATCGCGGCTCTGGATCGTGATCTCATCGCCGTCGCGGAAGACCAGCGCGCGAAAGCCGTCCCACTTCGGCTCGAAGATCCATGTTTCCCCCACCGGCAAATCGCCAATCCGCTTGGAGAGCATCGGCAGAACCGGCGGGTTCACGGGGAGGCGCACAATTCTTATGCTATATCGGCGGCGGAGTGCTGCGCGGGCGGTTCGGGATATATCGCAGATCGTCGATCGAATGGAACAGCGGGATATCGCTACGCAGCGTAGCCAGCGTGCGAAACAGAAAAGCGTGTTCGCGCTCCCGCGCCAGGGTAGCGGCCAGGGATCCCGCGCCGGTTACGTTCACGTGCCAGTCGCGCGAGTCCGGCGGAATCGCCTCCAGATGACCGAACTTTGCGAGGACGGCGGCGGTGGATTTCGCGCCCCATCCGGGCAAGCCGGGATAGCCGTCCGCCGAGTCGCCCACCAGTGCCAGATAATCGGGTATCGACTCCGGCGGCACACCGAACTTGGCGATCACGCCGGCCGCATCACGGATGGTGCGCTTGCGGCGGTCCATCTGCACCACGCGCGTGCCGCGCACGCTTTGGGCGAGGTCTTTATCCGGGGTGCAGACGATCACGCGGTCGACGCGGCTGTCTTGATCGGCCGCCACGGCCGCCGATGCCAGGGCATCGTCGGCTTCGAACTCCTGCATGGGCCAAACCGCTACACCCATGGCGGCCAGCGCGTCTTCGAGCAGAGGAAACTGGTTGAGCAACTCTGGTTCAACGCCTTCGCCAGTTTTGTAGCCAGGCCACAGCCGGTTACGGAATGACTCGATTATATGGTCCGTGGCCACGCCCAGGTGCGTGGCGCCCTGCTCGATCATTCCGCGAACCGACGCGACCACGCCGCGCACGGCGGCCACCTCCTGTCCATCGGCATCCAGGGTAGAGGGTAGCGCGAAGTAATGGCGGAATAGTTCGTAGGTTCCGTCTATGAGGTAAACGTCCATGGCGTTAAGCGTTCGGCGGCCGTTCCGCGAAATCAGCGTGGCTCGGTCTGGGCGGCGCGGTCGAGTGAACGGCGAATGGCCTGCGCGAGTTCCGCCCGCGAGAATGGCTTTTTAACGCACTCCACCTGCGGCA
>DATGGM010000022.1:0-67400 GCA_035308525.1 Bryobacteraceae bacterium
CCGGCCATGTTTTCCCAAAAGATCGACGATCACCCATCTCTGTTCGCGCTGTTGGATGTGTGCGAAGGTCAGGTTCACCGCCTCAGACCGGCGCAATCCGCAGCCGATCAGCACCGCAAAGAGTGCATGATCCCGCTTGCCCCTAAGCGTGGCAGTATTGGGCGCCTGAATCAATCGCTCCGCCTGGCGGCGATCCAGCCAATTCCCCAGGCGCACGCCGCGCCGCCCCACGCCGCGCGCCCGTGCCATGGAGGCCGCCAAGTCCGGCGGCAGCAACTTTTGTCGGCCGCCTCCAAGACCAAGCTTGCGCAGGGCGCACAGTCGGCTGCCGATGGTAGAAGCGGACAGCCCGCCGCCTCCAGTGCGCTCTATAAGGGTTCACCACAGCCTTGCAAAGAGGCCCGCGGGATGCGGCGCGATACCAACCCATGAAAAGGTCTAACGCGGGATGTATACGCCCGGCGGGTGCCGTGGCCGACTTCGTGTTTATCCCTCGAGCCTGGCGGGCACATCGCGACTAGGCATTGTCGTTACCACGCTTATTTGCCGGAAGGTCGCCGTTGTGTATACTATGGTTGGACCTTGCTTCCCTGTTTGAGGCAATATTATGCGCCACGTGATTTGCGCATCCGGCATACTGTTGTGTGGAATGGCAGCGGCTCTGCCAGGAGCCGACCTGAGTGTGATCCTCGATTTCGAAGCAAGCCACTCCACGCCCGCCACGGCCGCGATGAAGCTCGAAGCTGAGAAACTTCTCAAGGGTTCCGGCGTTACCCTGGAATGGCGCATGCTGAGTGAGCTGTCGCCGGAGGAATCCTTCCCTCGAATCGCCGTGGTCAAGCTGAAGGGACGGTGCGAGATGACACCGTTCGTGCCGGCCGCGGCGGACGTGGCGGCTCCTCTTGGCATCACCTATCGCGAGGATGGGCGCGTGATCCCATTCAGCGAGGTCGAGTGCGACAGGGTGCGCTCCACGCTGGGAGGCGCCCGTCTCACCGCGAATCCCGAGGCGCGGGAACTGCTGTTCGGGAGGGCGCTGGGCAGGGTGCTGGCGCACGAGTTGCTTCACGTGGTGAATCACAGCGGCCGGCACACCAAAGACGGGGTTACGCAGAAGTATTTGTCGGCCGCCCGGCTGACCGGGGAACAAATCGACTGATCAGACCGACTAATCACACGGCGGCGGCTAGCTGATCGGTTTGCCGCGGCGGTTCCATAGCTTCCTCAACGTACTTCACGAGCCTGGCAAATTCCGCGCTTTGCTTATAGTGACGGCCGGCCGAATCCGGCATCCGCATGTCGAGCACGATGTGCGATCCCATCTGCTCGCCACCTGGCGATTCCAGATCCCGGGCCAGGGCCACCACGCGCGTGCCCAGATAAACCGCCTCGGCGATATTGTGCGTCACGAACAGAATGGTCATGCCGGTGGCGCGCCATAAGTCGAGTAACAGGTCCTGCATGCCGCCGCGTGTGTTCGGGTCGAGCGCGCTGAAGGCTTCGTCCATGAGTAGAATGCGGGGCCGGGTGATCAGCGCCTGGGCGATGGCGACCCGCTGCTGCATGCCGCCTGAGAGCTGGTCGGGATATTTGGAGGCATCGGATCTCCGCAATCCCATGCGCGCTAGCTGTTCGAGTGCTTCCTGCCGGTATCGGCGGCGCGCCCGGAAGAAAGCCGGCGTGACGCGTCCGAAGAGCGAAAAACGCTGCACCTCGAGCCCGAAAGTTACGTTATCGAGAACGGTTTTGTCGGGAAAAAGAGAATACTTCTGCGGCACATAACCGCGGTGGCGGTCGGGCTCGCGGATCTCCTCGCCTTCCATGAACACGCGCCCGCTGGTGGGCATCTCCTGCCCCAGCGCGAGCCGCAGCAGCGTGGTTTTGCCGGAGCCGGTTTGGCCGATCACCGTCACGAATTCTCCCGGCTCGATGTCCAGATCGAGGCAGTCGAGAACCTGGCGCGAGGATTTGCCGATCGGGTAACTGACGGAGACGTTCTCAAAACGAAGCATGTTCAAATCTCCCGGAACCACGGATGCAGACGGCGATTCAGGAACCGCATGGTGAGATCCACCAGGAAAAGCAGCAACGCCACCCAGAGCACGTACGGGATTATGGTGTCCATGCCCATATGGCGCCGCATCAGCGCGATGCGATAAGCCAGGCCGTCATCGGAGGCAATCATTTCGCCGGCAAACAGGAACAGCGCCACAGATTTCAAGTTGATCCGGATGCTGTTCAGGATGCGCGGAAAGATCTGTTTGAGCATGACGAGATAGGCGATATCGAAGTTGCCCGCCCCGAGCGTAAAGCCCTTCACGATCTGTTCCTTAGGCACGCCTTTGCTCAAGTTGAAAGAGTCCAGGATGATGGTGGGCGTAACTCCGATCACGATGAGCATGATCTTCGACAACTCGTCGATGCCGAACGCGATAAAGAGAATGGGGAGCACCGACAGGGCGATGATCTTGTCGAAGAAGAGAATGAAACGCAGAAAGAACGCCCCGATATAGGGAAACACACCGATGTGCAGGCCGAGGACCGCCGCGGGGAAGAGCAGGGCGAAGGCGATGAAGAAGCGGCGCCCGCTGGCTACGGTGTCGTGGAATAGCATGCTGCCGGAGATGCGTTGCCATAGGCCCGGTCCAGAGTTTTCGTCGGCTTCCGGCTTGAACGCCGCGTTGTAAAAGCCGTCGGTCAACTGGCGGAAGGTGGGCACCACTTTGTCATCCGGATTCTCCAGGTGTCGTTTATGGGCCGTGTAGACATACAGAGCGATTCCGGATGCGAAGAGAAACCATGACAGGAACCAGGTCATGGTCCTGCCCGGCTCGGCGTTGATCTTCCAGAGGGTCATAGCGTTCCTTGAACTGCAAGCTGGGTGTAAGACGGGTCAAAGCGCAGCCTGACGCGGTCCTTTTTGCCTTGCACCGCGCCATCGGGATAAAGGATCGCCACGTCGTCGGCCGCCCGGGTGCCCTCGCCCAGCAAGCCGTGGGTGAAACAGAACTGCCGCACCAGATCCATTTTCTGTTTCAACTCGGCGGAACCGAGAAACTGCATCGCGGATTGGGGCGTGTAGAACAGGTTGGTGGTGGCGAGCTGCTCCTTGATGGAATCGAGGGTATCTTCGGAAGCTTCGGCGGTGCCGCGCAAGGCTTTTTCTTTTGCCGGACCGGTTCCGGAAAGCTGGCTCATGGTCTCGTACCAGGCGCCGGTCATGGCCTTGGCGAAGTTTTGTCCACCCGGACGATGCAGGACTTCGGTGCGGATCACCAGGAGATCGAGAATCTCGCCGGGGATCTGCGCGGAAGTGAAGATGGTGGTGATGCCCTTGCCCTTGCGGATCTGGGACACCAGCGGCTTCCAGGTAACCACGGCTTCTTCATCCGGGTTGTTGAGAAAGGCAGGGGCAATATCCGAATCGGAGGTGTTCACGAGCTTGACCCACTTGATTTGATCTTTAGCGCCGCTCATGGCCATACCGCGCTCGAAGAGATACTCCGAGACTGTCTTCTGTACGAGCATGACTTTCTTACCGGCCAGCTTGTCGAATGTCAGACCATTGCGCACCAGCACTGCGTCGTTGCCATTGGAGTAATCGCCCAGAATGACCGCCGTGGTGTCGACGCCGGCCGCGGCCGGCATGTCCAGCGCTTCCATGTTGGTCATGGTGCAGGCGTCGATGCTCTTGGCCACGAAGGCTTCGAGCGACGGCGCATAATCGAACCGCTGCACCTTAATCGAGACACCATATTTGTCGGCCCACTTCTTGAGGATTCCCGACTTGCCCATGTAGTGGTAGGGATTCCAGCCGACATAGATCGACCAGCCAACGGTGAACGAGGGCTTATCGGCGGCTGGTGCCCTGCCGGCCAAGGCCAGCGACAGGGTCAGAAGGGCTGCGAATTTCAATTTCATTGTCATTTGGTGTTTAATGGCCAGACTGTGTAATCGCGCATCGCCATCCGCCTGGATTTGTCCATGGCGTGCAGGACGGTCTGGAGTTCCAGCAGATGGGCGCGACCCAACGCCAGCTCGTGCTCCTGGGGCTGGTACTTGGTGCCAACCGGATAATCCAGGTACGGCGTGGCGGTCTGCTCGATGTGGCAGCCGAGAAGATGCGTTACGATCTTGCCGCGCGTGAACTCGACCAGGCGGTCAGTGCTGGCTGCGAAGGCCGGAAAATCGGCCACGTACAAGCGTCCGGGATACAGGCTATCGCCGGTGAACAGGATGCCTGTCTGGCGATCGTAGTATGCCAGGCTAAGCGGATCGTGGCCGGGAATCGGGATGACGTCGATTACGCGGTTACCGAGGTCCGCCTGGCCCTGTCCATCGGGCCAGCGGTCTATGGCGAAGAAGCTTTTGGTGGCCGCGAGCGCCGGCTCTACCAGCGTGACATTGGCCTGCCCGCGGAACTGGCTGTCGCCCGCGACATGATCGCCGTGCGAGTGTGAGTGAGCGACAACCAGCGGTATGCTCTCGCGATGGTTGCGTTGCAGCCACTTCGCAACGATGCCCATTACCTCGTGGGATACATCGGTCTGGCCGGCGCCGGTATCCAGCAGCAAGGCTTTGGCATCGCCGAACAGCAGATAGAGGAACGGCTTTTCGTAGTTGGTGCAACCGGATTCGCGGATGATGTATAAGTCCGGATTGTATTCATGCACTTGCCAGGCGGGCGCTTCGATACAATTGGGACCGCCGGTCAGCCAGTGGGCCGGAAAGGAGCCTGCGCGCACACCACCACCGTTCGGCTCAGGCGCCTGTGCAAGAGCGGTGCAAGCCAACAGCAGTGTCAGGCAGAAATGCAGACGAGGTCCTCCCGGTTTGTGTTCTGGCAGACGGGGCGGAAGCGGCCGACGGGGCCGGGTGAAGTTCCTTGCAGTATACAACAATCAGACGAACCGCATCAGTACGGACTGCGGCAGCAGGCATTCGGCGGTTGCGGCGGGCCAGCCGAGATCGTTACGAACCACGTCAAAGAACGCACTACGGGCGATGTCCTGGCCTTGCAGGCGACTCGCCAGGAGGTCGGCAGCCGGCAGGCCCTGGCTCATGGTCAGCACGCCGCGATTGGCCAGGATGTCGTAATTGCCCCAGCGGCTGCGATATAACCCCTGGCGGTCCCAACGCACGGCCGTGTAGAGCGCTTCGACGATGCCGAACATCGGGAACAGGGAGCCGTAGAGCCGGGCCAGATCGCAACAGACATGCGCAAAATGTGTGATGTCCGGCCCATGCCAGGCGCTGCGCAGCGGAGCGGGAATCAGTCCGAACAGGTTCGAGATCCCCAGACGGGTGGGCCCTTTGAATTTCGCGAAGCTGATAAACGGCGCGCCGCGATTCTCCCAAAGCAATTCGGGGATGAATGCGGCGAGTTCCGGATAGCGCAGATCGACGTGGCGAAGGACTTCATGCCGGGGGACGCAGCGGCCATCCCAGAAGGATTCGGTCACATTGACATATTGCGCGCCGTGGCGGCGCATCACCTCCGCGAGACCAGTACGGGAGAGATACTCGGCATCCTGCTGCTGGATCCAGGCGCGATGGCACTGGGCTTCAGTTTCCCAGTCCCAATCGGCGCCGCCAAGGTTGCGGCTGCTGGTGTGCCCTTCCAGGATCACGGCCTTGCCGGGCAGGGCGGCGAGGAGGAGATCGAGGGCTGCGGGGTCGGTGAAGGTGCCCGGGGAATACCCGTGCCAGGTCACCTTAATGAAATACTTGTCCGACGGCGGCAGAATGGGGGCCAGGAGATCGGCCAGAACCGCGGCGCTGGGGATCTCGGCGACCAGGCCGTGGGCAGGCGCGGCGGGATCGCCGGCGCAGATGATGGTGTGTTCTTCGCGAGACTGGCGCCGAGCCGAGGGGGTGCGTGTCGCGTCGCGGCCGCGCTGGTTGCGCCAGAGTTGCACGATACGCTGCGTGAGCCAGGCCGAGAGCGCGGGGTGCGCGCCGGGCGGGTCGAGCAGGCGCCATCCGGCGGCTTGGGAATGTTCTCGCTGGAAATTTTCGAGGATGACGCAGGCGTAGTCGAAGTGCTCGCCGGACCACTGCATCTGGGGAAGGAGCACCCATTCCAGGGGTTCGCGGAGGCATCGTTCGAGAGCCTGCCCGAGGAACGGCTGGGCGTGGCGCACGAAGGCGACATCCGCGGCGGCCAGCCCCAGTTGTTCCCACACCAGGCGCATCACCCGGTACGACTGTGCGCGGCTGGCACTGTCGCCGTGGCCGCTGGCAACCAGGAGCAAGCCCAGACCCTGCGGCGGGATTTGGGAACCGGCGAGTGCGGCTGTGATCAGATCCGCGAAGCATTGGACTATGAGCGGGTGGGCGAGATCCATCTCATCGGCATGCACGACGATGCCGTCACCGGAGCGGCGCCATTCAGCCAGCGTGCGGCCGAGCACTTCCTTCTGCCAGACGCTGAAGTCGAAAGAAGCAGGCAGGACGAAGATCTCGTTAGCGCCTGGAGGCGGCAGGCCTGGCTCGTCGAGGCTGCGGAGGCTGATGTTCGGCTGAAAGCCCAGAATCGCGGCGCAGGGCTCGATCAGACTTCCGGCTTGGCGCACGGCTGCGGTACGATTCGAGTCGCCTGCGATGACAAATGCCGGGCTCATTCCCAATACTACGTGGAATGCAGCCGGCCGCCGATGCGGCCGTGCTTGGTCATGGTAGCCAGCACATCGACCATGGCGCGGACCGCCAGCAGCGCCGTGATATCCGAGATGTCGTAAGGCGGCGAGACCTCCACGGCTTCCATGGCGGCGATGCCTTCTTTCGCGACACCGCGCAGGATCGCCAGCGCTTCCCTGGGAAGGAAACCGCCCGGCTCCGGCCAGCCGGTCCCCGGCACGAAACCGGCATCCACGGAATCGATATCAAACGAGAGGTAAACCGCGCTGGCGCCCTTCCAGGCGACTTCGAGCGCCATCTCGACGGTCTTGTCGATGCCGATGCGCTCGATGTCCTGGATTGTCAGGACCGTCGAGCCGCGCTTGCGGCCCTGGGTCACTCCCGGGCGCGGCACCTGCCAGCCGCCGATGCCTACCTGCACCAGGTTGGTAGGCGGGCAGTTGGGGATGTTGGTGGCGTGGAACCAGGGGCAGGTGTGCATGATCTCGTCCATGTCCTTTTCCTGGGTGTCGATGTGCCGGTCAAGATGAATGATGCCGACCTTGCCCTCGACGCATTGCGCCACACCGCGCACGCACGGATAGCCGATGGAGTGATCGCCGCCCATTATCATCGGCAGCGTGCCCTGCGAAAGAATGTGGGCGACGCCTTTGGAGATCTGGTCGTGGCTCTTGGTGATGTTGGCGGGGCAAAAGATATCGCCCACGTCGCACATCTTGAGCGACTCGCGCAAGTCCACACCTAATTCGAAGTTATAAGTCGTGTAAAGCGATGAAATGCGCCGGATGCCCTGCGGTCCGAAGCGCGTGCCGGCGCGATAAGTGGTGGCGATATCAAACGGCACGCCCACAAAAGCGGCGTCATATTCCCCGACCTTGCGCACATCTTCGAGATAGGGAACCTTCAGAAACGTATTGATGCCGGACCAATGCGGCAGCTCGCCGCGCTGGAAGCAACTGATCTCGGACTTGTCCTCGATGGAATCCACGCACTCCAGGCCGTATTCCTTGCCTCTTCGGACCTCCTCTTTCCATTGCGCGGAGGGCAACTTACTCTCGTCGTAGAGGGCGCGCATGCCTTCGAAGGACGAAAAGTCCGGCAAGTCGCGGGTATGTTCGCGGTACGTGGGTGCATGACGTTTATAAAACGGATTGTTAGTGGGCATGATGATGAGAATGCGGATGACTTTCGTATTGGAGGGCGCGCCGCGGCGCGGATAGCTGCGCTTCCAGCCAACGAAGGACCGCCGGCAGTCCGGTTTCCTGCTTCAAATCCGTAAAAACGAATGGACGCGCGCCACGCTGCTTCCGGGCGTCGCGATCCATGACTTCGAGCGATGCGCCGACGTAGGGGGCCAAGTCGATCTTGTTAATGACCAACAGGTCCGAGCGAATGATGCCGGGGCCACCCTTGCGCGGGATCTTGTCGCCGCCGGCTACATCGATGACATAAATCCAGACGTCCACCAGCTCGGGACTAAATGCGGCAGCCAGGTTATCTCCACCACTTTCGACGAAGACCAGTTCGAGGTCCGGCAATTCCATCTCGAGAGCGGCAATGGCTTCCAGGTTCATGGACGCATCGTCGCGGATGGCGGCGTGCGGGCACCCGCCCGTCTCCACGCCGCGTACGCGCTCGGGCGGCAGGGCGCCCTGTCGGATCAGGAACTCCGCATCCTCGCGTGTATAGATATCGTTGGTGACTACCGCCAGGCTGTAGCGCGGGTACAACCGGCGGCTGAAGGCGTGGACTAGCGCGGTCTTGCCGCTGCCGACCGGACCGGCGATACCGACGCGAAATGCTCGTTGCGATTGCATGGTCAGAACAGGAAATAGCGCTGCGCCATGGGCAGGACCTCCGCCGGCTCGCAGGCCAATAGCTCACCGTCCGCGCGCACTTCGTAGGTCTCGGGGTCCACCTCCAGACGCGGCATGCCCGAATTATGCACCATGTCGGCCTTGCCGATGTTGCGGCAGCGCTCCACCGCCACCAGGCGCTTCGACAAACGCAGGCGATCCAGGTTGCCGGAATCGAGAGCGGCGCGCGACGTGAAAGTCAGGCTGGTGGAACCCAGCGCTCCACCGAAGGAGCCGAACATCGGCCGGTAAATGACAGGCTGCGGAGTTGGAATGGAAGCATTGGCGTCGCCCATCAGGCTCCAGGCGATGAAGCCGCCCTTGATGATCATCTCGGGCTTCACCCCGAAGAACGCCGGCCGCCAGAGCACCAGATCAGCCAGTTTGCCGGGCTCGATGGAACCAATGTGCGCAGCAACTCCGTGGGTGATGGCGGGGTTAATGGTGTACTTGGCGACATAGCGTTTCACGCGCTTGTTGTCGTTGCGCGCCGAGTCGCCCGCCAGCGGCCCGCGCTGCACTTTCATCTTGTGGGCGGTCTGCCAGGAGCGCGTGACCACTTCGCCGATGCGCCCCATGGCTTGCGAGTCGCTCGAGATCATGCTGAAGACGCCGAGATCGTGCAGGATATCCTCGGCCGCGATGGTCTCCGGCCGGATACGGCTCTCGGCGAAAGCCACATCTTCGGGAACCTGCGGGTTCAGATGATGGCAGACCATTAGCATGTCCAGATGCTCGGCGATAGTGTTCACCGTGAAAGGGCGCGTCGGATTGGTGGAGGACGGCAATACGTTGGGCAGCCCGGCAATGCGAATGATATCCGGCGCGTGACCTCCGCCCGCGCCTTCCGTGTGATAGGTGTGGATCGCCCGCCCGCCAATAGCCGCGATGGTGTCCTCCACGTAGCCGGCTTCGTTGATGGTATCCGTATGAATGGCTACCTGCACATCGTAACGGTCGGCGACCTCCAGGCAGGTGTCGATGGCTGCCGGTGTAGTGCCCCAATCCTCGTGCAGTTTCAATCCGCAAGCGCCTGCCTCGATCTGTTCCGCCAAGGGGTCGGGGAGGGATGCGTTGCCCTTGCCGAGAAAACCGAAATTCATGGGCCACGCTTCGGCGGCCTCGAGCATGCGCGCCAGGTTCCATTTGCCGGGCGTGCAGGTGGTGGCGTCCGTGCCGGTGGCCGGGCCGGTGCCGCCCCCGATCATGGTGGTGATACCGCCCGAAAGGGCCTCGTAGATCTGTTGCGGTGAAATGAAGTGAATGTGGCTGTCGATGGCGCCGGCCGTGACGATCATGTTTTCGCCGGCGATGACTTCGGTGGCGGCGCCAACGACCAACTCGGGGTCGACGCCGGCCATGGTATCGGGATTGCCGGCCTTGCCCACCTTTACGATTCGTCCATCGCGTACGCCGATGTCACCCTTGACGATGCCCCAATGCTCGATGACGATGGCGTTGGTGATGACCAGGTCCAGGGCGCCGGGCGCCGCCTCGCGGGTAACCCCGGAGCTTTGACCCATGCCATCGCGGATGACCTTACCGCCGCCGAAGGTGATTTCATCGCCGTAGGTCGTGTAGTCCCGCTCGATCTCGACAATCAGCTCGCTGTCGGCAAGGCGGACTCGATCGCCGGTGGTGGGGCCGTAGAGGTCGGCGTATGTGCGGCGCGGTATGGCGGAGCTCACGGCTTCTCCTTCAGCGGCCCATTGACCATGCCCCGGTGGCCGAAGACCGCGCGCGCGCCGGCAAACTCCACCAGTGTGACTTCCTTGGTTTCGCCCGGCTCGAAGCGCACGGACGTGCCGGCGGGGATCGCGAGGCGCATTCCATAGGCCGCGTCGCGGTCGAATGCCAGGGCGCGATTTACCTCGTAGAAGTGAAAATGGCTGCCGGCCTGAATGGGCCGGTCGCCGGTATTCGCAACTGTCACGCGCGCGGTGCGGCGGCCGGTGTTAATGGCAATGTCGCCTGGTTCGAGGAAATATTCGCCCGGAATCATATCGGCTTATTGGATGGGATCGTGCACCGTGACCAGCTTGGTGCCGTCCGGAAAGGTGGCCTCCACCTGCACCTCGTGGATCATTTCGGGTACGCCAGGCATGACGTCGCTGCGCTTCAGAATTTGGGCGCCGGACACCATAATTTCGGCGACCGATTTGCCGTCCCGGGCGGCCTCCAGGATCTCAGCCGAGAGGATCGCGACCGCTTCCGGGTAATTCAATTTCAACCCGCGCGCCTGGCGTTTGCGGGCCACTTCGGAAGCAGTGTAGATCATGAGCTTGTCGATCTCCCGGGGCGTGAGCTGCATTCCTCTCCTCTTGGAAATTCAATAGATCTTGCGGGGCAGCGAGGCCGATTCTCCGGTAAGCAGCAGCCTGGCTGCCTGCCAGAATTGACGCAGACCGCCAACCAGCGCGGGGCCGGCGGGAGCCATGCCGCGGACTACGACGCCATCGCGGATCAGCGGACTGACTCCCCATCTTACTCCATCCTGGGCTTCCATGAGGCCCGCGGCGATGGAGTTGAGTTGCGCTTCGAGACGGCTCCAGGTGGCCGGTGGTTCGCCGGCGCGGCAGACGTATAAAGTGGCCAGATGGCGGCACTCGCCCAGGCGCGCCACAGACTCCAGCGGACGCAGGCGCGGATTGAGGAAAGCGCGTTCAATGGCGATCGGCGCCCCGCCGGCGCGAATCTCGGTCTCCATGCGCAATTGATCGTAACGGAAAACTTCGCCGGACGCTTCGCGGCCGGGGGTCAGGTATTCCCACCAGAAGAGCGCCGCGCCGGCAGCCAGGTTCACGGTGTTTGTTTGCGCAAAGGCGCTGCCCGCATACGGGATCATGGCATCGGGCAGCAATTCGAGCAGGCTGTTCTCCGCGAGCTCGAAATGCGCCGTGCTGTGCGCCTCGCGAGCGCCGGCGGCTTGCCGGTAGATGCGCGTGGCTCCGGTGGTGGTGATCTGAGCGCGGGATCCCGCCGACAACGTCACGCGCAATTCGAGCTGATCGCCCGACAATACGCCGCCTGAGACGTTGTTGAGATGTACCAACGCCTCGCCGGATGGCCCTGCGAAGGCGCGGATCACCCGCCAGGGTGGCTCCTGCCGCCGCAGGTGCAATACTGTAGCGCCCGTATCCGCCTTTTCGAACGCCAGATGAAGGGTGCCGTTCATGAGACGAACAGGCGCGTCGGCAGGCCGGGGTGCCGCATCGAACCGATCTCCAGCGCGGGAAGAAAGCAGTACGCGAGCGGACCTTCCACAGCGGAAAGGATGGCCGGCTTGAGGTTCCAGAGCAGCGCGCTGGCCTGCCGCTGGCCTAACGGCAGCAATCTCTGGCAGGCCGAGATCAGCCCGGCGAGAGACTGGTGCAGATAGGCGGCCGCGGCAGTCCTGGCGCTGACCTGAAGCGCTCGGCCTGCGCGGCCAAACGCTGCCGCCAGATGCACCTCACAAGGCGCGGCGGCCATTCGGAAGAGATCCGGATCTTCGGTGAGCGCGCAAGCCAGGTCAAGAAAACGCCGGCCGAGGACGGCGCTGGCGTCCCGGCTCTCGCGGGCCGGCTTTGTCGCACCGATGGCTTTGTTCAGTTGAATCCATTGGGCGGCGCCTTCGATTTCAGCGGCCCGCAGGCACCAGGAGGCTTCCAGCGCGCCGGCCTCCTCCAGCCATGCCCGGAAAAACTCTTCCAGGCGGGCGACAGTCAACTCGCCGCCGGCTGTCAGCGTCTCCAGACCGAAGGAGTGCGCGGAAGCCCCGATCGGCAGGGCGCTGTCTGCCAGTTGCAGCAGCGCGAGATATCCGCTACCACTGCCCGGCGTCAATGTGCATCACCTTCTGCCCTTTCAGATCTGTGAACCAGACGGATCCCAGGCCCGCGCGGGCTTCCACTGCCGGCGCCTCTTTCGGCCACAGCGCGCCGATCTCCTAGGCGCGCAGATTCAGGCGGCGCCTCCGAAGCGCCTTGGTACGCCCACGGATTTCATAATCGGCATGGTAGACAGCTTCATCAGAATTCGTATCGCAACGCAAACTGCATCGAGCGCGGCGCCATGGTTCCCTGAAACTCGCCAAAGGTCAGCGGCGATTGCAGGCTCAGGCTCGGATTCGTAAAGTTCGGGTGATTCAAAGCATTGAATGCTTCTGCCCGGAACTGGACAATCTGGCCTTCCCAGGGCAGATGGAATACCTTGGTGACGGCCATATCGACGTTAAAGATCGGCGCCAGCCGTAGAGCCGCGCGAGTACCGGCCGTTTCTGGTGGCTCGTTCTCAAAGTTGTTGGATGCATTCAGAGTGTTGGCGAAAAGACTCGGAATGCCATTCTGGTCGATGTGCACGCCGCCGGATGCCGTGGGCATGTTCATCACGGCCAGGGAACTCAACCAGTAATTTGTGTTGTACGCCAGGGCCCCGGCCACAGCGGTGGGCAACGGCGTACTGTAGCGCCAGATGTTGGATACCTGCCAATCGCCGATCATATGGTTGAGCCAGCCGGGCACGTTGTTCAGGAACGGCTTGCCTTTTCCGACCGGCAAAGCATACATGAAATTAGCGTTGAAATTGTGGCGGATGTCGAAATCGGATGAACCGCGGAACTGGCCCAGGTTAAAGATGTTCTGGATGGCCGCACCCTGCTCGCCGGCGCCCGATTCGGCCGCGGAGCCGTTGTCGATGGAGTGCGACCAGGTATAGTTGAAATCGAACTGCAGGCCGCCCGAAAAGCGCTTGCGCAGGGCAAATGTAAGGGCGTGAAAATCCGCTTCCCCTCCGTTCATCCACATCGGCATCGAGCTACCCTGCTGTGCAAAGAAAGTGTAGCATCCCGTGATGCTCAAGCACTTGCCGGGTATATAGTTACCAACGTAACGGTCGGCCGCGTGGAGACTATCGAGGAAGCTGCCGCCGAAGACTCCGAACACGCTGTAGAAGTAGTTGGCCGAGGCGCTGCCGGGAAAATAGGCATTCTGATATCCCGGCCAGATGTCGTTGACAAACGGCAGATTGGGAACCAGGCTGGGATTGGCCGCCACCTCGCTGGCCACCAGGCTGGTGGCCGCGTTGGCAGGCACTCCGGCGGCATTTGCCAGGTTGTTGAACAAATTGTAGACCTGCATGGCATTCTGCTGCCAGGTAATGCCCGACTTCGGATCCTTATAGTTTTCAAGAGGAGTATAGACATCGCCCTCCATAAGGAGCCTGCGGGACAGACGGCCCATGTACCCGAGTTCCATGGTCACCTGGCCGGGCAATTGGCGCGAAAAACTGGCGTTCAGGACCATCGAATAAGGCGTCTTGAGATCCGACGAGATTCCCAGAAAATTGCCGGTAATGGCGGCGATAGAAGGCGGCGTGAAGGGGAAACCACCTGCCGGTGCGGCCGGAAGCGCCGGGTACGATCCGTTGAAGCGGGGCGAGGTGGTGAAGCTGTACGAATCCGGGAAGTTGGTAGGCTCGGAAAGTCCCAGCGAGCCGATCTGGTCGTAGTTCACGATCATGTCTTCGCCGAACTGGTCATAGGCGATGGCTCCGCCAAACCGCAGCGCCCCGCCTTTTCCGAATATCTTGCCCAGCAGCCCGCCATGGTCCGCCGGCGCATACGCCAGCGCCACACGCGGGCCGAAATTGGCGTTGTCGGGACTCCACCAGCTCGGCTTGCCGTTCACCGGTCCGTTGAGCGCGTAGCTCTGGGTGAAGTCCGACATCTGATTGGCTGGGACGCCCTGGTACTGCAGCCCGTTGCGCTGTGCGAAGAACTGCTCCAGCGGCACCGTGGGAGCCACTTGCAAACCGTGCGCTTCATACGGCGGGCGCACGTTCTCATAGCGAAGGCCCAGCGTAAGCGTCAGCTCGCGGTTGATGCGGAAGGCATCCCCCACGTAGCCCGCGTAAGCGTGTTCGATGAACGAGCGCTGGTCCGGCGTGCCCTGCGGCAACACCTGGCCGTTCTTACCGTATTGATAGGTCACGAACACGTCGTTCAGGATCCCCAAAAGCATGGCCGAGGCGTTCGTCACGGCGGTGGCATCCGCCAGTTGGGCGCCGGGCCCGACCTTCTGCTGGAGAAAACTTGTGACCGAATTGTTGATGTCCTCGCCCAACCCGATCAATTCCGTGGCGCCGTAGGCATACAGCGGATAGGAGTTGGTGTATGCGGAGATGTTGTTGGTGCTGAAGCGGAAGTTGAGCCCCGCCGTGACTGTGTGCCGGCCCTTGGTCCAGGTGACATCGTCCAGGATATTTTGCAGCGGATTGGTGCGGCCCTTGGCGCGCGCCGACCAGTTCTGTAAGGGCGAAAGCGCCGTGGGTTCGAATTGAAACCCGGTACCTGAGACGCCCGACAACTCCTGGCCGAAGCGGGTCAGCCCGTACGTGAAGGAATTGATCAGGGTCGGTGAGACGATGGCCGTGTAGTGCGCGGAAAGGCCCTTGTGGTTGTCGCGCTCGATGGACGCCGGCGATTGTCCGGGGAATTGCGCAAGGATCTGATCCTGGGTGTTGTCGGCCAGCGTGCCGCGCAGGCTCAGCGAGTGCCTGCCGGCCGGGTCCAATTTGAAATCCAGCTTGGCCACCCATGCCATGTTGTTGAGATGATCCGGCGCGTTGAAGCGGTAGCCGCTGAAATTGAGCCCGCCATCCTGGCCGTAAGCCGGATCGTTGCCCACCGGATACTGATTCAGGATCTTCTGATATCCGGCGTTCACGCCGATTCCCAGCGGATCGACCACGGCCATATCGCTGGGGCTCAAGGTCTGCACGCTGCCGTCCGTCAACTGCACTTTCAAATAGCCTTGTTTCAGCGTTTCCGAGGGTACCGCCTGTACCTGCGCGACGCTGGAGGCGTCGATACGCTGCTCCCAATTGACGAAGTAGAAGGCCCGGTCGCGCTTGATGGGTCCGCCGACGGAGGCGCCGAACTGGTTGCGCACCAACTGCTGCACAGGCACGCCGGATTCGTTGTTGAACCAGGTATTGGCGGAGGTCGCGGTGTTGCGGTTGAATTCGTAAGCCGAGCCGTGAATTTGATTAGTGCCGCTCTTGGTGACGAGCACCACCTGGCCGCCTGAGGAACGGCCCTCGTTGGCGCCTTCACCGCCGACGGTCACGCGAAACTCCTGGACCGAATCGAGCGGAATGGGCAGCACCGAGTTGAAGCCCGAATTAACGTTTGTGCCGTTGCCGTTCACGCCCTGATAGGTGTTGCCGGTGGTAGAGTTCTGCGTCACCAGGCCGGCATTCTGGTTGTCGTTTACGTCGACGCCGTCCAGCGTGATGTTGTTCTGATCGCGCCGCGCACCGAGCACTTCACCGTTAGTGGTAACGCCCGGCTGCAGGCTGAGCAATTCGACCACATTGCGCGTCTGCAGCGGTAGCTGGCGAACCTGCCGCTCCGAAAACGCGTTGCCGACCGAGGCGTCCTCCGTGTTGATGGGCGGCAGCTCCGACATCACGCTGATGACTTCCTCGCTCTTGCCGACCTCCAACTTCAAATCAAACGTGGCCGGCGTATTGACGCGCAGCGTGACGCCGGTCTTGGTGACGGTGGAGAAGCCGGGCTTTTCCACACGCACCTGGTAGGTTCCCGGCTCCAACTGGGGAAAGTTGTATTCGCCGGTGCCGTTGGTGACCGTCTGGCGCGTGGCGCCATTATCCAGGTTTTGCAGGGATACCACGGCTTCCGGAATGACCGCTCCTTGCGGGTCCGACACGGTGCCGCGGAGGGAGGTGCTGGCCTGCGGCCAGGCATTGAGGGCGAGGAAAGCAATTGCGAGTGTGGATACACCAATCCGGTGCCACCCATGTGTGGGTTGAGACAATTTGTGCTCCTTTTAAGCTGCGGTTAAAGTTGGGGGATGTGAAAACCGACAACGCTGTCAGTGCCGCTGGGCGGTGCGGCCAGACTCGGCTAGGAGTGAGAACCCCGGTTGTCCCAGGTTGGCCTTCCCCTCACACACGGAGACGTTCCGACTGGAAGGCGAACTGTTTCAGATTTATCACAAGAGTATGGACGATCCATCCAGACCGTGTCAAGTCCATGACCGAGGAATGCTGAAAACACTTCTGATCTTGGCTGCTGAATCCACCCCAAGCCACAAATGGGGATCTCTTCGGGAGAATCACCGAGCGCTTTCCCCCGATAGAAGCACCCGGGCATGCGCGAGTTGTTTGGCGCTTTGGAACTGCTGCAGGTGCAGCAGGGATCCCGTATGCGGCGCCCACACAGCAGTCTTTGCCATTGTGAAGGCCTACTTGCTGCACCCCATGCCGGCCGAGCCGACCGCTTGGCGGCCATTTATTTCACCTCGCCACACTGGAGCGGCAGCGGCGCGTTCTCCTATCCCGGCGGCCGGCGCTGGAATGTTACTTGACTCCTGGGTCAGTTTTGCCTAGACTTAGCGGTATTGTTAATCTCGCGTTAAATGAAGGATACAGGGACAGCTGGAACTGAGCGGGAGGCGCTTCATTCTCAAATTGAGAAGCTGAACCGTAGCGAAGTTCTGCACGGATCGGAATCCCTATGCAAACTCCTGCGGTATCTGGGCGAGCACTCGCTGGATTCGCCCGGCACTCCGCTAAAGGAGTATCAAATCGCCACCGAGGTGTTCGGGCGGCCGCCGGACTTCGACTCCCGCGTGGATTCCACCGTGCGCGTGCAGACCGGCCGCCTGCGATCCAAGCTGGCGGAGTATTATGCCGGGGAGGGCGCGCTGGATCGCCTGGTAATTGAGATCCCCAAAGGCGCGTACTCGCTGACGTATCACGCCCGGCCGCCCGTGGAGGTCCCTGCGGTCCCGGCAGCAGCTCCGGCCCCCCCGGTTGAGCCCATCCGCCCGAACCGTCCCTTTCCGCCTTCCTGGTTTTTCCTTTCCATCCTGCTTGGGGCCGCGCTGGTGGTGGTGATCTCCATTGCGGTTACCCGTTTCATGATGCCGGCGCAGCCCGCTGGCGAGCAGCCCGCGCCGGTGGTGCGAACCTTCTGGAGCGGCTTTGCCAATCCTCAAGAGGCGGCGCTGGTGGTGTACAGCAATGCCGAGTTCGTCGGCCGGCCAGAAACCGGTCTCCGCTATTTCAATCCCTCGCTGGATGGCGGCAAAGCGATTCTGGATCATTACACCGGCGTCGGTGAAGTGATGGCCGTCCACGAGCTCGATCGGGTATTTGCCAGCCTGCAGCAGGGGATCCGGATCAAGAGGGGCAGGTTGCTGACATGGGACGATGCCAAGACCAGCGATCTGATTTTCATCGGCTCCCCGTCCGAGAATCTGTCGCTGCGTGAGTTGCCAGGCACGCAGGATTTCGTGTTCGCGCGCAAGCCCGCGGCGCCGCGCAAAGGCGATCTGCTGATAAGCAACCTGCATCCCGGCGCGTCCGAGCCGGCCGCTTTCCTGGCATCCGAGCCGCCGATTACCGAGGACTACGCCCTGGTAACGCTGACCTCCGGCCTGAACCCCAACCGGCGCGTGCTGATTCTGGCCGGCATCACCACATTCGGTACGCAGGCCGCGGTCGAATTTGTTTGCCGGGCTGCCCGGCTGGATGAGCTGACGGCCAAGCTGGGCCCCGGGGCTCGTCGCCATGTTCCACCTTTTGAGGCTTTGCTCCGGGTGAAAGTGAGCGGCGGCGTGCCGGTAAGTTCTGAGCTGTTGAGCGTGCACCCTCACGCGCGGGGGTCGGAGAGCCGCAACTAGTGGCGCGGGTTCTGCTGATTTTGGGCGTGTGGTGGCTGGGCGCTCCACTGCCCGGACAGGTGAGCAGCAATGTCCAGGATCTGGAATCGGCCGCTCGCCGGCATTGGGCCGCGCGCGACGTGGCGGGCGCGCTGGCGGATTACCAGAAACTCGCGGAACTGGTGCCGGCGTCGGCTGCCTATCAGGATCAGATCGGATTCCTGCTGGCAGCCACCAACCGTTCCGTGGACGCGGTGCCGCATTTCCGGCGGGCGACGGAACTGGATCCCAAGATGGCGCAGGCGTGGTTTCACCTGGGGGCGGCGCTGTGGATGACGCAGCAGCCCGACGCCTCCGTGCGCGCGCTGCAAAAAGCCGTGGCGCTGGATCCTGGCAACGGCGATTATCACATGCGCCTGGGTTCCGTTTACCACGACAGCGGGCGCTACGCAGAGGCCGCCCGTGAGCTGTCGCGAGCCGCCAAGCTGCTGCCTTCCAACGCGCAAGTCTGGGAGACGCTGGCCGCCGCTTATGAGAAGCAATCGCTCTATAAGGAAGCCAGCGCCGCCTACCGGCGGGCGGTGCAACTTGATCCCAAAAACGCAGCGGTGCGCAATGGCTACGGCAACGCGCTGGTACGGTCCGGCAACCCGGCCGCCGGCCTTCAGGAATTCCGGCGGATCCTGGAGCACGATCCGGATAACGTGCGCGTGCAGGTGAATGTGGGCTACGCGTACATCGCCGCCGGTGACATGCGGGCCGCCATCAAACAGCTTTCCGCGGTGATCCGGAACCATCCCCGCGACGCCGGCGCGCATTACGACTTAGGGGTCGCTTACAAATCGGCCGACGATTTACCGCATGCGCGGGCGGAGCTGGAGCAGGCCGTGCAACTGGAGCCGTCGCTGGCCGAGGCGCATTACACTCTGGCCCTCACTTTTATCGATGCCGGCGCGCCCGAGAAAGCCGTCGAACAACTGCGGGCGGCCGTCGCGCAGCGGCCGGCGTACATGGAGGCGTGGTATCAGCTTGGTACTACGCTGAAGCAGCAGGGTGATGCGGATGGCGCGATCGAAGCCTTGCGGCGGGCTGTGGCGCTGGACGATCAGAACGCCGCCGCGTGGAATAACCTGGGGCTGCTGCTGAAGCGCAAGGGCGACAAAGCCGGCGCGGACGAGGCTTTCGCAAAAGCGGCAGCGCTGCGTAAAGCAGAATTGGAAGCCAAGGAGAAGCACCTGCAGCAGGGGACGAAGAAGTAGGCGATCAGAACAGGCTGCCGGCTACCTGTTCGGCCATATCGCAAGCTTTTTCACGCAGAACCTTGGCCGGCGCTTGCGGATCGTGGCGGCTGATCCGCACCAGGAAGGTCTGATCGCGCACCCTGCCCACCACTTGTTCGGCCACCCACCCAGGCTTGCCGCGGTAAGCGCACGCTACCGCTTCGTTGCCGATGGCTTTCAGTGCCTCGCTATCGGATTCGCATGCAGCGTGTGGCTGGCTGGCCGGCTGGACTTCGATCAGCAGCTCCGAGCCCTCGTGCACAAACTGGCAACTGGTGGGCGTAACCGTCATCCGGACCGCGCCGCCCAGCACGCCGCCGGCCGTCGCGCGATTCAGCCACGGACACCGGTCCTCAGCCGCGGCCAGCGCGGGCAGACACATCGCCAGCGCCAATACTATGCGTGCTGCCGTAATGACTCCGCTTTTAATATCTTGCCGCCCTCCTGGATGACATATAACTTGTTCACATCCAGGTCTTTCAATTGATCCACCTGTCCGCTCAGCCACCGTATCTCGACCATGTCCACTTTAGTCGCCTGGTCGAGCCCGAAGTGCATGCGCAGATCGTTCTGCGAGAAGTAACTGCCGCCGCTGCGCAGCTCATCCATCTGGCTGAGCGCCTTTTCCGCGTCGGGCCTGGTCTTGGCAACCACTGTGACCCGGGTGCCGATGCCGGTGCGGTTCGACTCGACGCCCTGCAGCTTGATCTTGATCCAATTGCGTTTAAGTGTCGAGTCACAGCGCAGGAGCTGCGGAACGGCATTGACGCAGTTGACGGCGACATCGATATCGCCGTCGTTATCGTAATCGCCAAATGCGCACCCGCGGGCCGGAGCGTTCTCCAGAATGCCGGGACCGCCCTTATCGGTCACTTCCTCGAAGCGTCCGTTCTGCAGGTTCCGGTAAAGGTACTTGTGCTCGGCATATTTCAAGTCTGCGTTGGACTTATCAACCTCGGGGTAAACGTGCCCGTTAGACATCAGGATGTCTAGCCATCCGTCATTGTCCATGTCGAAGAAGCCCACACCCCAGCCGAGCAAGCGTGTATTTACCCCTAAACCGCTCGGGTAAGTACGGTCTTCAAAGGTGGCATCGCCCAGGTTGGTATAGAGCGAATCCGTGTCTCCCGCGAAGTTAGTCTTCACCACATCCAGGTTGCCGTCGCGGTTGTAGTCCCCGATGGAGACGCCCATGCCGGCTTGCGGTTTGCCTTCGGGCGAGAGCGCGGCTCCCGATTCAATGGCGATGTCTTTGAAGGTCCCGTCCTTCTGATTTTGATACAGCGTGGCGGTCGAGGAGTCGTTGGCGACGTAGATATCCGGCCAGCCATCGTTGTCCAGATCCGAAGCCGCTACACTCAAGCCATAAGTGCCGGGCGTGTTCCAGATGCCGGCCTTTTCACTGACGTCGCTGAATGTCTCGTTGCCGTTGTTGTGATACAGAATATTCTTGCCGCCGCGCAATCCGGGCGGTCCGCACGCTACCAGCAAACCCTTGTAAGTGCACGGGCCGGCTTCCGGCGGCGGAGCGGTCTTCAAATCGAAATCCACGTAATTGGCGACGAAGAGATCCAGGTGCCCATCTTTGTCGTAATCCACGAAGGTGCAGCCCGTATTCCAGCGGATTTTTGGTCCGGGTTGGATCAACCCTGCTTCCTTGGTTACATCCGCGAAGGTCCCGTCACCGTGATTGCGGTAAAGGGCGTTCTGCCCGTAGTAAGTCACGAACAGGTCGTCGTAGCCGTCGTTGTTGTAGTCACCTACACAGCAGGCTTGTCCCCATCCGGTGCGATGTTCCAGGCCGGACCCTTTGGTAACATCGGTGAACGTGCCGTCGCGATTGTTCTTGAAGAGATGGCAGCGCGGTTCGTGGCCGGCGGAAAAACCTTCCAGGCGCGAGCCGTTGACCAGAAAAACGTCCAGCCAGCCATCCTGATCGTAATCGTAGAAAGCCAGGCCGCAACCGGTAGTCTCCAGGAGATACTTGTTCTTTCCCTCGCCGCCGTAGATCGTCTTGACGGCCAAGCCCGATTCTTTTACGACTTCCACAAAGCTGACTCCCAGTGGCGTGCCCTCGATAGGCGACTTCGGCCCGGGCGGGGGCGCCTTGGCTTTGGCGTCGTAGCTTCGCTCGACAGGTCCGGGGAGTTTTTGGGCCAGAGTGACTAAGTCGGCGAAAGGCAGTACCAGGGCTGTGCGGCTTAAAGAGTGCAAAACTTGCCGGCGGCTTTGCTTCATCACTTGGGCTGGCCTCCGGCGGCCGTTGTGTCTGGGTGCGAGAGGTCGGAGTGCATGTGCCAGGGTACGCTTTCGGTGGAGATCTCCGGATGATTGCGCAGAAATTCGAGAGAGTAAGTGGGCGCGCCGGGATCCACCTGCTTGGTGACGAACAAAGCGGCCTGCTCGGCGGCCTTGTCTTTCATTCCCATGCGGCGGTATAGAACTGCAAGGTTATAGTGCGCCGCCAGGTCGTCCGGGTCGATGGCCTGCAGTTTTTCAAACTGCTCGCGGGCCTCGTCGTAGCTGTGCCGCTGATAGTAGGCGATGCCTAACTCGCGGCGGGGGTCGCGGGCCTGTGGATACTGTTCCACCACTCGCTGCAAATCGGCCACTTCTTCGTCGCGGTGGCCTTCACGCCTCTCGACAAGCGCCAGATAGTAAAGCGCGCGCGCGTTATTGGGGCTCAATTCCAAAGCCTTTTCCAGGCTGGCGCGAGCCTCGGAGTACTTCTCCCATTCGATATAAGTCAACCCGACGTTGGTGTAGCCATCCGGGTAATCCGGACGGAGCTTCGGGACATGTTCGAAGGCCTGCAGGGCATCGGCGTATTGCAACTGATCCAGGTAAGCGATGCCCAGGTTATTCCAGCGCATCCAGTCGGCGTTATCCTGCGGGTCAGGACCCGAAGCAGGATTGTCGCCCAGGTTCAGTATGCGCGTGCGGGAAGCGATCTCCACCACGGGGTAGGCCGGGTGATCGGTTCCGAAGATGTTATTCAGGTAACTCTGCCGCAAGTGGCGATAGTTCACGCGCGCGGTGGCCGCCAGCGGGCCCTTCGCGTCGGCTGGGATACGGAACTCGTAGCGGACCAGCGCGGAACGGCCCGACTGTATGGTGTTGTCGTAAGCCACCGAGTGAATGGTCCAGACCTTGTGATTGTCGACGAACTCGCCGTCGTTATTCACCGGGCGGTTCGTAAAGCTGTGCGCGCGCTCGTCGAGCGAGCCATCGGGCTTCAGAAAACCGCTGTGATAGATCTCCCGGCCGCCGGCATCCGTCACCTGGAACTCAACCCACGGCTCATATAAGTCGCGCACCTCGGGAACCAGCGAGTGGCCGATGGCCTTGTTCTGGATGACCACCATCATTTGCACGGTGTCCGCAGGCGATAGCTTGAAGGCGCTGGAACCCAGCGGCGCCACCATGCCTTCTCCCGATTTGCGGATGGCGAACAGGTCTACGTTGAGATAGTTGCCTGATTTCAGGAACTCCACGGTCTTCTTCAACTGGTCTTCGAAGCCGTAGTAGAAGGGCACCGCGGTGTTACCCGCCGGCCAGCGGTGCGACACCAACGTACCGTGTTTGGCGCCATCGTCTTTGAATTGTAGCGGCGCGCGCTGCATGTGGCAATCCTGGCAGGTGGTAAAACCGGTCGTATAAAACGTGAGGGGATTGCGGTTCGAAAACTTGGAGTTCTGCCACTCGTCGTACACCGTGAACGCCCGGATGAACTTGTAATCGTTCAACGGACTGGGCAGATTGGCTTTGTGGCAGGAAGCGCAGAATTCAGGCGTGCGGTAGAAGGACTGCATCACCGCGCGCGAATGGCGCTCGGGGTGATTGCGAATTTCTTCATCCGGCACGATGCCCGGAATCCGATTGCCCTCCTCGTCCACCATCACTGAAGGAATGCCCAGGACAAATCCGCCATTCCCGTTGGTGGATTGCAGTTTTTGAATGGCATGGCAGGTAGTGCAGGTGAGGCCATCCTGGTCGAAGCTGCGATCGACCTGGGAATCCTGCGTCAACCCTCCCGCAAGGACGCCCACCGGGTTGTGACAGCTATCGCAATGACGTGTAAACTCGATGCCCTTGGTGCGCGCCAGAATATTCACGCTAGTGCGGTAGAACGGCGTGCGAAACGAATTGGAATGCAGGGCCTCGCGCCACTGGATGTAGGCCTCCTGGTGGCAGCGGGCGCAATATTCGGGGCTCGGAAAGGCGGTGGCTGGGATGAAGTTGTCGCCCACGGCCGCGGCGTTGCCGGGTATGGAGATTTTGTCGTTTCCAAACCGGAAATTGTACGTTTCGCGTATTTTGGCGGCGTACGCCCGGCGGCTGGCATCCTCGTCGACTTGTGCGCGGGATGTGGCCGCGGAAAACGCCAAACCCGCGACAGCCACCGCCCGGATCTTACGGCCGGTTTTGAACTGCACCTTGTTCCCCTCCCTGGGCGGTGAATCTGGGGATAGTATACACGATTCAGCCATCTACCCGTAAAGCCACGGCCGGCCCGGCGCCGCGGCCACGCTGAAGGGTTAGCGGTAAATACGTTACAGCGAAGTGCGCGCAATGCGACACTTTTGCCTCTGGCTGTTATCCTGGGCAGCCTGTTGCCGGCTGCTGCCCAGTTCGCCGGTATGAGTGTACTGAGACGACGCGCCAACTCAATGCGGTGATGGAGATGGGGCATTCCCCGGTAAAGGCCGCAGAGCAGCATGCGCACACGTTCGAACAGAACGGCGACCCGACGGTGGTGGCGCAATTCTTTCAAGGCAAACTTTGTGCCGGGCGTCGCCCTGATTGACGAAGGCAAGTGGAGCGATGACGCCAGGATCAGCCTCGAATACGCCCAGGTAAGATATCCGGAAGCGAAGACGTTGCTGAGTAAGTGGCCGCCCAAAGCGACTGCAAATGAGTGATTACTGGTGACGAAGCTCTTCCCATCGTTGTAGGATCTTCTTGCCTTCATCGGGATGGCCGGCCTGAATCAGAGTACGGCCTAATAGATAGTGGGCCGAGGCGTTCCGCGGGTCCAGTTGCAAGGCCCGGCGTAACATGCGCTCGGCCTCGGGCAAGTCGGATGTCTTCAAGTATGCTTTCCCTAATAGGATGTACGGTCCGCTGTAAGTGGGGTTCAGCCATACGGAGCGTTGCAGCGGCGGGATGGCGTGCTCCCAATCTTCGCGGCGCGTATAAGCGTCCCCCAAGCGGTAGTAGGCCATCGCGAAATCGGGATTTTGGGCGATTTCGCGAGTGAGCTCGGCGGCCGCGCGATCGAGTTGGGCGCGGTAGATGGCGATCTCGCCGAGCATGTAGTGCGCCGCGGGCAGCATCGGCGCGCGCAACAGGGCCGCTTCCAATTCGGCCTGTGCATCGTCCTCAAATTCCCGCCGGATCAGCATCTGCGCCGTGAACAGGCGGGCCGCGCCGTAATCGGGCGGCACACCCAGCAGCTCGGCGAATGCGGCCCGGCTTTTGGCGATCTGCCGGTTCTGCAGGTAGGCGTTGCCGAGCATGAAGAACAGCTCGTTGCCGCGGGCTCCGGCCGCGCGCGCTTTTTCGAGCGATGCGATGGCCGGCGCAACATGTCCCGCCAGGTATTCGGTACGGCCGTGAAGGAATGCGGGATCGTCGGGGGACCCTGAGGGAACCTCTGCCTTGCGGTCGTGATCCGGTGGGAGTTTCAGAAGCTCGCGGGCCTCCTGGTTTTGCGGGTCCAACTGGAGCCCGTGGCGCAAGGCGGCTTCCGCCTCGTCCCGGTTGCCGCGATTCAGATACGCCTTGCCGATCAGAATGTACGGACCGCTGTGATTCGGATTCAACCAGATGGCGATTTGCAGGGCCGCGATGGCGCGTTCCCACGTGGCGCGCTTTATATATGCATCGCCGAGGCGGTAGTAGGCCATGGCGAAGTCCGGATTTAGCTCGATTTCCTTCTGCATCTCGCTGACGGCCCGATCGCCGTCCGCATGCGCCAAAGCGATCTCGCCCAGCACATAGTGCGCCTGCGGGATGCCCGGATCCAGTTCGAGCGCACGGGCCGCCTGTCTTTCGGCGTTTTGCGTCATCTGCGCGCGCAGCATCATTTCGGCTGTCAGCAGATGCGCCGCCGCGGATTCGGCAGTCACCTGAAACAGCGCGGCAAAGGCTCCGAGGGCCTTCTGTTCCTGGTGCGACTGCAGGTAGGCATTCCCCAGCATGAACCCTGCCACCAGCGCCTGCGGACCTCCCGCCGCCGCTTTTTCAAACAAGGGGACGGCGTCCGCATAACGGTGCGCGCTGTAAGCCTGCATGCCCGCCTGATAAGGGTTGGCGCCGCCCTGGAGGAAGAAGAGCAACAGCGGAAGCATGTTCATTTCGCCGGCTCGTTGCCCAGGTGTGCGCGCGCGGCGCGGAGGTTGCGTTGGGCAGACTCCAGATGCGGATCCAGGCGCAGGGCCGCTTCGAACTCGGGGACGGCTTCCCGGAAACGGCCCAAACGCGCCAGCAGCGCGCCAAAATCGCTGTGGAGCACGGCGTCTTCGGGGCGGAAATCGAGCGATTCGCGCAGGCAGGCGGCGGCGTCGGCCAGATGGCCAGTCTTGGCCTTCTCATCGCCCCACAGGCGCAGCACCTCGCCCAAATGCTGGCGCGCGCCGGCATCCTCCGGATTGTCCGCCAGAACTTTGCGGAACTCGCCCGCTGCCGGTTCCCATTTCTGCTGTTCGGCCAGCGCGTTAGCGAGGTTGTAATGTGCGTTGGTATAGCGCGGGTTGGCCTGGAGAGCGCGGTCGAACAGGGCGGCCGCTTCGCCCGCCTGACCCCCTGCAAGAAGCACGGCGCCGAGCGTATTCAGCGTTACCGGATTACGCGGTTGAGCGGCTGTCGCGCCGCGCAGAAAGGTTGCGGCATCCGTGAGATTCCCGCGCGCCAGCATGAGCGCGCCCAGGTTGAACTGCGCCATGAACTCGCCGGGATACTTGTCCAGCCGATGGCGCATGATGGCTTCCTGCAGCTCCATGCGCCGGTCCTGGCCGCCGCGCGGGAGAACCTGCAGCCAGAGGTGCGCCATTTCGTCGGTGGCCCGGTTGCCGCCACGCACCCGCTGGGGCGGCTGATGGGGATTACGTGGATTGGCGGCCGAGTTGTCGTAATGATATCGCAGAGACACCACGCTGCCTTTAGGAAGCAAGACAGCGTCCTGGTAGCGATAGACGGATTGCCAGTTGGGGTCCCAATCTGGAATACGGACCAGCCACTGGCGGGCGCCGCCGGGCAGCGTGGCGTAACCTTCCAGCAACCGGCCCAGGTAATGCGCATGCGGGTAGACGGCCAGCACATCCATGTCCATCGGAACAATAAAGTCGTCACTTACCTGGAAGTCCCGGTCGCCGGCGGGGATGTCGAGCGCACCGTCGTGCTCGAGCTGCAGCAGCATGGGGAACTTTGTGGCAGGACGATCGGTGAAGTACAGCCCGACCGAGGGCTGTACCAGCTCGGGCTTCCCCGTGGGCTGCATGTGGACATTGAGCACCAGGTCGGAACCCGGGTCCGCGCGCCATGCCATGCCGTCGGGCTCCACCCAGGGAGTGCCCCCAGGCTTCCAGAAAAGGAAATGGCTGTCGGGATCGAAAGTATCCGATTCGATATTCAGATCCATGCCGGGAAAACCTGCGCCGGACGTTTGTTCCTGCACGCGCGAGGAGCGGGCGCGATCGATCAGCACATTGGCGTGATGCACGGCGCGCACGTTGCCGGGGCGCACCTCGATGGCTTTCACCCAGCGCACGGCGGCGACCTTCAACGGCAGCACGAAGTTCCAATACTGATTGGGGCCGGCGGCGGGCAGATGGTAAGGCGCAGCGGCTTCCAGCACGAGATCCGGCTGGCCGAGCTGCCATCCTGGCACAAAGGACGGCGGCGGCGGGGCGCTCGCGCGAGATCCGGCTGGCGCGCCCTCATGCACCCACTTTTCGATGGCATCGATTTGATCGTCGGTAAGCCGCCGCTCTTCCTGAAAATCTCCGTGTCCCCGTTCGGGCAGCCAGGGCGGCATGTATCGCCGCTTGACGGCCGAGGCGATCTGCGAGCCGCGTTTGCGCACGTCGTCGTAGGTGAGCAGCGGGAACGGCCCGGGTTCGCCGGGGCGATGGCAAGGAGCGCAGAACTGGTATACAATGGGCGCGATGTTCTGGTAGAAGGTCACGGGCTCGGCGCCCGCGGTGAGAGCCGCGGTCAGTACCGTCACGAGCAAAACCACGTTGCGCATGGCTATTGCTTGCCCACGTTTGGATCGATCTTCCTGGCCAGCGCGATCTCCGCTTCCGCCTCGGCTGTCTCTTTCTCCTGCTCCAGGGCCACTCCCAGGCTGTAGTGCAGGGAAGCGAACAAAGGGTTCACGTCGATACCCTGGCGATAGATCTTGATGGCTTCTTCGTACTGGCCCTTGGCATAGAGCGCGGCGCCCCAGTTCAAAAACGCCAGCACATAATCGGGATCGATCTCTATGGTGCTGCGATATTCGGCAATTTCGTCCGCTTTGCCCAGCGCGCCATAGGCCAGCCCGAGATTAAAGTGGGCTCCCGCGTCGCGCGGATATAAGCGCGTGGCGATGCCCAGAATTCCGGCGCTGACGGCGGGGTTGCTGCTTTGCCCGTACATGGCGCCGAGCCAGGTCAGCGCCCGCAGAAGCCGCGGATAAATCTTCAACGCTTCGAGCATCTGGCTCATGGCTTCCTGCTGCTTGCCTTGCTTGCGCAACTCCATCCCCTTGTTGAATACAGCTTCGGCCTGCATGCGGAAATTACGCGGCATACGCTGCAGGATCACGTACTTTCCGTGGGCTTCGATGACTTCGGAGATCTCCGCCGGCTGCAGCTTCAGCGCCGCCGCGGACCACGCCGGATCGAGCTTGCCGGCTTCCAGATCTCCCAGATAGCCGCCATTTTCTCCCGTGGGCCGGTCCGTCGAATTGGCGCGCGCCAGCTCGAAGAAAGAATCGCCCGCCAAAAGTTGCTGCCGCATGGCGGACGCTTTTTCCCGATCGTCCGAAACGATCATGCGAAGGAATAGATGTCTGGGACTGACGGTGGTTCGCCACGCGGGATTGCGCGCGGCCGCTTCGGCCTTTTGATCCGGCTGAACCCGGATCCAGTGCTCCGCGATGACGAACGCGCCGCGTGTCTCGTTCGCCATGTGGCACCCGACGCAGCCTGTCCCGCGATTCACCGGACACAAACCCGCATGATTCTTGACGGCTATGCCATGGCATCGCAAACAAGTCTTTTCGGCTCGTGCTTCGAGCACCGCGCGGGGCGCGTCCTGATGCGGGTCGTGGCAGTTGGTGCACGTGATCTCACCCCCGCTTTGACGCCAGCACTCGCTATTCATCAAGGCCGTCACCTGGTCGGAAATCAGTGTGTCGTCCGGCATGGGGTCTTCGATGACACTGGAACCCGCGTGGCACTGCGTGCAGGGGCGCATCCGCTCGGTGAGCGGCAGGCTCTTCGGATTCAGGATGCGCAGGTCTCGCGCGTGCGCGTTGACCGCGGCTACGTGCGCCTGACCCGGACCATGGCAGTTTTCGCAGGCGACGCCGGTCTCGATGCGCGCTCCGTAAGTCCGTGGCTGGCCGTGGCAGCCCAGACATCGTTTTTCCAGGTACGGAGTCAACACCCGGCCCAGGGCCGTTTCATAAGTGGTGGGCTTCTCTTCCGGAAAACCGAGCGAGAAGGCCAACTGGTCCCGCTCCGCATAATGGAAGTACCGGGCCTCCAGGAGACGTGAGCGCGGCAATGGCAGACCGTCGAGGGTGGGAACGCGGAACAGAAAACTGATGCCGTGGCGAGCGCCGCCGACCATGGTTTCGACCGGAAAATCCAGCGCCGGCTGGCCGGCCATCTGCACTCGGTATTGCAGGTCGCTGCCGGTTCTCTTCAGGGCGTACTGGATCTCTGGGGCGGGGCCTTCGGCATGTGTCTGGGAATACTTAGCGGGGAGCTGCTTATTGACGGCGACGCCCTGCCAGGTGCGCGCCATATTGGTGCGGAGGTGCGTGGCGGTGATGCTCTGGTGACAACGGGCGCAGGCGTCGCGCCCCAGGTAGCCGCTTCCGGCGGCGCCTAGCGAGGAAACCGTCGTCAGCAGACAGATCAGACGAAAAAATCGGGCAGACCACCGGCCCTCGTAGCCTGCAAAACTCATTCCCCTATTCTAACGAGCTTTAGGAAAGGGACCGGGGTTCCCGGTCCCGACCCACGCTAGAAGTTGAGCTTTCCGGAGAACTGCAGCGTCCGCATCCCTGTGCCGTTAGCGCCACCGAAGGCGATGCCGGTGATCTGGCCGACATGGGGATCCTGGATGTTGTTGTTTACCCCACCAAGGTTGGTGTGGTTGAAGAAGTTCCTCGAATCCATCCGAAGCGCGAACGCCACCTTCTCCGTGATGTGGAACTGTTTACTGATCTGGAAGTCCGTATTGATGAAATGCGGACCGATCAGCGAATCGATCGGGTAGTTGCCGAAGGTGTAACTTGCCGGGTATAGATAGGGACCTGACGAACAATCCGCGTTGGGGCAGCCCGTGAACCATTGGTTGCGGTTCTGCGACGAAGGATACACGCTTCCGCTTCCCACGTCCGGACGATTATTGGGGCCCGCATTCGGTTTCACATTCGGGCCATAGTTGTTCCCCAGGGATGCCGAGAACGGGATGCCACTGTAGAATGTCGTGACACCACCGAGGGTCCAGCCGCCCAAAGCGAGATCCACCGGCTTGCTGATGCTGGAACCGTACTTCCTGCCGTGCCCGAAGGGAATATCGTAGTTCTGCGCAATCGTGATCTGATTGTGCGGCAACAGGCTGCTATCCCCATAGCCGCCGGCGCCATTCTGCGGGCCATAGATGAAGTAGTAATTGGTATCGTAGCCACCGTCCCAGGTCTTCAGCCTCTGGTAGGTATAGTTCCCCTGAACAGTCCAACCTCCCATGGCTTTCACGGTCACCGTGGACTGGAAGGAATTGTATTGAGCGTTGGTGCAGTTGCAATAATATTGCAACCCCTGCGTCCATCCGTACAGACCAAAGTACGGCTGTGCCGCGTACGGCTGACCGTTGTTTGCAAAGTATTCAGCTTCGTTCGGGTTAATGGTGTTGCTGGTGCCCATCCAACCGTGGCGGGTGGAGTTACCCACATAACCGCCGCTAACGGCGATCTTATCCGTGACCTGCCGCTGGACCGTGCCGTTGTATTGGTAGACCGCCGCCATGGTGAATTGGGTCGGCCGAAAATGGGGGGAGATCCCGTTGGGGAGGGGGAAGGTTCCGTTCGAGCCCACCGTGACGGGAGCGAGTGTCGGCGGCCCCTGCGCCAGCGTAAACACATCCCCGAAGGTTTGGTTGGAAGGCAGGTTCACCTGTTGGTTGGCCAACACGGGCGGGTTCTGCGTCACGTTGTGCCCAAAGGTCGAACCAAAGGTTCCCAGATTGTACGACCAGCCATAGCCCGCGCGCACGACGGTCTTCTTGTCGATTTGGTAGGCCAAGCCCACTCTGGGCGCGAATTCGTGCCAGTTCATGGTTTGAATACCATGCATGGAAACGCCGCCCACGCCGAAAACGTACATCAGGCCGTTACCCAAATCCAGAGTGGAACCATTCCCCGCGGCATTTACGCTTTCCGGGAATACCATCTCCCACCGGAGGCCGATGGTAGCGGTGAGCTTGGAATTGACACGCCATGTATCTTGTCCGTACCAGAAATAGCGGGGTTGATGCTCCTGGGCGTTTGTGCTGGTGCTGACATACCGGCCGAAGTTGTTTACATCGCCAAGCAGGAAACTGGCCATTCCTAAACCATCGATTGGACTGGCGCCAGGTGAGGCGACGAAGCCCGTGTTGTTGGCACTGAAGTACAACTCGCCGGCCCGGTGGGTGTCGCTGGGAACCCGCAAGTTCATGGCATAGCGAAGGTCCGCGCCGAATTTGAAAGTGTGGTTGCCATGAATCTTGGTCACGTTGTCCACAAACTGAATCTGCCGCTCGTTTTGGGTCAACGGGCAGTTGCATTGATTCACGCCCAGACCATATCCCAGCTTGGCGTCGTTGCTCGGATTATTGATGTCGAAGTAGGGCATGCCGGAGGTATAGGTCTTGTCCAAGTTCAAATTGGGGATGCCCGCCTGCGCGGCCGGCTGTGTTCCAAAGCCATTAGGAGTGTCGAACACGTAATACCGCATGTAGCCCAGCCGGAATTCATTAACAAGAGTCGGATTGATGGTGCTGGTCCAGCCAGCCGCCAGGCTTTGGTTTCTGGCGTAGGAGGAACCCGCGTAGTTACCGAAGTTGGGACCTCCAGCCTCCTCGCCAAAGGCGCCGGGCGCCGCCTCGGTAAATTGGGCGTAACTGTAGCGCCCGAAAATCGAGTTCTTCGGGTTCAGGTAGTAATCCCAGCGCGTATCCCACTGGTTGCCCGCAATCGCGACTGCGCCGCTGGCGTCGTAGTTGTTGGCATAGGCGGTGCCGGACGAACTGGTATTCGGAGTCGGCCAATAGGCCATGATCGCCAAAGCCTGTGGGCTCAGCCGGTTCGCGGGTATGATGTTACCAGCGAAAGGCACGCGGCCTGTGCCGTCCGTCTGATTGCCGCTTGCTGGATCGTAGATCTGGAAATTCGAGCTGGCAGCCAGGTACTCACCCAAATTCGCGCCGGTACCTGCCTTGATGCTGTCGACCAGCAAAGTGGAGGGAACCGAGGTCAGGACGGAACCGCCCTGTGACTGGCGGTTCAGTTGGGTATCGGCGAAGAAGAACAGCTTGTCCTTGATTAGGCGACCGCCGATCGATCCGCCAAACTGGTTCTGCCGGTATGTCGAGGTGTAATTCCCGTCAGGCCCCAGCGCGACGTTCTGGCTGAAGGGGTTTCGTCCAAAGTCCTGGAACCCGGGACTGTTGATCTGCAGATATTCGAAGGCATCCCCATGGAAATCGTTGGTGCCGGACTTGGTCGAATAGGTTGCTAGTCCCGCGCCCGTGTACGAGAATTCCGCATCAAAGTCCTGGTTGGCCTGCTTGACTTCCGAAACCGAGTCGAAGGTCGGGTTGATCACGATGATACCCAGGATCGGATCCTGGTTGGTGGTTCCATCCAACTCATAGCCCATGGCATCGAAAACCTGGCCATTGACGACCATCTGTACGCTGCCCTGCGGATTCTCATCCGAGGCGTGCGCCCAGCCAAACGGCACCGTTCCAGGATTTAACAGCTCGAGGGCCTGGAGATTGCGTCCTACGCTGGGCAGCTCTTCGATCTGATGCGAGTCGAACGTTTGAGCGACGTCTGCCCGGTCAGCTTGCAGGAGCGGCGCGGCGGCCGTCACCTCCACTTCTTGGGTGACGCTGCCCACCTGCATGGCGACGTCGTATCGGGCGACTTGGTCTACCAGCACGGTAATCGGATTGGAAACCGTCCTTTGGAATCCAGTCGCCTCAATCGAGACCTGATACTGTCCGGGAATGAGTTGCCCCTTGGTGTAGTTACCGGATTCGTTGGTCGTCACGTCCGACTTGGTGCCCTTCTGGATGTCGGTGACGGTTACCTTGGCGTTGGCGACAGCGGCACCGGAGGGGTCAGTTATAGTTCCCACGATACTGCCAAAAACCTGTTGTGCGCTGAGCGGTTGATTCAAGCAGAACAGCGCGAAAGAAATGCAGACGGCGAACAGAGCCAACTTGCGCAAACTGAGCATTACTCCCCTCCCTTTATGTACAGAAAAAACCTAACCCTTGAAACAGTTGATACACATGCCGCGCCCAGTGCACGGCCATCATTTCGTATTGGAAGCATAATAGATCTTTGCTAGGCGCAGAGCAAGTGCCTGGAGCGTTTGTTACGGTTAAAGTGTGCAAGGTCCTTATTTTCAACAGATTGACTGATTGTTACGCGGCTCTGTTGTTTTGTTACACCGTTACAACTTGCGCATGTACGTGGTTGAACTGCAATGGGCGAGCGTGCGCTCTGCTCAACAGTCGGGTACAATTGATCGAGTCGGCAAGGAAGGGGGCGTTTGGGTATAAACCGTCGGCGTTTCGTACAGTCGCTCTGCGCGGCCGTTCCGGTGTTCTCATTTGACCAGCTCGTTCAGGGGCTACCCTTGGGTGTGCGCTTCGTGAATGTGGCGCGCGAGGCGGGGCTCGAATCCAAGACGGTTTTCGGAGGCGAACAAAAGAACAAGTTTCTGATGGAGACCACCGGCTGCGGGTGCGCGTTCTTCGATTACGACAACGACGGCTGGCTGGATATCTTTCTGGTGAACGGTACGCGCTTTGAAGCGGAATGGAAAAACAGCGATGCACCGGTCAGCCGTCTTTACAAAAACAACCGCGACGGCACCTTCACGGACGTGACACTGGCCGCTGGTGTGGCGCGCACCGGGTGGGGACAGGGCTGCTGCGTGGGGGACTATAACAACGACGGCCACGACGATCTGTTCGTCAGTTATTGGGGCGATTGCGTCCTATGGCAGAACCTGGGCAACGGCAAGTTCACGGACGTTGCCCGAAAAGCGGGCGTGACCACCAATCCGGGAAACGGGCGGCAGCGCTGGAACACCGGCTGCGCATTCCTGGACTACGACAAAGACGGCAACCTGGACCTGTTCGTGGCCAACTACATCGATTTCGATCCGAAGACCACGCCATTGCCGGAGTCCGGACCTTGCCTGTTCAAGGGGCTGGTAGTGGCGTGCGGCCCGCCTGGCCTGCAAGGCGGCAAGAATATCCTGTTCCACAACAACGGCGCCGGAGCATTCACGGATGTCAGCGAGAAGTCCGGCATACTAAAGACGCAGGGGACCTACGGACTGGGCGTGGCGGTTGCGGATTTCGATAACGACGGCTGGCCGGATATCTACGTGGCCAACGATTCCACTTCTTCGGCGCTCTACCGGAACAATCATGACGGCACCTTTTCCGAAATGGCCATCGAGGCGGGGGTAGCCTATAGTCCCGACGGCAAGCCGCAGGCCGGGATGGGCGTGTCGGTGGCGGATTACGACGGCGACGGCAATCTGGATATCGTTAAAACCAATTTCGCGGGCGACACATCCAGCCTCTACCACAACCTGGGAAAGAACTTTTTCGAAGATATGACGTTCCAGGCAGGACTGGGCCGCAACACGCGGTTCATGGGCTGGGGCGTGGGCTTCTTCGACTTCGATAACGACGGCTGGCCCGACATTCTGGCGGTAAACGGCCACGTATATCCGGAAGTGGGGCAGCCCAACGACGAGCAAGGCTATCGCGAGCGCAAGGTGCTGTATCATAACCTGGGAAACGGAAAATTCGCGGACGTATCGCAGGACGCCGGGCCCGGAATCCTGGAACCGGCATCCGCGCGTGGCTGCGCGTTCGGCGACTTCGACAATGACGGCGACCTGGACGTGGTGATCAACACCGTCAACGACCGGCCGCAATTGCTGCGCTGCGACAGCCAGCTAAAGAACAACTGGCTGAAGGTGAAGACCATCGGCATCAAATCGAATCGCACCGGAATCGGCGCGCGCATCTATTGCACACCGGAGGGCGGGCGGCGGCTGATGGACGAAGTCCGCAGCGGCAGCAGCTACTTTTCGCAAAATGACCTGCGGGTGCATTTCGGTCTGGCCGGCGCGAAAAAGGCCGACCTGGAGATCCGTTGGCCCAGCGGCCAAGTCGACCGGATTACCGGCGTGAAAGCCAACCAGGTAGTGACGGTAACGGAGGGAAAGGCCGGTTGATCCGGCGTTTGCTGTTCATCGCTACGCCTGCCGCCTATTTTGCAGTGTCCTTCTTCTGTAGCATTCTGCCCAGCTCCGCCTCTTTAGTTTGCTTCACGTGCTCACCCCTGGCAAACGCCGCCTTGCTGCCCTCCAGATCGCCCTTCAGCCGCAACAACTGGCCCAGCGTGTTGTAGGGTCCCGGATCGTCCGGATTCAACTGGATCGCCGCGCGCAGGGCCGCCTCCGCGCCCTCGCGATCCCCCTTCTGCTTCAAAGCCGTTCCCAACATGAAGTAAGCCTCGCCGTAATTCGGACGCTCCGCGATGGCCGCCTGCATCTGCTTGGCCGCTTCGTCGAACGCCCCCGTCTGCCAGTAGGCGATGCCCAAGGTGTAGTGCGCCTCCGCTAAGCTGGGGTCCAGTTCCAGTGCCCTTTGCAACTCCGCCTTGGCCGCTTCGATCTCGTCCTTGTTCTTCAGCGCGATCCCCAGATCGTAATGCGCGCTGGCCAGATCCGGATCCCGCCGGATGGCCTCCCGCAACTGCTCCACCGCTTTATTCAGATCGCCCTTCTGGATGCACGCAAACCCCAGGTTGACGCGCGCCATATTGAACGATGGGTCCGCTTCGAGGATCTTCTCGAACTGCGCAATACCTTCGTCCGCGCGGCGCGTGTTCACTAGCGTGGTCCCCAAGTTGTTGCGCGCGTCGCTGTCCGCCGGGTTCAGATCCACTGCGTGCCGGTACGCATCCACCGCCGCCGCCAGGTCTCCCGTCTGCTGTAGAGCCATGCCCAGCGAGTTCCAGGCATCCGCGCGCTTGCCGTCCAGCGCCACGGCTGCCTGCAGATGCGGCAGCGCATTCTTGTATTGGCCATCCGACTTGAGCGCCTCCCCGTAGCGGAACTGGTAGTCGAAGTTGCCCGCATCCAGCGCCGCGGCGCTCTGCAGATGAGGGATGGCGCGCGCATGCTCCTCCGCCAGCCAGCAAGCTACCCCCAGATGATACTGCGCCGGCGCGTAACCGGGGTCCAGGTCGAGCGCCCGCTGAAAGCTCTGGATGGCTTCGTCCCGCCGGTTCAGGACCGCCAGCAGAAACCCGACCTCATCTTCCAGGTTCGCCGATTTCGGATCGAGCGCCGCCGCTTGCTGGTAGACTGCCAGCGCACCCGCGGCATCCCCCTGCGCCTTCAGCGCAGCGCCGCGCGCCTCCAGGTCCCGCACGGTGTCGGCGGCGTACGTCACTGAGCAAATGCAAAGGAGTAAGACCGGCAACCGCACTTGGGTCCATTATATCGGTCGCGTGCCGGCGCGGGGGTTGGCGATTTCGGCGAGCCATTGACCGGCTCCACCAGAGGGTATACTCTACCCATGCGTCTGGTACTGCTATTCCTTCTCGCGTTGGGTTGCCTGGCGGATGAACCGTTAATCTCGCGCCCGGTGCGCGCGTGGGAGTTCGTGGACGTCACGGGACCGCGCGCCGGCCTGCTGGGGACGGAAGACGGCACGCTCGAAGCGTACGTGTATCCGCTAAAGATTTTCGGCGGCCTGAAGCTGCGGTTCATCACGGGCGCGCAAGTGATACCAGGCGAGAGCGTCGCGCGGCGCGTTTTGGCGCGGCCGGGATCATACACCATCACTTATGCGGGCGACGATTTCCAGGTTGCCGAGACGTTGCTGGCGCCCATCGGCGAGCCGGGCGCGCTGGTGCTGCTGAACGTGGAAGCGCGCAATCCGGTGCGGGTAGATGTGGAGTTCGTGCGGGACTTCCAGCTCATGTGGCCGGCGTCCATCGGCACTGGCTACGGCGAATGGAGCGATGCGCTGAAGGCCTTCCGGTTCGGGGCGGACGGGCAGCCTTACGCGGCGCTGTTCGGATCGCCGGACGCGTCGCTCGAATCGCAAGCTTACGCCACGAATTATTCGAGCGCGGCGTATTCGGTGTTCACGCTGGGCGTCATCAAGGGTCACGCGGAGCGGGTGTTGGCAGTGGCCGCGTCCATGAAATCGGCGGACGAGGCGGCGGCGGTGTACCGGCGCCTGATTCAGCGGAGTGGCGCAATGGCCGGGGAAACCGCGCGGTATTATCGCGATTACTTGGCGAGCACCATCGAGCTGCGGCTGCCGGATGCGGCGCTGCAGCAGGCGTATGACTGGTCGCGCGTGAGCGTGCTGAAGGGATTCGTCGATAATCCGTTTCTGGGGCGGGGACTGGTGGCCGGGTATGGACCGTCGAAGGGAGCGTACCGGCCGGGGTTCGCGTGGTTCTTCGGCCGCGATTCGTTCTGGACGTCATTCGCCCTGACGGCGGCGGGGGATTTTGCCAATGCGCGGGCGGCCATCCAGTTCATTTCGCGATTCCAGCGGGACGACGGCAAGATTCCGCACGAGATCTCGCAATCGGCGAGCCTGCTCGACTGGTTCAAACAGTTCCCATATGGGTTCGCGTCCGCGGATGCCACGCCGCTATACGCCATCGCCACGGGGGATTACGTGCGGGCGAGCGGCGATACGGCCTTTGCGCGGGAGCAGGCGCCGCGGCTTTGGAAGTCGCTCGCGTTCATGCAATCGACACTGGATGAAACGGGCTTTCCGCGCAATCTGCGTGTGGGGCATGGCTGGGTGGAAGGCGGACCGCTGTTGCCCGTGCGGGTGGAGTTTTATCAAGCGGGCTGTTACGTGGAGGCGCTGCGCTCATTGGCGATGCTGGCGCGCGTGACGGGCGACGATGCGCGTGCCAAGCAGTTGGACGCGGAATTCGGACTGAAGCGGCAGGCGCTTGAGGAGCGCTTCTGGCTGGCGCAGTCGCACGATTACGCCTTCGCGGTGGGCGCCAACGGACAGCCGGTGGATCAGCCCAGCGTGCTGGCGGCCGTGCCGATGTGGTTCGATCTGCTCGACAGGCGGCACGCGCAGGAGATGGTCGGCCTGCTGGCGGACGAGCAGCACGCCACGGATTGGGGCATGCGGATCATTTCGTCGCGCAGCCCGCTTTACGATCCTTCGGGCTACCATTTCGGATCTGTCTGGCCGCTGTTCACGGGTTGGGCCTCGGTGGGCGAATACCGCAACCATGCAGCCCAGCCGGCGCTGGCGAATCTGCGAGCCAATGCGTGGCTGGCGCTGGATGGCGCAGGCGGCAACACGACGGAAGTGCTTTCGGGCGACTCCTATTCGCCGCTCTCGACGGCCTCACCGCACCAGATCTGGTCGGCGGCCATGGTGGTTTCGCCGCTGCTGCGCGGCATGCTGGGACTGGAGATTGACGCGGGCGTGCGCAAACTGGTGTTCGCGCCGCATCTGCCGGCGAACTGGGAGACGGCCGGCGTCCACGGCATTCCCCTGGCCGGCGCGCGCGTGAACCTGGATCTCCGCCGGGACGGGAGTTCGCTCGAACTGACGGTCGGGAATCCCGGAAGCGGGACATTCGATCTGGAGTTTGCGCCGGCATATGCGCCGTGCGCGCATGTGGACAGCGCCACGCTGGACGGCAAGCCGGTTACCTGGAAGACGGACGAGGAGATACTGGACTGGCATCCGCGATTTTCGGTGGCGGTCAAGCCGGGAAAGACGACGCTCAAGATCCGGCATCACGGCATGTTCGGGTATGCGGCGCCGTTCGAGCCGCCGCGGCTGGCCGAGCCGAGCTCGAATCTGAAGGTGGTTTCCGAGCAGTGGACGGACCAGGGGCGAAGGCTGGCGCTGACGGTAGAGGGGCGCGCGGCGCGTGATTACCGGCTGGAGCTGGTGAATGGCGATCTGCTGGCGAACGTGGAAGGCGCGCGGCGCGCGGGCGAGGGCTTGATCGTGAGCATGCCCGGCGGGAGCGCCGGGTATGTCAGCACCCGGATTGTGTTTGTGCTGCGTTAGGCCGATCCTACGGCGTCTTCCTCCTGCTGCATGCAACTGGGGGACCCGGGCCGGGCCCCGAAAACCCGCACGCCACCAGCCAGCGGCGAGAATCAATGCAGTTCGTCCACGAGCCGCGTGTACACCGCGTTGGTCCACCCGAACCCTGCCTGGTTCGACTGGTACCCATAACGGATGCTGCTGCTGTCCGTGCCGCGCCGGACCACGTCGTACTTCTCCACGATGAATCCGACCTTGGCGTATTCGTCCTCGACCAGTGAGACAAATTCGCGCGAAATGCGGTCCGCATCGGCCTTGAAGCCGTAGCGGCGCAGTCCTTCCACTGCAATCAGCTGTAAAGGCGCCCAGCCGAAGGGCAGGTCCCACTGGTTGCCGCTCTCGTACGTGCTGGTGGCCAGGCCGCCTGGCCGCTCGAACTTCACCACATTCCGCGCCACGGCCGCGGCCTGCTCCTTGCTCGCGATGCCGGCCCAGAGCGGATAGAACGTGGTCAGGAACGGGTACCGGCGGATGGACTTGTGGGCGAAATTGTAATCGTAGTAGAGCTTGTCCTGCGTGTCCCACATCAGCCGGTTAATGGCCTCCGCGCGATCCGCCGCCCGCTTCCGCCAGGTAGCCGCATCCGCCTCCTTGCCCAGAATCGCGGCAATCTCCGCCGTCTGGCTTTCCATCAGGTACAGCAGTGAGTTTAAACACACGGGATCGTAATGAATAATGTCCACGCTGAAAGGGCCGAAACGGTTGGAAGGATCGAACCCGGATTCGCGCATCGAGCGGTCCCCCTTGTAGAAGAGATCCGTGAGCACGCCGCGCTTTTGGTCGAAGAACTCGCCCACGTCGTAGTCGGGCACTTTGTTCGTACGGTAATAGTCCTTCACTCGATCGTAGTGTGTCAGTCCCCGCGCGTCCCGTTCGGCCGAAAGCGATTCCGGCGCAGGACCGTCACCCAGGTCGTAATAGCGTGACAACCCGGTCGACGGCGTGAGGTGCGGCTCGCTGGTCCAGAAGCGATAGTAGGATTCGATTGCGGGCAACGCGGCGGCCAGCCACTGCCGATCCTTGCTGCGCTCGTAGACGCCCAGTACCATCTGCGTCAGAAAAGGAGGCTGCGAGCGCGTCAGGTAATAAGTTCGGTTGGCGTTCAGGATCTTTCCGTAGTTCCGGATTTCGTACAGAAAGTTGTCAGCCATGTCCTTGGCCAGCGCGTCCTCATGATCGCGCAGCAGACCTACCTGAATGAAGTAACTGTCCCACCCGTACATCTCGTTGAAGCGGCCGCCGGGCACCACGTACGGCCGCGGCAGATAGAGCAGGCCCTCGTCCTTCAACCGCGCGGTATCCTCCGGCAGCTTGCGGATCTCGATGCTCTCGAAATCGCGCGCCGCCATGTCCCGCCGCAGTTGCTGTTCGATCGATTGCAGATCCTCCTTCGCCGGGATATAGACCGGCCAGCGCCCGTTTCCCAACGGCTGAAATTTGGGATCCGCGGCGGCCGACGCCAGATTACGATTGGAGCGCGTCAGCACGCCCCACATCTTCTGTATATAATCCTGAATCGGCGCGTACTGCGCCTTGGGAGCAGTCTGCGCGGCCAGCGTCGCCAGGAATAGCGCCGCGAGACCCAACGGGAGGAAGTAACGTGTACGCCGGTGCAAGCAAACAGTATATTACTTTAAGCGATGAATCCCGGCATCCTCGCAGGCTTTTGGTTCGCCGGCGCCTTCGTAGCTCTCCGCGGCTCGTTCCGGACCGCCGAATCGAACGGGCCCTGCAGAATCACGAACGCGTCAGCCCGAACCGGAAGTGAAAGTCGAGATTCAGACATGTGCTAAGACGCCTGACGCTCGCTTGCGCCGCGCCCGATGCGGATGGCGGCGGCCATCGCGTCACGCACGCGGCCCAGAGACGGGCGCGCCGTGTCCAGTCCTGGCGCGGCGCTCTGACGGTCGGCATACAGGCATCCCACCGACCTCTGGTCCACCACGATGGGGAAGAGCGCAAAGGCGGTGGGTTCCAGCGCGGTCACCAGCGCGCTGCGGTCGTACCGGCCATCCCGCGAGCAATCGATCAACACATCTTTATTGCTTTGCACCGCGGCGCGAATCGGTCCTTCCAGACGGTCGAGCGGAAAATTGAAGCGGCGCAGCACGTCCTCGGCGATGCCCCCTGTTGCCAGCCGCCCTCGAATGGAAGTCTGCTCGTCGTTCAGAAGCGCGAATACTGCCCGGTCGAAGCCCACGGTGTGGACCGCATCGAGCAGCGCGCTGATGACCGCGGTCACCTCAAAGCCGTTCTGCTGCAACGACCGGTCGGCATCTTCCACTGCCCGATCGAGCGTGTGCAGCCCGGCGGCGTCGAACACCGGCGCCGACGACAGCAGATGGCGCGCCCGTTCCGCCTGACGGTCCAGACGCAGCCGGCTGTTTGGAATTCCAAGCGCCGCAAAGGTCTGCTGCGTCTCGGCGGCCGCGCACTCCGCCACGCGCTGCAGGTCGCGCGCGGGCAGCAGCACGCGCCGTCCCAGCCGGTCCACGATCGAAGGAAGCCGGACTCCGTCGATGCCCGCGCCATCCCGGTATACGGCGTGCGTCAGGTGGCGCGCATAGTCCGCGATGGAAGCCAGGCAGCGGTCCTGCGGAGATCCCACCATCGCCCCGAGTCCGCGCAGGCACAGGTACACCTTGGAAGGCATATTCCAGCCCGACGCCACGCGCAAACCGACTTCGTCCCAGGAGAAATCCATGACCCGCAGGCAGGCCGCGCGGGCGCCGATATTCTCCTCATGCATTGTCAGGATAATCTTCGAGTACTCCTCGGGACAATGGCACCCGATCAGCACTTCGCCCAAATTCCGGAACAGCCCGCATATGTGCGCCTCCTCGGGGCGAGGATAGCCGACGGCCGCGGCAATTTCCCGGCTATGCACGGCGCTCAGCAGCGACAGCATCATCAACTCGCGCAGACCGGGCGCGCGATTCGCAAAATACTCGATGTAGCGAACCGCGCTCACCAGGTTGCGCAGGGTCTCCCAGCCCAGCAACACGATGCCGTGCGGCACACTGAGGATCGGCCGGCCCGAGCGATTATAGAGCGCCGAATTGGCCGCCCGCAGGATCTGCGACGTTAAGCCCAGGTCCCTGAGCACCACGCGGGCCAGGCCGCTGGAGCTGCCGCCGTCCAGATCCAGCGTGCGCGCGATCACGTCGTTGGCGTGTTCGCAGAAGGGCGGCACGCCTTCCTCGCGCGCGATGCGCCGGACACAGAATTCCAGCTTCTGTTGCCTGCTCGTGGACCGGCGCGCTTCCGCGCCGATCGTGCTGTCCAGCTTTGGCTCACCCATGCGCATCTCGGGATAGGACGATGGCCGCCCACAACGCGGCTGGCGCGCCCGATCTACCTGCTCTCATCGGCCGATCGCCCGATTTCTTCCGCTGCCCCCCGAATCCTGGTATTCTGGCGGGTTCATGCTGACCGAGCATCCGCTCCTGAACGCCGTGATCTTCGCTTCACTGGGGATCGCGGTGTTCGCCGTGGCGTACGCCGTTCTGCTGAAGCTGACGCCCCTGAACCTGTGGCGGGAACTCACTGGCGAGCGCAATGTGGCTGTTGCCATCTTTGCCGGCGCAGCGGCCATCGGCATCTGTCTGATCATCGCCGCTGCCATGCATTAAGCTTGTGCTAACTTCTACCTATGGCGTTTGAGTCCGATAAAGTGATGTTTGAAATCTATCGCGAGACCGGGTACTCCGGAAAATATCGCGTGGTCTACTTTACCGAACTGCAGGATCACAATAAGGAAACCGAGATCAACCACGCGCTCAACGGCGAGCATTTCTACGACGGTTTTATAAAGAATTACCGTAAGGAAGAGGCCAAGGAGATCGTAGAAGCCTGCCTCACCCGCTTGAATAGCGGCGAGAAGTTGGACCCGGGTGACGTGGAGCGCGCTCTGGGCGACCACATCGCCTGATACCCCGGTGCAAATCACCCGCTATGCCAGCCTGACCGAGCCCCAGTTTCTGGGCTGCACCAGCGCTTTCGCCGATGCGCTGTCCGGCGAGCTGAATTCCGCGGCGATGTACTTGCGGAAGCTGGAGGGGCAAGCCAAGGGCGCTGCCTTCGCGTACGAGATGTCGCTCGACCGCCATCGCTACGGAGCGCTAACCGTGCTCGATCGCTGGGGCGCGCTGGTGGACGCCTTCGGTCCGCACATCGCGCTGAGCCGGTACCCGGCCATCGTGTCGGAGGCGCCGGCGCGCGTACGCACCGCCGAAAGCATTCTGGGGCATGTCAATGAGCTGATCGACGCCGCCGATCGCTATTCCAGCCCTGTGGTGGAAGCCTGCGTTCTGGCCTTCCAGTCGCTGGCGACCACTTTCGCCGAAGAGCGCCAGGCCGCCGATCAATCCGCGCGTCTGGGACCCATGCTGCCGGAAGAGTTCAAGGAGGCGCGCATGATCTTCCAGCACGATCTGGCGGCGCGCTAGGACGTCTTCTCGAAGACCACCATGTACTGGCTGTCCTTGATGTGCTCGTGTTCGGACACCTTGTGGAAGCCGTTGCTCTCGACTTCACGCACCAGGTCCGGCTCATCCAGCCGGATGTGTTTCACGGCGTCGCCGCCGGGCATGGCGTTCGGCCGTTTGTAATACTCCACGACGATCAGGCGGCCGCCATTCCGCAATGCCCGCCGGAAACCGGCCAGCATCTTGTCCGGATAGTTGTAGTGGTGATAGGAATCGAGCGCCAGGATCACGTCCACAGCGCCCGCTTCGAGCGCCGGATCGGCCTCCGACCCTTTGACGAACCGCACGTTGTCCAGCTTCTCGTCCGCGGCGTGCTTCCTGGCCGCGTCCAGAAAGTCGTCGAAGATGTCTTCCGCTACCACGTGCCCGGAAGGTCCCACGGCGCGGCTCAGGTAGGGCAGCATGTAGCCGACGCCGGTGCCGATGTCCGCCACGGTCATGCCAGGTTTGATCCCCATGGCCTCCGTCAGTTCCTGCGGACGTTCGGTGGCGTCGCGCCCCGGACTCCCCAGGCCGGCGGCGATGGACTTGCGCCCTTCGGCTGTCTGATAACGCTCGTTGGCATCTTTGGCGACTTGCGCCCACAGAGTGGCGCAGAAAGCCGCCGGCAAAACCAGGCGATAAATTTTCATAAAGCGGTCTCCATGGGCAGCGCTAGCGGAGGCTCCAGCAGGAAATCGAGCATCGCCATCTGGGCTACGGCCTCGCGGATCGCTTGCTCGTAGGTTGGTTCCACGGTGATGACGAACGGCAGGTCGCGTTTGGTTTCAATCGGCAATTGCAGGACGGCCTCCAGGCTGATGTGTTTGGCCGCCAATATGCCGGATAGCTCCGCCAGAATGCCTGGCCGGTCCTTCACCCGAAAGCGCAGGTAGTACGCGCGCTTCTGCAGCGTTACGGAGACCGGCCGGTACTCGCCCAACCGTTCATGCGCAAACGGCGAAACGCGCTCCGGACTACCGCTGCGGATTTCACGCGCCACGCGCATCAGGTCGCTGACCACCGCCACGCCAGTGGGCAGCGACCCGGCGCCGCGTCCGTAATAGAAAGTATCCTCGCCAAAGGCCCCCTTCACCCACACGGCGTTGTACGCTCCCTGCACGCCGGCCAGAATCGTGGAGCGGGGAATCAGGGCCGGCCGCACCGAGAGAATCAGGCCCTCCGCCGTCTGCCGCGCCGCGCAGATCAGCCGGATGGTGTGGCCCAGCTGATGCGCATAACGGAAATCCAGCGGAGAGAGGCGGCGAATACCCTCCATGAAAATATCCGACGGCGTGATCTTCTCGCCGAATGCCAGCGCCGAAAGGATCGCCAGCTTGGAGCGTGCGTCGATGCCGTCCAGATCGGCGCTGGGATCGGCCTCCGCATAACCCAGCTCCTGCGCTTCGGCGAGCACCACATCCAGCGGCGCATCGCGCTTCTCCATCTGCGTCAGGATATAGTTGCAGGTGCCGTTCAGGATGCCGTATAGGGCCGTCACGCGGTCTCCCGAAATGCCCTCGCGCAACACGGCGTGGATGGGGATGCCGCCCGCCACGCTGGCCTCCATCGCCACATTGATGCCCGCGCGAATGGCCCGGTCCCAGATCTCCGGCCCGCAGGCCGCCATCAGTTCTTTGTTCGCCGTGACCACCGATTTGCGGTTGCCGATGGCCGCATTCACGATTTCTGCGGCCACCGTGACGCCGCCCACCAGTTCCGCAACGATATCGATATCGGGATGCGAGACCACCTCGCGCCAGTCCGTGGTTTTGAGCACCGGCCCCAGCGACTCGGGAATCGTCTTGGCGGCAACGGACCGGCAACAAACCGCCGAGACCTTGAGGCGGAAACCCAACTTGAGCGCGATCTGGTCGGCATTGCCGGCGAGTATGGCAAGCGTTCCGGAACCCACATTGCCAAGGCCGATAATGCCCACATGCACTTCCCGCATATGGGCATTATGGCATGCGGGCGCTAACAGCCGTCGCCGCGAACGGATTACCTTCTCCCGCGGAAGCGGTCTAGTTCGCGGCGGTTGCGCTTCGACGGCTTGCCTTCGTGTACCGCTTGGAAATGTGGCAAGGCTTTGCGCTCTTCCGCCAGCTTCAGCCGCAGCTCGCGGCTCGCCGGGGTCTCCCGGTAGAGCGTCTGCGCCACCGCGGACGGACCGCGCATCTCGTTGAGCGCCAGGACCTCCAACTGGTATTCGCCGCCTTCGTTCTTCACGCGCAACAGGTCGCCCGCGCGGACCTCGCGCGAAGCCTTGGCCGCCTGGCCGTTGCAGTCAATTCTGCCGAGTTCGCAGGCGCGCGATGCCAGCGCCCGTGACTTGAAGAAGCGGGCCGCCCACAGCCATTTGTCGATTCTCATCGTAGTTGCTACCGTCAGCGCAGCCGCCAACGCCCATCCGAAAATTCCGCGCGCTCCTCGTCCCAAGTGCCGAACTTGGAGGCCATCTGCCCGCCGTCCACGAACAGCGCCGCTCCCGTGATATAGGATGCCAGGTCGGACGCCAGGAAGGCGATGGCGTTGGCGACCTCTTCCGGTTCGCCGCCGCGCCCCAGCGGCATGTGCCGGAAATAGTCCTTGAGCACCGCGGCATTCGAGAAGCTGCGCTCCGTAAGGCGCGTGCGGATCAGGCCCGGGCATACGGCATTCACCCGGATCCCGTAAGGCCCCAGCTCGTTGGCGATGGTATGCAGGATTCCCAGCAGCCCGGCCTTACTGGCGTTGTAGGCCGTGAGGCGGGCTTCGCCGTCGTAGGAGTTGGTGGAAGCCGTCATCACCATGGCTCCGCGGCGGCGCGGAATCATGCGCGCGGCCGCCGCTTGCAGGGTATTGAAGATGCCGGTAAGATTCACCGCGATCGTGCGCTGCCAGTGCTGCTCGCTGGTCGCGACAAAATCGGCCTCGTCGCCGATGCCGGCATTAGCCGCCACGATGTCCGGCACGCCCGTCTGGTCGAAGGCTCGCTCCAGCGAAGCGCGGTCGGTGACGTCCACCACGTAGCCGCTGCCGCCCAGTCGCGCGCCGGCCGCGGCCGGGTGTTCGCGCTCCAGGTCGAAAATAGACACGCGCGCGCCTCCTTCGGCCAGCACACGCGCCGTGGCCGCCCCGATGCCGTTGACGCCGCCGGTCACCACGGCGATCCTGCCTGCGAAATTGAAAGCCATCCCACCTTTATACAGAATTCGGCGTGAATGATAAAATCGAAAGAAGAGCCAACCGCTCTTTCCACATCATGAGCACCCCGGCAGCCGGCCACCCCGCCACCGCGCGGGAAATCATCCTGGAGATCATCCGGAACATGCGGGAGGGGCTGGAACCCCTTCACTACACCACGCTCCCGCCCGCTATTTATCACGTCTACCTGCATCCGGACGATTTTGAGCGCCTGCGCGGCATCTTCCCGCGCATGCAGGAGGAGACCCGCCAGGCGCTGGACGCCGAGCTGGCCGATCTCAATCGCGCATCGCTGGGCGAGCGCCTCAAGCTGGCGCGCAAGCCCCCGTCCAAGGTGGTGGCGCCGGATGGCGGCTGGCGCATCCAGTTCTTTGAAAACAGCGACGACGATGTCGCGCCGGGAGATATCGTCATCTATTCCGAGCTGGCGCTGCCGGCCAAGCCCGAGTTCGGCGCGGGCAGCATGACCAAACGCATCAATACGCGCCGCATGGCGGGCGAACTGAGCGCCGCGCAGAAATACGAAGAGCAGCTTCCCCCCACCCGGGAGATGGATGCCTACGCCACCATCAATTATGAAGACCAGGGCGCCGGCCAGACCTACCGCATGACCAAGAACCAGATCGTGATCGGGCGCGGCGGCCGGGATTACTGGACGGACCTGAAGCTGAACACCCTGCCGGACGTCTCGCGCGAGCACGTGCGCCTGCGCCGGGACGCTGAAACGGGCGAGTTTTTCATCAAGGACCTGAGCCGCCTGGGCACCAGCGTCAACGGTCAGCCGATTCCTACCAGCGTCGAATTTGTGGAAGGGGAAAAGCGCGACAAGAACGTGGAGGTCAGGCTGCCCGCGCAAGCGCGCATCGGCTTGGCGGACGTGGTGTTCCTGGAGTTCCGCGCCGCCGAGAGCAAGTGATGCGCCGCTTCTGACATGCCTGTCAAGACCAAGCTTCGTGGCGCCGGCGAAAGCCACATGGGCATGGTCCGCCAGAACAATGAGGACCGCTGGCACATCGATGCGGACCGCGGTATTTTCCTGGTAGTGGATGGCATCGGCGGGCAGGCCGCCGGCGAAAAGGCCGCCGACATCGCCGTGAACCTGGTGCGCACCCGGCTGGAACGCCAGACGGGTACGGCCGAAGACCGCATCCGCGAAGGCATTACGGTGGCCAATAACGAGATCGTGCGCCTGGCCGCCACGAATCCCGACTGGCATGGGATGGCCTGCGTGCTGACCGTGGCGGTGATCGAGCAGGGCAGCGCCATTGTCGGACACGTCGGCGATTCCCGCCTGTACAAGATCCGGCGCCGGGAAATCCGCAAGATCACCAGCGATCATTCCCCCGTGGGCGAGCGCGAAGATGGCGGCGAGATCTCCGAAGCGGAGGCCATGCGGCATCCCCGCCGCAACGAAGTCTTTCGCGATGTGGGCTCGCAGGAGCACGCCCCGGACGACCCCGATTTCATCGAAATACGGCGCATCCCGTTTGAGCCCGATAGCGCGTTGTTGCTGTGCAGCGACGGGCTGAGCGACCAGGTCACCTCGAGCGAGATCATGCGCGCGGTGCTGGCTAACGCGGGGCGTCCCGGCGGCGCCGTCCACGAGCTCATTGAAGCGGCCAATCGCGCGGGCGGCAAGGACAATGTCACGATTCTCATCGTGGAGGGCGAGCAGTTCGCCGGCGCGCGCGAGACGCTTCGCGAACCCGCTCCGGCGGGCAGCCCGTTCGCCGCCAAGCCGGCTATATTCGTTTACGGCGTGATCTGTGCGGCGCTGGTCTTAGCCGGCCTTCGTTACTACGGCTTGTGGGATCGCCCGCCGGTGGTGGTGCCTCCGCAGACGCTGCGCGTGGGCGCGGGCGGCTTTGCCAGCATTGGCCAGGCGCTGGACAAAGCCCGCCCCGGCGACACGGTGGAAGTTCCCAGTGGTGAGTACCTGGAGCAACTCCGGCTCAAAAATGGCGTGACGGTAAGAGGGCGGCTGCCGGATGTGCCGGTGCTGCGCGCCGCCGCTATGCCAAACGGACCGGCGGTGGCCATTGTGGCGGAGGGCGTCCAAGGGGCGCGGGTTTCCGGCTTCCGCATCCGGGCCGATGAGAAAGCGCCGCTGGAAGTCGCCGTGGTGATCGCAGACTCCGATCTCGAATTGCAGGACACGGAGATCGTGGGCGCTGCCACGGGCATCGCCATCCGCGGAAAATCCAAGGCGGTGCTGCGCGCCAATTCGATTGAGGATTGCCTGGATACCGGCATTCGCGTCTCCGGCGAGTCGGCTCCGTGGATTCTTTATAACGCTATCCTGCGCAATGGGCGCGGCCACAAGGCGCCGCGCAAGCCCGGGCCGGGCATCGCGATTGAGGATCCGGCAAGGCCTGTGCTGGTCGGCAACACCTTCGGCGACAATGGCGGCGATCCGGTTGCCGTGCCGGCCGGGATGGAGACAGATCCCATCACCAAATTCAATTTCTTCCTGCCGGCCAAGCCGGCCGCGCGCAACCGGGGAGCGGCGCACTAATGGTCATTCCCGAGAGGCGCAAAGTCGGCAAATACGAGATCCTGCGCAAGCTGGGCCGCGGCGGCATGGCTGATGTGTACCTTGCGCAGGATACCGAACAGGAGCGTACGGTCGCTCTGAAAGTCATCGAGGACGGTCCGGACGCAGATTCGCGGGAAGCCATCGAGGCCGAACGCCGCGGCTCCCAGTTACAGGCCCGGCTCGCGGAAATCGACTCGCGCGTGGTGCGCATCTTCGATACCTGCGATATGGACGGCTACTTCGCCGTGGCCATGGAATACGTCGAAGGGCGCGATCTCTCGGACCTGATGCGCCATGGGCCGGCTCCCGTGGATGATGCGGTGGATATTGCGCTGGCCATCTGCCAGACGCTCGAGAACGCGCACAAGCTGGAAGTCACCATCGATGGCAAGGAGTATTGCGGCATCGTACACGGCGATATCAAGCCGAAGAACATCCGCATCGATAACGAGAACCGCGTACGCGTGTTGGACTTCGGCATCGCCAAAGCCCTATCGCTTTCGCGCAAGCTGACGCGCAACGAATTCGGCAGCGTGCCCTATGCGTCGCCCGAGCGGCTGGATTCCGGCGAAGTCAATGCCATGTCGGACCTCTGGTCGCTGGGCGTGCTGCTGTACGAGCTGGTGGCCGGATCGCAGCCCTACCAGGCGGAGAACACCGAGCGCCTGGAGCGCATGATTCGCTCTCGGATCCCGGCTCCGCCCGCGCCGGACCCTTGTCCCGAGGCTCTGCGCCGCGTCCTCTGCAAGACCATGGATCCGCAGCCCCAGCGGCGCTATCAGTCGGCGGCGGAATTGGGCGCCGACCTGGCGGCGTTTCGCGCGGGCGGCGCGGTGAACGCGGACCCCCCGGAAGACGCCAATGCCACGCGCCGCACATTCCATGTCGCCGCGGATGTGGACGACAGCACCCGCCGCACGGATCAGCCGCGAAAGTTCGGAGCGCCCGCGCCGGCCACTGCCACTATGCGGTCGGCCAATGCCCCCGCCGCTCCCAAGTCGCTCGCCCGTACCCAGCGCGAGCGCGATACCAAGCGATTTCTGGTCGCGCTCGCCGGCCTGGCGCTGGCTTATTCGGTGATTCAAGTCACTTCGAGCATTGCCCTGTGGCGGCATGGACAGCAGCTCGACCGCGACATTAACACCGAAGTGACCACCGATCCAGATACCATCTGGGCCCGCTGGGCGGACCTCTCCAAGGGCAATGCGCAGTCGCTGGCGCTGTTCGGCCCCCGCCACTCCGTAAAGAAGCGGCTGGTGGCGGCGGCCGACCGCGTGATCGAGACTTACCGCAACAGCGACCGTCAGCCGGTCTACGAAAACGATTGGAAGCGCGCGCGGCAGGATCTGGCTCGCGCGCTGGAGCTCGATCCGCGCGATGAGACGGTGCGCGGTGAGATGCGCTTGTGCGACGGCCACATCGATCGCATCAACGGCCTCAGCCATCGAAATGCCACGCTGCTGAACGAGGCCGTGCAGAAGTTCGAGGAAGCCCAGCAACTGCTGCCTCGCTCGCCCGATCCGCAGCTTGGCCTGGCGCATGTGTATGTTTACGGCTTGAAGGATATCGACCGGGCGTACGCGGCTTTGCAGGAGGCCGAGCGGCACGGCTACAAGCTGGGAAACCGCGAGAAGGCCCAGCTCGCCGACGGCTATCGCGACCGCGGCGACCGGCTCTGGTGGGACTCGCGCGACGTGCGTGGGTTGCCTCAAGAGAAGGACCAGATCGAGAAGGCCGCCGACGATTACCGCCGAGCGCTGGAGATGTACCAGGGTCTGGTTCCTTACGGCAACGCCAATATCAACATCGTGCGGGTGCAGAGCAGCCTGAGCAGCATCCAGCTCCGGCTGACAGAGATCGACACCGAGTCACATTAGCATTTATGGCGTGGAGTTGCGAGCCCACAAATACCAGGTCAGGCTTGGTCTGGCCGCTCCGCGGAATAACCGCAGAAATGCAGGACGGCGACATCGGCCGGCCATCGCCGTTGAAATCGCGAACCGCCAGCGCGCCGGGCGTCGCTCCGGGAAGCGAATCGATCTCGGCCCCAACGCCTCCTGCGCCGTTACCGGTAAATACGGCGATGGCGTTACTGCTGGCGCCCACGATCAGGTCCGCGTGGCCATCGTGGTTCACGTCGGCTACCGCCACGGAGAGCCCGATATACGTGTCGCTGATGGTGTAAGTGCCATCGCCGTCGGCCAGCATGATTTGGCTGTAATCTTTCAGTCATGTTGGTGAACTGTCAGCTTACTGACATGGCGCCACGGCAAGATCACACAAATCTTTTCAGCGGCTCGGCGATTTTTTCTTGAGATTTCAGCCCCCGCTCGGCGCACGAGAATATATGCAGGCGAAATCTCTGCTGCGCCGACATGCGCGCCAGCCCTTCGATGGCCAGATGCAGGTGTCGTGGAAAGACTCGCGGGGACGCGTGCAGAGCCTGCGCGCCAGGTGCCTGGATTTGTCCGCCGAGGGAGCCCGCCTGGAGACGGATATACCTATTCCACCGCGCACCAGCATAACGCTCAACTCCGCGCGGCACGGTAGCTTGGGAACCGCGTCGGTCCGGCACTGCGTGCGCAACGCACTGAAATACTCCATCGGCGTCGAGTTTAATTCTTCGCTGGCCCTGGCCGGCCGCGCACGGAAGGAGTGCCTGGCGGAAACTCAACCCTCGCGGCATGACGTATCATGACCGCGGCGGACACTCTGCCCATTTTGAAACCGGCACTCTGGCCCTTGCAGCCGGAAGCCCTGGCCGATCTGGATATCTCACCCAGCCTGGTGCAGGATCTGGTCGTACGCGCCGTCCGGGAGCAGGGAGAGTCTGGTTTCGCATCGCTCAGCGCGCGCCTGAAGCTGCCGAACATGGTGCTCGAGCCCGTATTCCGTCAGTTGCGGCAACAGGCCTACCTGGACGTGAAGGGCATGCAGGGCAACGATTACCGTTTTGGCCTGACCGCATCCGGCAAGGCCATGGCAGCCGACCGCGCGGCGATTTGTGCCTATGCCGGTCCCGCGCCGGTATCGCTGGCGGCCTATGACCGCGCCGTGAGAGAGCAGGCCGCGCATGTGCGCGTCAGCCGCCAGAGTCTGCGTGAGGCGCTCAGCGACCTGGTGCTTCCAACGCCTCTCCTCGATCAGCTCGGCCCCGCCCTGATTTCACAAAAAGCGCTGTTTCTCTACGGTCCCACCGGCAACGGCAAAACCAGCCTCGCCGAGCGGCTGCTGCGCGTCTATCAGGACGGCGTGCTCATCCCCTATGCCGTGGAATTGGACGGTTACATCATCACGCTGTTCGATCCCGTGCTACACCGGCCGTGCGCCGAACAGCCTGAAGAGCTGGATGCCCGCTGGGTGCTCTGCCACCGCCCATCGGTGGCGGTGGGCGGCGAACTGGTTTCCGAAATGCTCGAGTTGCGTTCGGACAGCTCCTCGGGGATCTATGCCGCGCCGCTGCAGATGAAAGCCAACAACGGCATCCTGGTGATCGACGACTTCGGCCGGCAAGTGATTTCGCCGCGGGACCCGTTTGAAGTGATGGTGGTCTTCGCCACCAACCTGGACCCCTCGGAGCTGGCTGACGAGGCCTTCCTGACGGCGCATCCACAATAAGATTTTTATCGAACCGGTCACCAGGCAGTGCTTCCACGAGATCCTGGCGCGCGCGCTCGACCAGCGCCGTCTGGCCTGCGACGCACAGACGGCGGGCTACTTCGCCGAACTGTGCCTGCGACATGGCGACGCTTTGAAGGCCTGCTATCCGGCGGATCTCTGCGATATCCTGATTTGGCGCAGTGAATACGAGGGCCGTCCGGCGCGCGTGACTGGCGAAGAACTGGATTGCGCGGCCGGGATGTACTTTACGCGCCCGCGCAGCTAGCGCGCGCCCGGCTTACTCTTCCGCTTCCCCGCTTCCACGATGTCGGATGCGGCCGCCTGGAGCCTTTTGCGTTCGTCGGCGCTCAGGTAGCCGGCGTGGAACATCGAACTCGGTGAACCCCGCGTTGATGTCCTTGAAGCGCTTGCTAGGGTCCGGAAAAGCATTCAGCCCGCCCTGATATTGGTCGATGACCTGGCGCGGGCTCACCAGTCCGCTCTTGACGCGCGCTCCTCGCCGATCAGGCAGCGGTTCACTTGCTACAGCAGTTCGGGCCTCGCGTCGATACGCTGCACGGCTCCCGCCACGCGAATATGAAGGAGTTGCGGTTCGGCGCGGCCGGCGGCGAGTGGAGAGTGGCTTTTGCCTTCGTCTCCCTTTCCAGCGGGCCAAATGGGCGTCGGAACGGGAATGATCATGCCCACCAACGTGGACGACATAATTAAGCAACTGAGTCCCGCGCAGCGCCGGAAGGTCGAGGCCCGCGCCGCCCAGCTGATCGCCGAGGAGATGACCCTGGCCAAGACTCTCGGGATCACCCAGGACAGCGTTTCGCGGCTGGAAAAGCGCAGCAATCTGTTGCTCTCCACGCTGCGGAAGACCGTCCAGGCGATGGGCGGAAAGCTGTCGCTCGTGGCTGAATTCCCGGCCGTGCGGCGGCGGGGCGCGTCAAGAAAGCTGACGCTAGTCTTCCGCCTCACCCAGATCCGCCGCGCGATTCTCGAACTTGGTGAACTCGTGCAGGAACACCAACTCGACCGTGCCCGTCGGGCCATTGCGCTGCTTGGCCAGAATCAGCTCGGCTTTGCCCCGGACGCTTTCATCCTGCGGCTTGTAATATTCCTCGCGAAACACGAAGCCCACCAGGTCGGCATCCTGCTCGATCGATCCCGACTCGCGCAGATCGCTGAGCATGGGCTTGTGATCGCCCTGGCGCGCTTCCGGCGCGCGGTTGAGCTGCGAAAGCACCAGCATCGGCACGTTCAGATCCTTGGCCAGCATCTTCATGCCGCGCGAAATGGTGCTGATCTCCTGGTTGCGGTTTTCGAAGCGCCCGCGCCCGCTCATCAACTGCAGATAATCGACGATCACCAGCCCCAAGCCATTCTGCTCGGCCTTCAGGCGGCGCAGCTTGGCGTGGATATCCATCAGGTGAATGCCGGCCGTATCGTCGATGAACAGCGGTGCTTCCACGATGCTGGATGCGGCCGCCTGGAGCCTTTTGCGTTCGTCGGCGCTCAGGTAGCCTGCGCGGAACTTCTGGCTGTCCACACGCGCGGTGGCGCACAGCATGCGCGTCAGCAGCGACTCTTTCGACATTTCCAGCGAGAAGATGGCCACCGGCCGCTTCCCTTTGGCGGCGACATGCTGCGCGATGTTCAGCGCCAGCGCCGTCTTGCCCATGGATGGCCGCGCCGCCAAAATGAACAGGTCGCCCGCGTGCAATCCGCTGGTCTTCTCGTCGAACTTGGTGAATCCCGTGCTGATGCCCTTGACGCGCTTGCTGGGATCCAGGAAAGAGTTCAGCCCGCCCTGATACTCGTCGATCACCTGGCGCGGGCTGACCAATCCGCTCTTGACACGCGCTTCGCCGAGCTTCAGCAGCGTCTCTTCGGCGCCCGCCAGGATTTCGTCCGGCTCTTCCTCGCCGATCAGGCAGCGGTTCATCAGATGCTGCGAGGCGAAGATGATGCGTCGCAAAACGGCCTTGTCCTTGACGATGCGGATGTAGGCGTCGATATTCAGGATCTGCGGCAGGCCGTCATCCAGCGAGACCAGGTAGCTGAGGCCGTCGCAGGATTCCAGCTCGTTGAAGCGCATCAGCTCGTTGGCTACGGTGATGCGATCGATGTGCTCGCCGCGCTCGTGCAGCTCGCCCATCCGGGAGAAGATGCGGCGGTGCTTCTCCAGGCTGAAATCGTCGGCCTGCAGCTCACCCGCGGCTTGAATGTAAAGGCTGTCGTTGAGCAGGACGGAGCCGAGGACGAAGCGCTCCGCGTCTACGTTGCTGGGGAGGCCTTTGTCCAGAGAGATGGCAGTGGTGGCTGACATGGCGCAATGATCAGCTTACCGGCCTGACTTGCTCCCCGGCCCAGCTATTTGCGAGCCGTGTTTTGAGCCGCTTAGCCTCTGCATAAAACATGCCGCTTCCGCCGGTCTCTCCGGCGCGGCAAACCGTTCAGAATCAGTTGGCCGGATGCGTGCATGCGGCTTTGTTAAAACTTTTGCACATGCGATTCACAAAACATCCGATCTGCTTAAAACAAAATCGGTCTATTCTGTTTTACTAAATTTGGGGTTCCGGCGCAACAACTTTCCCGTTAAGCACACGGACGTGCCGCAGGCACGCCGGCCGGCCGGAAACGCGCGCTGAAATGCCGCAGAAACGGCGGCTGCTCCGCAATCTCCAGCCCGCGTATCTCGTCTTTCCGCGCGTTGACTTCCAGAATGGCTTCCACCACGTAATCGATGTGGCTCTGCGTGTAGACCCGCCGTGGAATCGCCAGGCGCAGCAGCTCGTGCTGGGCCTTGTCGCCAAACATCACGGAGCCGATCTCCACCGAGCGGATGCCCGCATGCCTGTACAGTTCTACGGCCAGCGCCTGCCCCGGAAACTGTTCGCGCGGAATGTGCGGCAGCATACGCGCGGCGTCGATATAAATTGCGTGACCGCCGGGAGGCTCCACGATGGGCACGCCGTGATCCGCGATGTGGCGCCCCAGGTAGCCGGTGGATACGATGCGGTAGCGCAGATAGTCCGGGTCGAGCACTTCTTCCAGGCCCACCCCGATGGCCTCCAGGTCGCGCCCGGCCAGGCCTCCATAGGTAGGAAAGCCCTCCGTCAGGATCAGAAGGTTGGTCTCCTGGGCGGCCAGCCGGTCGTCGTTGGTGGAGAGGAATCCGCCAATATTCGCGAAAGCGTCCTTCTTCGCTGAGAAGGTGCAGCCGTCCGCCAGCGAAAACATCTTCTGCGCGATCCGTTTTGGCGACCAGTTCGCGTAGCCTGGCTCGCGCTGCTGGATGAACCAGGAATTCTCGGCGAAGCGGCATGCATCCAGGTAGAGCGGAATGCGGTAACGGGCGGTCACCTCGCGCACCGCCTCGATATTCGCCATGGACACCGGCTGGCCGCCGCCCGAGTTGTTGGTCACGGTGAGCATCACCAGCGGAACATGCTCCGCCCCGGTCTCCCGGATCAGCCGATCCAGGGCGCCCACGTCCATGTTGCCCTTGAAATCCAGGCGCGCCTGCGTGTCGGCGGCTTCAGGGATGGGCAGATCGACGGCCCGCGCGCCGGTGAATTCGATGTTGGCGCGCGTGGTGTCGAAATGCGTATTATTCGGCACCACGTGGCCGGGCTGGCACATCACCGTGAAGAGGATGCGCTCGGCGGCCCGTCCCTGGTGGGTGGGAATCATGTGCCGGAACCCGGTCAGCTCATCGGCCACCCGCTTCATGCGGAAGAAGCTCTCGCTGCCCGCGTAGGATTCGTCGCCGCGCATGAGGGCCGCCCACTGCCCGGTGGACATGGCGCTGGTGCCGGAATCGGTCAGCAGGTCGATCAAAATGTCTTTGGCCTGGATCAGAAACAGGTTGTAGCCCGCGGCTTCCAGGAAGCTCTCGCGTTCCGCGCGCGTGGTGTGCCGCAGCGGCTCCACGCTCTTGATCCGGAATGGCTCTATGATGGTCTTCATCTTGATCCGCAACCTCCGCTGGTGGATCGGCGGCCTGCTCTTCGCCTCCACGGTCATCAACTACATTGACCGGCAGACGCTCAGCGTGCTGGCTCCCGTCCTCAAAGACCAGTATCACTGGACGAACACCGACTTCGCCACCGTGTTGATCGCCTTCCGCGTGGTGTACACCGTCATGCAGTTCGTTTCGGGGCGCGCGCTGGACCGGCTGGGAACGCGGCACGGCCTATCGATCAGCGTGGCGTTTTACTCGGTAGTGGCCGCGTGCACCGCCCTGGCGCAGGGATTGGGCGCCTTCCGCGTCTTCCGTGGACTGCTGGCCGCGGGAGAATCGGCCGGGTGGCCCGGCGCGGCCAAGGCGGTCTCGGAGTGGTTCCCGGACCACGAGCGCGCGTGGGCCGTCGCGCTGTTTGATAGCGGATCGTCCATTGGCGGGGCGGTCGCGCCGTTCCTGGTCATCTTCTTGTTTCATACGTTCGGCTCATGGCGGCCGGCCTTTCTCATCACAGCCAGCCTGGGCTTTCTTTGGCTGCTGGTCTGGAGAAAGGTATACCACACCCCTGAAACGCACCCGCGTATCACCCCGGAAGAGCTGCACCTGATCCGGTCCAGCCGGCAAGCTGAACCCGCAGCCGCCGTGTCGCCGCGTCGCCGCATCAACGTGTCGCAACTCCTCCGCTTCCGCCAAACCTGGGGCATCGTCGTGGGCCGCTCGCTTCTCGATCCCTACTGGTTCATGATGGCGGAGTGGTTCGCCATTTACCTCGCCAGCAAGGGATTCCGCATGGAAGAGAGCGCGCTGGGCTTCTGGGCGCCGTTCATGGCGGCGGATCTCGGTAACTTCTTCGGCGGCGGCTTGTCGAGTTACTGGATCCAGCGCGGCTGGCCGGTGGGCAAGTCGCGGCGGACGGTGGTGGCGATCTTCGGCCCGGCCATGCTGCTGTTGATTCCGGCGGCGTTCAGCTCGCGCTACTGGCTGCTGATAGGGCTGTTCGCCTTCGCCACGTTCTGTTACGCGGCTTGCTCCACAATCTTCATCTCGCTGCCTGCCGACGTGTTCCAGTCGAGCGCCGTGGCGACCGTCAGCGGGATGAGCGGCGCCGGCGCGGGCCTGGTTACGCTGGTCTCCACCTACCTGATCGGGCGCGTGTCCGACCGCCTCTCGTTCCAGCCGATCATCATCGTCGCGTCCATGGTGCCCTGTCTGGCCGCGCTGGTAATGGTCACGCTGGTGCGGCCGGGGAAGCCGGCCAGCCCAGGCGGCATTTTGCGTAGCTTCTAATGGTAAGATTTTTGAGGAGAAGCCCATGACCAAACGACTGTTCCTTGGCGTCTGTGCCGCAAGCCTGATGATGTTGGGCCAGAGCCAGAAGCTCCCTACGCGCACCTTTGCGTTGGCGGCCGCTACCAACCCGAAAACGGTGATCCATGTGATCTCCATCCAGTGGAAGGCCGACGCGACGCCGGCGCAGATCGACAAGGCCATCAAGGCCGCCGAGGCGCTGCCTGCCGAGTACCGCGGCATCACGCGCGTGTGGACCAAGCCGATCAAGAAACAGCTTCCCGAGGGTTATAGCCACGTTATCGTGATGGAGTTTGCCAGTGAGGACGCCCTCACGAAGTACGCCGGCAGCCCCGCGCAGAAAAAGTGGTACGAAGTCTACATGCCGATCCGCGAGGAAAGCCGCACCAGCGATATAACTAACTGAGCCGCGATTCGCCGCCCGTCATGCGACAATGGCCCCATGGCCGATTTCCGCTTCCGCCTGAATCCGCGGGGCGGAGAACTGCCCGATTTCTGCGCGGTGCTGAACGGCCACGGCACGCGCTACGAAGTCAATGACTACCGCACCACTCTATCGCTCAAGTCGGTAGTGCGCGGCGAGGCGCGCTACCACACGCCGCAGGGCCACTATCTGCTCACGCCGGATTCGTTTCTGATCCTGAATCACGGACAGCGCTACTCGCTGGAATTCGAAGGCCGCGGCCGCATCCACACCGAAACGCTGTGCCCCTTCTTCCAACCCGGATTCCTGGAGCAGGCGGCCGTCCCCGGCGATCTGGACGACACCGCCAACGCCGCGCCGGCCATCGACTTCTGCGAGCGGCTCTATCCCAATCGCGGTCCGGTGGCGCGCGCGCTGGCCGATCTGCACGCCGGATTGCGCGGTCCGCAGGCCACCGCGCTATGGCTGGAGGATCGCATGTACGGCCTGGCGCAGGCGCTGGCCGGCCTGCGCTTCCAGATCAGCGGAGAGGCCGATTCGTTTCCCGGCCTGAAGCCCGCCACGCGCCTGGAACTCTACCGGCGCCTCTATCGCGGGCGCGATTTTCTGTTCTCCTGCTACGATCGGCCGCTCACCGTGGCGGCGGCCGCGCGCGCGGCGGCGCTCTCGCCCTTCCACTTCCAGCGCATGTTCAAGCGGGCTTTCGGCCGCACGCCCATGCGGTTTCTGCAGGAGACCCGCCTGGATAATGCCCGCCGGCTCCTGGCGAACACGGGCGACGACGTGACGTCCATCTGCTTCGCCGTGGGCTTCGAGAGCCTGGGATCGTTTAGCTGGCTCTTCCGCAAGCGCTTCGGCGTGTCTCCGCGGGCATTCCGCGAAAAGAGCAGGATTGAAGAAGTATTGTCGGCGGCAGTGGCGTAATCTGGCTCCATGACCTGGATGCCTGACTCGAACGAACTCGCCTCCGGCGTGGCCATCGAGCGCCGCACCATCTTCTGGGCCCCGCTGGCCGTGGCCGCCGCCCTGTTGCGCAACGCGCCGCCGGCCCGCGCCGCCACCGCCGCGCCGCCGCTCGATTGGAACGATTTCATCCGCCTGTGCCCGGCCGACGCCGCCGAGTTCGCGCGCGACGCTTCCGAGATCGGCCAGGATACTTACCTCAACCGCATCGCCGCCTGGGCCGTGCGCTTGAAAGCCGCGCCGGATAGCAGGCTCGGCGCGTTTCAGGGCCTGGATCCAAAAGTCGAATTCGGACCCAGCTTTCGCGGAGTGCCCTTCGCGGTGATCCAATGGCGCATGGCGCCGCGCGCGGTGCTCCCTGCGCACTGCCATCCACAGGCCAGCGTGTGCACGGTGGGCATGGAAGGCGAGGCGCGCGTCCGTCACTTCGAAGTGCACGGCGAGGCGCCCCGATTCGACTCCGGCACCCGCACGCCCTTCCTGATCCGGGAGACCCGCAGCCAGATCGTGTCGCCGCGCCGCATCAGCACGCTTTCCGCCACGCGCGATAATATCCATTACTTCGAAGCCGGAGACGCCGGCGCGCGCGGCCTGGACATCACCACCGCGTATGGCGGCGACGGCAGCTTCTCGTTCGTCGCGTTTCAACCGGACAAGCCCAAAGATCCCAGGAAGGGACTGTTCGAAGCCGTCTGGACCGGCATGAAGCTCTAAGAGGACAAACCATGGCAACCACCGATCTTTCTTCCGCCACCATCGGCCAGGCATCCATTAACGTGCACGATATAGAAAAGGCCGTGGCCTTCTATCGCGACACGCTGGGCATGCGGTTTCTGTTCCAGGCCGGTCCCAAGATGGCGTTCCTCGATTGCGGCGGCGTGCGGCTGATGCTGTCGCTGCCCGAAAAGCCGGAGTTCGATCATCCCGGTTCGATCTTCTATTTCAAAGTGGGTGACATTAAGGCCGTTGCCCAGACACTGCAATCCCGCGGCGTAAACTTCGAAACGCCGCCGCACCTGATTGCGGCCATGCCGGATCACGACCTGTGGATGGCATTCTTCCGCGACGCGGACAACAACCTCCTCGCGCTGATGAGCGAAGTGAAGCGCGGCTGAGCCGGGCTACAATGAAGTTTACACCCCGCAATGATCCAACTCACCGGGGCCGCCAAGCGCTTCGGTCCCAAAACACTCTTCGAGAACTTTGACTGGCTGGTTACTTCCAACGAGCGCGCCGGCATCGTGGGCGCCAATGGCACCGGCAAATCCACGCTGCTGAAAATCCTGGCGGGCATGGACGGACTCGACGCCGGCTCCATCACCGTCATGAAGGGGGCTAGCGTCGGCTACCTGCCGCAGGAAGGCCTGTCGCTCTCCGGGCGCACGGTCTTCGGCGAGTGCATGACCGTGTTCGCCGATCTGTTGGGGCTGGAGCAGGAGCAGGAAGACCTGGCGCACAGGATGTCTGAACTCGACCCTGCCAGTGCCGGGTATGCGCAGGTGGCCGAGCGCTTCCATCGCGCGGAAGGCGAATTCCGCGCCCGCGACGGATTTGCCATCGAGGCGCAGGTGGGCATGGTGCTGTCCGGCCTGGGCTTCCCCCAGCGCGAATGGACCAAGCGCACTGAAGACTTCTCGGGCGGCTGGCAGATGCGCATCGCGCTGGCCAAGCTGCTGCTCGAAAAGCCCAACCTGCTGCTGCTCGACGAGCCCACCAACCACCTCGATCTGGAAGCCCGCAACTGGCTGGAAGGCTACCTGGCGGCCTATCCGCACGCTTACGTCCTGGTCTCGCACGACCGCTACTTCCTGGACGTGACGGTGAAGAAGCTGCTGGAGCTCTGGAACAAGAGCGTGCACTTCTACACCGGCGGTTACACGCGCTATGAGCAGCAGAAGGCCGAACGGCGCGCGCAACTCGACGCCGCGTACGCCAACCAGCAGGATCGCGTCCGGCAGTTGGAAGCGTTTATCAGCCGCTTCCGCTATCAGGCCACCAAGGCCAGGCAGGTGCAAAGCCGCATCAAGGAACTGGAGCGCATCGAGAAGATCGAGATTCCGCCGGAAGAGAAGACCATCCACTTCAAGTTCCCGCAGCCCAAGCCCAGCGGACGCATCGTGGCGGAGTTTAAGAACGTGTCCAAGAACTACGGCGACCACCCGGTCTTCGCGGGCGTGAACTTCACCATTGAGCGGGGCGATCGCGTGGCCCTGGTGGGAGTGAACGGCGCGGGCAAGTCCACGCTGATCAAAATCCTGAGCGGCGCCGAGCCGCTCTCATCGGGTGAATACATACTGGGACACAACGCCCAGCCGGACTACTTCGCGCAGGATCAATACAAGGAGCTGGACACCAGCGCGCGCATGATCGACGATCTGGGCATCGTCGCGCCGCGTGCCACCAACACGGAGCTGCGCTCGATTCTGGGCTGCTTCCTGTTCTCGGAGGACGACGTCTTCAAGACCATCGGAGTGCTCTCCGGCGGCGAGCGCAACCGCTACGCGCTGGCCCGCATGCTGATGATGCCGTCCAATTTCCTCCTCCTCGACGAGCCCACCAACCACCTGGATCTGCGCGCCAAGGAAGTCCTGCTGGAAGCCCTGGAAGACTTCACCGGCACGGTGGTGTTCGTCTCACACGACCGCTATTTCATCGACAAGCTGGCCACCCGCGTCTTTGAAGTCGCGGACGGGAGCGTGCAGGTCTTTCCGGGCAACTACGAAGATTACCTCTGGCGAAAGGAAGGCAAGCAGGTCGGGCCGGCGTCGGAACCGGAGCCCGAGCCGAAGGCGGCGAAACCGAATGCCGCCCCTAAAGCCCCCGCCCCCAGCCCCGTGAACCGCAAGCCCGCCCGCCTCAATCCCATCAAGCTGCGCCAGTTGAGAGAGCGCCGCCGCGAGATCGAGGACGAAATTACGCGGCTGGAAGTGGAGGTCGCCGATTACGAAGCCGCCCTGGCCCACTTCGTCAGCGCCGGCGAGACTGTCCGCGTCAACGATCTGCTTAACGCGCGCCGCACAGACATCATCAACCTGATGACGGAGTGGGAAGACGTGGCGCAAACCATTGAGGCAAATAAATGATGCACCTGACCGAAGAAGCCGTCCGTGAACTACTGCCCTTGAAGGACTGCATCGAGCTGATGCAGACCGCGTTCGCGCGGCTGGCAACCGGCGAAGCGCTCAACCATCCCCGGCGGCGACTGATCCTGCCCACCGGCTCGGTGTTGCACTACATGGCCGCCAGCGACGGCCGGTATTACGGCGCCAAGGTCTATGCCTCCAATCCCAAGCGTGGCGCGCACTTCCTGTTTCTGCTGTACCGCGCCGCCGACGCCGAGCCGCTGGCGATCCTGGAAGCCAATCATCTGGGGCAGATCCGCACGGGCGCGGCCAGCGGACTGGCGACCAGATGGATGTCGCGTGACGATGCTTCGACACTTGCCATCATCGGCAGCGGGTTTCAGGCGCGCACGCAGCTCGACGCCATGCTGGCCGTACGCGGCATCACCGAGACGCGGGTCTGGAGCCGGGATCCGGCAAAGCGCGGCGCGTTCGCCGCGGAGGCGGCTGCCCGCCTGGGGACCAAGGTCCAGGCCGCGGACACCGCCGAACAGGCGGTGCGCGGCGCGCACATCGTGGTGACCGCCACGTTTGCCAGGGAGCCGGTGCTCTCGGCGGAATGGATCTCGCCGGGGACGCACATTAACGCCATGGGATCGAACCAGGCTGCCCGCCGCGAGATCCCGGCCGAACTGGTGCGGCGCGCGGATTCGATCGTGGTGGATTCCATCGAGCAGGCCCTTATGGAGTCCGGGGATCTTTTGATGGCAGGATGGACAGGCCCGCAGGCCGGCTTTCCGGTGGTGGAGTTGCAGGATGTGGCATCCGGTCGAGTCCAGGCGCGGACTACGCCCGGGCAGATAACCTTATTTAAATCGAATGGGCTGGCGGTAGAGGATGTGATCGCGGCGGGTTTGGTTTACGAACGGGCCAAGGCTGCAGGTTATTCCTGAGCCGGCATTTGCTGTTCCATGTCGCGCCACGCACTGATTTTCAGACGCCGGCACACCCAGCACAGGGGCTCACCCACGCCGAGTGAAGTCTCGCCGCCGCAGACCGAACACTTGCCGGGCTTGCGCAAACTGTCGGTTACGAGCGAGCGCTTGGCTTGCTCCAGAATTTCCGGAGCAATGACCGGCTCGGACTTGGGTAGCAGCTTCCGTTTCATTTGGTTCCCAATCTGACTACACTATACCGCGCAATCGCCGGGCTTGCCACTCAGAAAAGTACTGAGGGTCAGGCGGCTTCTGCTATCTGTACTACCATGGCTACATCCAGCGACGCCGCGCACCGTGGGCAACGTTGTCCTGGGGTAACTTTCGGCCGCTTTCCAATGATATCCACCACTGCCGGAACCGTGTGCGTGCAGATCGGGCAGAACGCCAGACCGCTGACGCCTTTTTCCGTGAGTGCCTTCATCTCCGTGCTCCTCTCTCACCTCATCGGACGCAAAAACGCCCGTGGAGGTTTTGTCAATTTACGATAATTTTCAAACTGCTATTTGTGTCACCATGGCACTATGAGCCAGCCGCAACCGCCCAAGATCCAGTTGAGCAACACTCCGGAATATCGGGAAGGGTATGCCAACAGTGTCCAGATCCGCGTGAACCTGTGGGACTTCTTCCTGCTGTTCGGGCTGGTGAACCAGACGGCGCCCGACAACGTCAGCATCCAGAATTTCCAGGGCATCTACCTCAGCCCGCAACAAGCCAAAGCCTTGCTTAACGTTCTGCAGCAAAACGTCACCCAATACGAAACCGCATTCGGCGAGATCAAGTTGGAGCCCCACCCGCCGGCCGGGACCGTGCAGTGAACCGGGAACCTGCCCGGCGCCACATCCGGCCCCAAACCTACTGGTTCTTTCTGCTCCTGTTTGCTCTCATTATTTTCGCTTCCCATGCCCCCCTTTTGCGTCTGCCGTATTACTGGGATGAACTCGGCCAGTTCGTGCCCGCCGCGCTGGATATCTTCCACGACGGCGCCTGGATCCCGCGCTCAACCCTGCCGAATGCCCACCCGCCCGGTGTGATGGCGTACCTGGCGGCTTTTTGGACCATCGCCGGCTACTCGGTTATGAGCACGCGTATCGCCATGTTGTTGGTTGCCTCGCTGGCGATCCTGGTAGCGTTTCTACTGGCTATCGAACTGTGTCGCAACGTGCGCGGCGCGCCGGCATTCATGGCGGTGTTCCTGCTTTGCGCTTCGCCCCTGTTCTTTGCGCAAGCTATGCTGGCACAACTGGATATGCCCGCCATGGTGTTCGCCGGCCTGGCCTTGCTGCTGTTCCTGCAGGAGAAGGTCCGGCTGGCCGCTGTCGCGTCCATCGCTCTGGTGCTGGTCAAGGAAACCGGATTGATCGTGCCGCTGGTGCTGGCCGGGTGGCTTTTCTACGAACGGCGCCGGCGGGAAGCCATCTGGTTTCTGTTTCCAGCGGTGCTGCTTTGCGGCTGGCTGATGCTGCTGGCGCGCGGCACAGGGCATCTGTTCGGCAACACCGAGTTCACCCGCTACAACCTGTACTATCCGTTTCATCCGGTGCGGTTTACATTCGCGCTGGGCAGGCGCCTGTACTACCTGTTCTTCCAGGATTTCCACTGGATCGGGACCATTGCGATTCTGTGGGGATGGCGCTGCGGCGTCTTCGCCACACGCGCCTGGCGGGTTGCCTGGGTGCTCACCGGCATTTTCGTCCTCTTCCATTGCGCCGTGGGGGGGGCCATGCTGGAGCGCTACCTCTTGCCGGTATTGCCGATCGTCTATACCGCGATGCTGGCGTCAATGTCGCGTTATCCGGTTCCCCTCAAGGTGTCTAGCCAGGTGGCCGTGCTGGCCGGCTTGATCGTAGGCAACTTCTGGAATCCGCCCTATCCATTCCCGTTCGAGAACAACCTGGCGTTCACGGATTTCGTCGATCTGCAGCTGACTGCAGCGGGATTCATCGAGCGAAACTATGCCGGGCAGCGGACGGCCACGGTTTGGCCGCTCACCTCGGCGCTCGGCCGGCCGGAGCTTGGTTACGTGCACCGCGCGCTGCCGGTACGCAGCCTGCCGGACTTCACCGCGGGTAGCCTGGATTCGCCCGGCTGGCGGCGGGACGCCCGGGTCCTGGTCATGTTCTCGCGCATGTGGGAACCGGAATGGAGCTGGACCAATCTCGAGCTGGTGCGCAAGATCTGGCGCCACTTCTACAGCCACGAGCCGGAACTCCCGGTAGCCGAAATGCGGAGCAGGCCGGTCACTCCCGTGATGCGCTGGGTGCGCCGTGGACTGTGGGTGGAAGTGTTCGAGGTCAACACGGATACGCCTGCCGGGGCGCCTTTGGATCGAACACCGGGATATAACGCCCATCCACATCCGTAAGTCCATACTCCTTCGCCAACTTCGCGGCCCACAGCAATTGCCCGGTCTTTTGGAAGCACTGGGGATCGGCCGCCAGCGCCGCCGCGGCCCGCCCGATGTATTCAGGAGACTCGCTGAGATCAAAGCGGTACTCCTCCTTGCGCGCCTCGGTGGTCATATACATCAACACGCGTTCCGTGCGCATGAAGCCCGGGTTGAGCCCCACTACCGTGACCTTGGCTCGCTTGAGCTCCGCGCTCATGCTCCCGACCAGGCGGTTGAGGCATTCGTGTCCCAGGTCGTGGAGGATCTGCCCGCGGTGCGCCGACGGGTCATGGTGCAGGTTGTCGGTGACGTGAATGATCAACCCGCTGCGCTGTTTGGCCATGATGCGGGCGGCATATACGCTGGTGAACCAGGCGGCGTTGATAGTATCCACCGTGTCGCGCCAGATGCCCCGGCTCAGATCCCAGAACTTCTTGGACCACTCGGCCATGGCGTTGGCGCTCCAGGCGGCGTCAGCCATCAAATCGAGACGGCCCTGTTCCTGTTCGACGCGGCGAAAAAGGGCGGCCGCCTGCTCTTCATTGCCGAGGTCGGCGCGCACCGGGATGCCCCGGCCGCCCCGGGCGCAAACCTCCTCGGCGGTATCCTCCACGGTGCCCGGCGCGTTATCGGTGGGCTTAGGTCCACCGCGCGAGGTGCGTGCGGCGGCATAAACGGTAGCGCCGGCGTCCCCCAGCGCGAGCGCGATACCCCGCCCGGCGCCGCGGCTGGACCCGGCAACCACAGCAATTTTGTCTTGCAAAGTCTTCATGGGGAGCAATGTATGACAACATTCCTGACACCTCTTGTCATGTTTGGCTGGTAAATTCTCTGTATGCGGGCAGACCGGCTGCTTTCGATCCTGCTGTTATTGCAAGTCCACCGGCGGGTCACCGCGCGCGACCTCGCCAAGCGCCTGGAGGTTTCTCAGCGGACTATTTTACGGGATATGGATGCTCTCAGCGGTGCGGGGGTGCCCGTGACGGCGGAGCGGGGCGCGGGAGGCGGGTGGAGCCTGGTGCAGGGTTATCAGACGAAGCTCACCGGAATGAACGCGGCGGAAATCCAATCGCTGTTTCTGGCGCGGCCGGAGCGGCTGTTGTCGGACCTGGGCTTGAAGCAGGATGCCGAAGCTGCGCTGATCAAGTTGCAGGCGTCGCTGCCGGCGGCTTCGCAGCCGCGGGCCGATTTTGCGCGGCGGCGCATCCTGGTAGACGTGCGCGGGTGGCGCGATCCCGCGGAGTCGGTGGCATGCCTGCCGGTGCTGCTGGATGCGCTCTGGCGGGAGCGTCAGGTGCGCTTCGTGTATAGCCGGGTGTTGGGCGAGCCCGGCGAGCGGACCGCCGATCCGCTGGGCCTGGTGGCCAAGGGGAGCGTCTGGTATCTGGTGGCCGCCGTGGAGGGCGGACTG
>DATGGM010000023.1:0-20783 GCA_035308525.1 Bryobacteraceae bacterium
GAAGAAGTCTGGCTGGATACGAAAAAGATCCGTCTTCGCCGCCGTCTCCCCAGTCCCAAGCGCCGCCTGACTCCTGTCGGGTTGAAGAAGCGCAAGAAAGAAAAAGTGCCCGGCGAGTGGGCCAGCCAGTTGGACGGAACCAGCATCTGCTCCTACCCGCCGGAAGACCTGGTGATCGAGGACTACGGGCGCTTCCTGAAGAAGAAGGGCAAGAGCATCCTCTCAGAGGAACGCACGCACGTGGAGCCGTTCACCACCTCGCTGCTCGACGGGATCGATCTGCGCGAGACCATCCGCAATTGGCACGAAGGCAAGATCTACGTGCGGCAGTTCCAGAAGATCTCCGGCGAAGTGGGGTCGGTGATCGTGATCTTCGACGACGACCGCGACGGCCGCTATCCTTATATGACTACGTGGCTGGGCGAACACCAGAACGAATCGGACATGGCCTTCTACTCGACGTTTCCGTTCGACAACCTGGTGGGGCCGGGTATCGGGCGCGGCGAGTACGGCGGATTTCTGATGAGCCTGCCGGCGCGGCGCATGTTCGACGTGTGGCACGATCCGGACTACGACTTCGCGGAGAACAAGCCGGAGCGCCTGCTGCTGGCGGGCCTGGATTACTCGCTGGAACGCTTCGTGGTGTACGTGGCGGCGCGCCCGCCGCGCACGGTGTTCCGCAACATCGCGGCGCGCTTCGGGCGGACCATTATCTACATCCCGATCGGGCAGCTTTCGCCTGTGGCGCTGAAGAAGATCCGGGTGGTGCATGTGCTCGATGGGTACGACAAGCGCGAAGCGGCCAAGGAGTATATCTGGTAAACAGGTGCGATTGGTTGAAACCGGCCACGATTCCGATTACCCTGTTGGCAGGATATGGATCGCCGGAAGTTCATTGCCGCGGGTCTCGCCGGTTCGGCGATCGGCTGCGGCCGCTCCCGGAGTCCGTGGCGATTCTTCACCGTGGAAGAGGCCCGCACCGTCGAGGCCGTGTGCGCGCAAATCATCCCTGAGGATCAGGATCCCGGCGGGCGGCAGGCGGGCGTGGCGGTCTTTATCGATCGCCAACTGACACGCTTCTACAAGCCCTTGCAAAAGACCTACCGGCAAGGGATCGCGGACATTGACCGTGAAAGCCTGCGCCTGGCCGGCCACCCGTTCGCGGAGCTGGATGCAGCCGCGCAACTCGACGTGCTGCGCCGCTTCGAGGGCAATCCCGATCTGAAGCCGTTCTTCGACATGCTGGTGGCCCATGCCATGCAGGGCTTCTATGGCGACCCGCGGCACGGCGGCAATCGCGAGCGGGCGAGCTGGAAGATGCTCGGTGTAGCGTCGCCTCCCGTGCGGGGGCGCGCGTGAAGCGAGTCAACGCGGTAGTGGTGGGCGCCGGCGCGGGCGGCGGCATTGTGGCCAAGGAACTCGCGCAAGCCGGATTGAGCGTGGTCCTGCTGGAGCGCGGCAAGTGGTACACGGCCTTCGACTGCCGCAAAGACGATCTGCGCAACCAGCGCACCAGCGCTCTGGGCAACGCGTTCGGCCCCGATGACGAACGCAATCCGCGGGTGGCGGTGGACCTGAAGGGCCGCGCGCGCCTGGTGCGGGCCAGCGGTCCGGGCTACAGCAACAATGCGGCCTGTGTGGGTGGCGGCACGCTCAGCTACGGAGCCATGGCGTGGCGCTACATGGAGAAAGACTTCCGGATGCGCTCCACCTACGGGCAGGTGCCGGGTAGCACGCTCGCGGATTGGCCCATCTCCTACGACGACCTGGAGCCTTACTACGAGAAAGCCGAATGGGAGATGGGGGTCTCCGGCGACGATTCGGGCAATCCGTTCCGCGGGCCGCGGCGCAAGCCGCTCCCCATGCCGCCGTTGGCGCCCAACCGCGAGTTCGAGATCCTGGAGCCGGCCGCCAGGCGGCTGGGTCTGCATCCGTTCCATATTCCGATGCTGCGCAACAGCGTGCCCTACGGCGGCCGCGGGCCGTGCATGCGCTGCCGCTGGTGCGTGGGCTTCGCGTGCGAGGTGAATGCCAAGAACGGTACGCAGAATACAGTGATCCCGGCGGCCATGCTGACCGGCAACTGTGAGTTGCGCACCGGGTGCATGACCCGGCAGATCCTTACCGACGCGCGCGGCCGCGTGACGGGCGTCGAGTATTTCGATGCGCACGACCGGCTGCGGCGGGTGGACGCGGACATCGTAGTGGTGTCGAGCGCCGCGGTGGAGTCCGCGCGGCTGCTGCTCAACTCCACCAGCCCGCTATTCCCGCGCGGTCTCGGCAACCGCTACGACTGGGTGGGACGGAATCTGCAGGGGCATAGCTACACGGGCGCATTCGGGATCATGCCGGAGGCTATTTACGACGACCTGGGGCCGGGCGCTTCCATCGCGGTGTCCGATTACAACCACGGAAACGCGGGGCTGGCGGGCGGCGCCATGCTGGCGAACGAATTCATCCGGCTGCCTTACCAGTTCGTGGGCATGCTGCCGCCGGATGTGCCCAAATGGGGGCAAGCGCACAAGGACTTCATGCGCAGCTATTACCGGCGGGCGATTGCGGTGCAGGGTCCCACCCAGGAGATGCCTATGTTCGAGGCGCGCGTGGAAGTGGATCCGGCAGTGCGCGACTTCTGGGGCATTCCGGTGGCGCGGCTCTCGGGCGACAAACACCCGCACACCATGGAGATCGGCAATGTCATGGCGGCCAAGGCCGAGGCGTGGCTGAAAGAAGCGGGCGCGGTGCGTACGTGGAAGAGGCTGGCCGGGCCGGGGCTGACAGCCGGACAGCACCAGGCCGGCACCTGCCGCATGGGCGACGATCCGAAAACCTCCGTGGTGAACCGCTACTGCCAGGTGCACGACATCGATAACCTGTTCGTGATCGACGGCAGCGTGCACGTCACCAACGGCGGATTCAATCCCGTGCTGACGATCATGGCCAACGCCTATCGTGCGTCTGATTACCTGGTGAAGGGTTGGAATGGCACGCGGTACCGGTGATGCATAAGCGCTGGTGGTGGGCCGCAGCCGCCGTGCCTTGCGCGCTCCTGTTGCTGCCGGCATCCAGCCTCTACTACAAATCGCCGGCCGGCGAAGGCTGCGCGCGGTGCCACGAGATCCGGCCGGAGTGGAACCTGTGGCGCGAGTCCACGCATCGCGGCGTGCCGTGCATGGCTTGCCACGCCGATTCGATGGCCGCCAATTCCAGGCGCGTGATCGAGCACGTATCGGGCGATGTGCCGGAGCAGATTCGCATCAAGGGCCTGGACGCGTACGCTATGCTGGCGCGCTGCCAGAGCTGCCACCGGCAGGAATTCGCGGACTGGCAGGCGGGTCCGCACGGCGTCACGTTCACCAAGCTATTCCTGGACCCCAAGCAGAACCGGCAGCGGCTGCTGATGGACGATTGCCTGCGCTGCCACGGCATGAACTATGAAGGCGGCATACGCGACCTGATCACGCCCATCGACCGTCAAGGGCCATGGCGTATGACGGACGCGCGGTGGACCAATCTGCCGGCGATTCCGTGCCTGGCGTGCCACCAGATGCATCGCCGCGGCGAGCCGCGCGCCAAGCAGCTAGAGCGGACGGCCGGATCCTCGGCGCGGGAATCGATCTACGCGCCGTCCCTGGCGCTGTTCGACCGGCGCGAGATGGCGCCTGTAGCGGACGCCAACCTGGCGATTCCGCGCATACTGGATGGCGGGCGGCCGGTGCGCATGAGCCCCGACGTGCGGCAGGGGCTGTGCTACCAATGCCACGCGCCGCTATCGACGCGGCAGGCGGAGTCCGGCGACGACCGTACGGGCCTCGGCATCCACGAAGGCATCAGTTGCCTGGCGTGCCATCAGAAGCACGGGCAGCAGACCCGCGCGTCCTGCGCCAACTGTCATCCGCGCTTATCCAACTGCGGCCTGGACGTGGAGAAGATGGACACCACGTTCCTGTCGGCCAAGAGCGCGCATAACATCCACTCGGCGAAGTGCGTGGATTGTCACACCAGGGGCGTGCCGAAGAAGCGGCCCCCCGCGACGTAACCGGCCGCGATGGTCAGGCCCCGAATGCCAGGCGCCGGTGGTCTTTCAGGATGCAGCGGTCCATCACCACCACCAGGCCCGCCGCGCGCGCCCTTGCGGCGGCTTCCTCGTGAACCACGCCTTCCTGCATCCACACCGCACGGGCGCCGATCCGGATGGCATCCTCCACGATCTGCGGCACGAACTCAGCGCGCCGGAAGATGTCCACGACATCCACGCGTTCGGGAATGCCGCCCAGGTCGGGATAGCATTTCTCGCCCAGCACCGCGCTCTCGAACGGATTCACCGGAATGATCTGATAGCCGTTGCGCTGCATGTACTCCGCCACGCCGTAGCTGGGACGAAATCGCTTGCTCGAAAGCCCCACCACCGCGATAGTGCGGCTGGTCTTCAGCAGCTCCGCGATGCTCATGACGCCGCCCGCCTGGCCGCCACTTTACGGAAGCGCTCCACCTCTTCGCCGGTCAGGTACCGGAATTCGCCGGGCTTGAGCGTTCCCAGATCCAGGAAGCCGATGCGCACCCGCTTCAGCTTCTCCACCAGCCGACCGAAATGCTTGAACATCTCCCGGATCTGGTTCTTGCGTCCTTCGATCAGGCGCACTTCGTACCAGGGATTCTGCGCGCGATGCACCAGTTTCAGTCCGGCCGGCGCGGTGCGCCGCCCGCCCAGCGGCACACCGTCGCGGAATTCCTGCTCCTGCTCCGGGGTGAGCAGACCCGTCACCTTCACCAGGTAGGTTTTCGGGATGTGCGTCGACGCGGAGGTAATCGCGTTGGCCAGTTCGCCGTCGTTGGTGAGCAGCAGCAACCCCTCGCTGTGATAATCCAGGCGGCCCACGGGATACACGCGCTGTTTGAGGCCGCGCACCAACTCCATCACGGTGGGCCGGCCCTGGGGGTCGGACACGGTGGTCATCACGCCATCAGGCTTATGGAGCGCGATCGAGATCAGGTGTTTGGGCTGGCGCAGCAGCTTCCCGTCCACCTTGATGTGATCGCGATCCAGATCCGCCTTGCTCCCCAGCTCGGTGACGGGTGTGCCATTCACGGTCACGCGTCCTTCCTGGATGATCTGTTCGGCCTTGCGGCGGGAGGCCACGCCCGCACGCGAAAGGATCTTCTGTAGCCGCTCTTCGGCCATCAGCTCTGCTCTTCGGGCGGCGCGGGCTCCGGGGCGCTCACTGGTTCCGGCGCATCACCGTCGATGGCCATGCGCCGGATCTCCTCGAACTCCTTCAACGACGGCAGCTCGCTCAAGTCCTTCAGCCCGAACTGCACCAGGAACTCCTTGGTGGTCTTGTAGAGGATAGGCTTGCCGATGACGTTCTTGCGTCCCGCCTCCGCGATCAGTTTGCGGTCCAGCAGTGTCTTCAGCACGCCCGCGCCCTGCACGCCGCGGATCTCCATGATCTCGGGCGTAGTCACAGGCTGCTTGTATGCGATCACGGCGAGCGTCTCCAGCGCCGGCAGCGACAGTTTCAGGGGAGGCTTCAGGCTGCGGACGAAATTCCGCACGGTCTCATGGTGCTCCGCCTTGGTCGTGATTTTGTAGCCGCCGGCTACCTCCCGCATGGTGACGCCATGCTCGGGCCGGTCGTACTCGGCAACCAGCTCGTCGAGCAGCTTCTGCACCCGCTCGCGAGGCTGCCCCAACGCCGTGGCAATCTGGGCCAGCGACAGAGGCTCTTCGGTGACGTACACGATGGCTTCGAGCAAGGCCTTCAATTGCGAGTCTTCCGCCGCCACCGCGGTGGGCGCCTCGACGCCCGCCAGCAGCTCGTCATTCGCCACGCTCTGGCCCGTGTCGATCAACTCCAACTCTTCTCCCACTACCGGTATTCCCCTTCAATTGCAATGGCCGGTTCTTCGCCCGCAAATACGGTGTCGAACATCTCGTGCCGCCGCAGCACGATTTCGCCGAAAAGGTCCGCCTGCGCGACGCGCACAGCCTGCATCTTGACGGCTTCCAGCACCGCCAGAAACAGCGCGATCATGGCCCGCTGGGTGCGCTGCCCGGCAAAGATGCGCATGATGTAGACCGGCTCATCCGGGCCCGCCTCCAGGAAGAGCGACTTCAGGCGCAGCATCATCTGCCCTACAGTGGTCTCCTCCTCGGAGACTTCGTAAACCGGCCGGTTCTTGGCGCGCTCCACCAGCTCGCCGAAGGCTTTTACAAGGTCGAACAGCGTGATGGCGAGTCCCGGATCTTCATCATCGGCGGTGAACTGCGCGATCTGCGGATTCGACCAGACGTTCTCCTCGATCATGCGCTTCTGCTGCAGCATCTCGGCGGCGTTCTTGTACTTCTCGTGCTCCAGCAGCCGCTCCACCAGTTCCTGGCGCGGATCTTCTTCCGGGTTGTCCTTGGCCAGTGCCGGATCGCGCGGCAGCAGCATGCGCGACTTGATGTGGATCAGGGTGGCCGCCATGTAGACGAATTCCGCGCCCAAATCGAAATCCAGCTCGCGCGCTTTATCCATGTATTCCAGATACTGCGCGGTGATGGTGGCGATGGGGATATCCTTGATATCGACCTGCTGCTTGCGGATCAAATCCAGCAACAGATCGAGAGGTCCGTCATAGCGTTCCAGGTGGACGTTTAAAGGCGAAGACACCGTACTTCACGATATCACGCTTGGCTTCTCCCCGCGTCCGCGCGTCCCACAGTACACTAAGTCAGATGGACCGCATCGGACGCTATAAGATCGTGCGCGAGTTGGGCCGCGGCGCCATGGGCGTCGTGTACCTGGCCACCGATCCCACCATCGGCCGTCCGGTCGCCATCAAGACCATCCGGCTGGGCGAAGTCAGCAACGCCGAGGAGCGCGCCCGGCTGCGCGAGCGGCTCTTCCGCGAGGCGCGCTCGGCCGGTGTGCTCTCCCATCCGGGCATCGTCACCATCTACGACATGGAGGCGCAGGACGATGTGGCCTTCATCGCCATGGAGTACGTGAATGGTCCCACGCTGGAACAGCTTCTGACGGGGCAGCCGCTGCCTCCAGAGCGTTTGTTCGCCATCGTGGGCCAGGCCGCCGTGGCACTGGATTATGCCCATCAGAAGGGCATCGTGCACCGCGATATCAAGCCCGCCAACATCATGGTGACCGAGGACGGCTCGGTGAAGATCGCGGACTTCGGGATCGCCAAGATCAACACGTCCGAGCAGTTCACCATGACCGGCTCCATCGTGGGTACGCCGCATTACATGGCGCCCGAGCAGGTGCAGGGACAGGCCGTGGATGGGCGCGCCGACCAGTTCTCGCTGGCCGTCATCGTGTTCGAGATGCTAACCGGGGAGAAGCCCTTCACCGGCGAGCAGCTCACCACGGTGGTCTACAAGATCGTGGCCGAGGAGCCGGTTCCGCCGCACCGCCTGAACTCCACGCTCAACCAGCAGATCACCAACGTGCTGCGGCGCGCGCTGGCCAAGAAGCCCGACGCGCGCTATGCGAACTGCCAGAAGTTCGTGGATGCGCTGGAAGCCGCCTGCGCCGCCGCCAAGGGCTGGAAGCCGCTGCCGCGCGGGGCCAGTCTGAATCTGCCCACGGCGGTCGAGGCGCGCAAGCCCGCCAGCGTCCTGTCGGGGGCCACCACCGAGGAGACCAGGGAGAGCCGGCGCCATAGAGTGGGCGTGGTGCCGATGCTGTTGGCTATCCTGATGGCGGCCGGACTGGTGATCTTGATTGCCTGGCAGGCGGCGCCCTGGCTCACCAACTCCAGTCAGAAACAAACGACGACCGAACAGTCAAAGCCGGCCCCCACCCAAACGGCCTCACCACCCGTCACCGGGCCGCCAGTTGCGGCGCCCGACGAGAAGAAGCCCAGCCCGATGCCGTCTGCCCAATCCACCGCGCGGTCAGCTTCGGAAGCCACGGCGGATGGTTCCACGCCGGATCGCGGGCCGATCCCTGCTCCGGACGCGTCCGCCGCGCAGCCGCCCGCCCGGCCTGCGCCGCGGCGCGCCACTACCGACACGTCCGCAAGCCCCTATCTGAGGGTCTCGGTCTCCACTATCCCGCCGGACGCCACGGCCATGCTCGACGGCCGCCCCGACAGCGCCTGCACCACGCCCTGCTCGCTGGAGGCCGCGCCCGGGCAGCATATGCTCAGCATCACGCGCCAGGGCTATCAAGCCGAACATCGCCCGGTGACCGTCACGGATTCCGCGGTGGACCTTCCGCCCATTGCACTGCGCGTCCCCGGAGGAGTCCTGATGCTGGCCAGCACGCCGGTGGGCGCGCGCATCTTCGTCAACGGCGCACCGTCCGACAAAGTCACGCCGGCCAAGCTGGAGCTGCCGCCGGGAAAGTACAATATCATGATCGAGAAGGACGGCCGGCAGTCGTCCAAGGAAATCGAGATCCACAACGGCATCACCAGCTTCGAGAAGATCCTCATCGAAAGGTAGAAATATGACCCTTTCCCGCAGACGCCTGTTGTCTCTGCTCTCCCTGGCGCCGGGCCTGGCGCTGCGCGGCGACCAGCGCAGCTCCGGCCTGATCATCCGTTCCGCCAATCCGGAAGACTTCGAGATGCCGCTTGAAGGCTTCGACACATGGCTGACTCCCGCCGAGAACTTCTACGTGCGCACCCACATCTACAAGCCCAAAGTGGAGCTGGCGGACTGGCGCGTGAAGGTGGACGGGCTGGTGGAGCGCGAACTTACGCTCGACATGGCCGAGTTGAAGAAGCTGCCGCGCGTGGAGCAGGTGGCAGTGCTCGAATGCGCCGGCAACGGCCGCGCATTCTACGAGCCGGGCGTCGCGGGGATGCAGTGGCGGGTAGGCGCGGTGGGCAACGCCCAGTGGACCGGCGTGCGCCTGGCCGATGTACTGAAGCGCGCGGGCGTCAAGCCGGGCGCGCAACAAGTGCTCTTCAACGGGGCCGATATTCCCATGGGCAAAGTGCCGGACTTCGTGCGCACGGTGCCGCTCGAAAAGGCTTTGCATCCCGATACGCTGCTGGCCTTCGATATGAACGGCGCGCCGCTGCCGGCGTCGCACGGTTTCCCTTTGCGCCTGGTGCCTTGCGGATGGGCCGGCGACTCATGGGTCAAATGGGTGACGAACATCACGCTGCGCGATCAGGAATTCGACGGCTTCTTCATGAAGACGGCCTATCGCCGACCGATGCACACGGTTGCGCCCGGCACGGCAGTGGATCCCGCCGCTATGACGCCGGTGACGGCCATCAAGCCCAAGTCGGTGATCTCGAGCCCGCTGGCCGGCCAGCGCCTGGCGACTGGGCCAGTGACCATTCGCGGCGCCGCGTGGGCCGGGGAATCGCCCGTGGCGCGCGTGGACGTCTCGACGGATAGCGGCCGCACATGGCGGCCGGCCAAACTAGGCGCCGACCGCGCGCGCTACGCATGGCGGCTGTGGGAAGCCTCGTGGAGTCCGCCCGGCGAAGGCTCCTACGTGCTGATGGCCAAGACCACCGACGAGCGCGGCGACACGCAGCCGTTCCTCGAAGACTGGAATCCGTCCGGCTACCTGTGGAACGTGGTGCCCGCGGTGCGCGTGGAAGTGGGAGGCGGGGCGCCCGGATTACCGGCGCAGGCCGCGGCCGCGGAAGTCCCGGCGCTCCCCGATAAGGTGAAGGGTACCTGCGTCGGCTGCCACGGCCAGGATATGATCGCCGGCCAGCACCTGACGCGCGCGCAATGGGAACGCGAGGTGGATAAGATGACGCGGTGGGGCGCGGACGTGAAGCCGGACGATCGCGCGGATCTGGTCGATTTCCTGACGAAGGCGTTCGGGAAGTGAAGCGGGCTACTGCTTCTGGCGCGGCGGCACGTAATCCGGCGGCAGGGCCGCGCCTGCACCGAAGAAGTAGTCGTCCATCTGCTTGATCAGGAATTCCTGCGCCTCCTGCGTCCCCAGGTTAAGGCGGTATTCGTTCATGATCATTTTCATGTGCTCGACCCACATCTTCCAGGCTTCCTTGGAGACGTTGTCGTAGATCTTCTGGCCCAGGGGATGCCCTTCGAAAGGCACTTCGTCCATCCCCTGCATTTCCTTTTGGAACTTGACGCAGAATACCTTGTGCGCGCCCGCCGGTATTTCGAACTGCACCGGGTTCACCGGTCCGCTACCGCATCCCATTCTGGTGTCCTCGTTCTTCAGGATACTACGGCGTCACGTTCCAGCGCGCGATGACGCGCGTCTCGCGCTCATAGCCCAGCACGCCGACGGACGCCGTGCCCAGGGCGAAGAACCGGCCGGCATCCGGAGGCAGTCCCAGCCAGCAAGCCGTCAACACCCGCAGCAGGTGACCGTGGGCAAACAGGGCCACGTCGCCCTCGGCCGGCGCGGCGCGCCCGATCACCCGCTGAGCACGGGCGGCCACCTGTTGGATGGTCTCGCCTCCCGGCACCGGGGCTGTCCAAATTGTCCAGCCGGGTGCGTCGTGCTGGATCTGGGTGCTGGTGCGCCCTTCATAAGCGCCGTAGTCCCATTCGCTGAGATCCGCATCAATTTGAGCGATGCCGCCGTAGCCCGCCAGGCGGCAGGTCTCTCGCGCGCGCTGGAGCGGGCTCGTCAGTACCAGGGCAAACTGCTTCCCCGCCAGATACTCTCCGATACGCCTGGCATGCTGTTCGCCGGCGGCGGTGAGCGGGATGTCGGTGCGCCCGGTGTGTTGCCCCGAGACGGTCCACTCCGTCTCCCCGTGGCGAATCAGCCAGATCCGGGAACTGGAATTGTGCGCGGGCATGCTAATGATAGAGCATACCCGATCGAGCGAAAATGAGGGAACATGGCACTCGACCCTAACGCCGGCAAGCCCGCCCAGCCTTCCATGCTGGTGAACGTGCCGCGCCTGATCACGGCATACTACACGGGCCGGCCGGACCCCGCGGTGCGCGCGCAGCGCGTAACGTTCGGCACATCCGGCCACCGCGGATCGTCCTTCGCGCTGTCATTCAACGAGGCGCACATCCTGGCGATCACGCAGGCGATCTGCCAGTACCGCAAGCAGGAGAAGATCGACGGGCCGCTGTTCCTGGCCATGGACACGCACGGGCTCTCGGAGCCCGCCTGGGTGAGCGCGCTGGAAGTGCTGGCCGCCAACAGCGTGGACACCATGATCGACAGCGCGGGCGGCTACACGCCGACGCCGGCGCTTTCACACGCCATCCTGACCCATAACCGCGGGCGCACGGATGGCTGGGCGGACGGCATCGTGATCACTCCCTCGCACAATCCGCCGGAAGACGGCGGATTCAAGTACAATCCACCGAACGGTGGCCCGGCCGATACGGCCGCCACGCGCTGGATCGAGGACCGCGCCAACCAACTGCTGGAGGACGGGCTGCGCCAGGTCTTGCGCATGCCGTACGAAGGCGCGCGGAAGGTAGCCACAACACACCGCTACGATTATGTTTCGGCGTACGTGAACGACCTGGGCAGCGTGCTGGATATGGAAGCCATGCGCGGCGCGAAGCTCAACGTGGGCGTGGATCCGCTGGGCGGCGCCGGAGTGGCCTACTGGGGGCGCATCAGCGAGCGCTACGGCGTACCACTGAAGGTGCTGAACGACACAGTGGACCCCACCTTCCGCTTCATGTCCGTCGATTGGGACGGCAAGATCCGCATGGACTGCTCGTCGCCCTACGCCATGGCGGGGCTGATCGCGCTGAAGGACCGCTTCGATGTAGCGTTCGGGTGCGACACGGATCACGACCGGCACGGCGTGGTGACGCGCAGCGCCGGCCTGCTGAATCCCAATCACTATCTGGCGGTGGCCATCTCCTTCCTGTTTCAGCACCGGCCCGGATGGCCGGCGGGCGCGGCGGTGGGCAAGACCCTGGTGTCGAGCAGCATGATCGACCGGGTGGCGGCCAGCCTGAAACTGAAGATGGTGGAAGTGCCCGTGGGATTCAAGTGGATGGTGGACGGGCTGGTGAGCGGCGCGTTCGGCTTCGGCGGCGAGGAGAGCGCGGGCGCATCGTTTCTGCGGCGCGACGGGACCGTCTGGACCACAGACAAGGACGGCATCATCATGGGACTGCTGGCGGCCGAGATCCTGGCGCGCACCGGCCGCGATCCCGGCGAGTGGTACGGCGGCCTGACAGAGAAGTTCGGCGCGCCGGTTTACGAGCGCATTGATGCGCCAGCCACTCCGGAGCAGAAGGCCGTGCTGTTGAAGCTGTCGCCCTCTCAGTTGAAGGCGTCCGAGTTCGCGGGCGAGAAGATCGAGGCCACGCTGACAACCGCGCCCGGCAACGGCGCGGCCATCGGCGGTCTGAAGGTAGTCACGGCCAACGGCTGGTTCGCGGCCCGGCCGTCGGGGACGGAGAGCGTCTATAAGCTGTATGCGGAGAGCTTCCTGGGCGAGGATCATTTACGGAGGATTCAGAAGGAAGCCCGCGAGTTGATCGCGCAGACGTTCGCCAGCGCGGCTGCGGACAAGGGAGCGTAAGGCGTATACAGCACGATGTGCATGTCACATCACTCTGCGCGCCACGGCCCGCACGGCCATGCGCAGGCGGTCGGGCCAGGGCAGCCGCGCGAAATTGACGCGCACCACGCCATTAGTAAAGTAAGTCTTGCGCGAGTAATCGATGGCGACTTCCACTAACACGGGGCGGCCGGCTTCTGTTAGTGCGCGCGCCTGCAGCAGCACCGGCTCTATCTCCACGTTGTTACTCATCATCAGATACTCGACACCTACAGCCTTGCAGAAAGCCGGCAAGTCGTAATCCGGCAGCTCACTGCAGGCTTTGCGTCCCAGAGCGGTCTGCTGGAACTGGGCGATCTGCGCCAGCTCGCGGTCGCGCAGCAGGAGCACCATCAAGGGTAACTGGAGCTGGGCGGCGGTCAGCAGTTCCAGACCGGTCATGAGAAACGCGCCGTCGCCCGCCAGAGAGACTACGGGCCTGCCGGGACAGGCCAGGGCAGCGCCCAGGGCGGAGGGCACGGCGTAGCCCATGCAGGAGTAGTCGATGGGCGCCAGAAACGATCGCGGACGATCCAGCCGCAGGCATTCGACGGCCAGGAAGGTTCCGTTGCCACTGTCAGTCGTATAGATGGCCGCGGGGCCGAGTAACTCCTGTACAGCTTGGAGTAACTGCGGTGGAGTCACCCGCGCGGCATCCGGCGGAGCGCTCCATTCCGACCGGACATGGGCGTGGCCCGCGCGGATGGTGTCACGCAGCTCCGGGGCGGCCCGCCGAGACTGCAAGCCGGCAAGCAGAGCACGAACGAAACCGGCGGCATCGGCGACTATGGGTAAGTCGGCGGGATAGTTAGCGCCGAGCACGGAGGAGTCAATATCCACATGGATTAGCTTGCCGGGAACCTCGAGTCCGTAGCTACCCGTGCCGACCTCGGAGAAGCGGCAGCCGACGGCCAGGGTGAGGTCGCAGCCGGCAGCGACCTTGCGCACGAACGGGGGCGCGGACGCGCCGAAACCGCACCACAGCCACAACGGATGGCTTTCCGGGAAAATGCCTTTGCCCTGGAAGGTGGTGGCCACGGGGGCTTCCAGGCGCTCGGCCAGCGCGACCAGATCCGCTCCGGCGGCAGCCGCACCGAGACCCAGGTAGAGAAGCGGACGGCGGCCGGCGGCGAGCAACGCGAGGGCCTGCTCGACAGCGGCCGACGGGACGGGCAGGGGCAGTTCCGGTTCCTCGCGGTAGGCGTCCAGATCCACGTCGTGGCGGAACAGATAGTGTTCGGCGGGGACCTCCACGAATACAGGCCCGGCGGGCGCCGCGCGCGCGATACGGCAGGCCTTGCGGATAGTGGAATAGAGATCCGCGCCGCGCTCGACCTGGAACTGCGCCTTGGTGACAGGCCGCGCGATGGCCATCTGATCGACCGCGTGCAGCTGATAGGCCTTGCCGGTATCGCGCCGGATGCCACAGGCCAGCACCAGCATGGGGATGCCATCGAGGTATGCTTCGCCGATCCCGGAGAGCGCGTGGGTGAGGCCGGCGCCGGGAACTACATTGGCCACCGCCAGCTTTCCGGAGGAGCGAGCCACACCATCGGCCATGAAGGAAGCACTCTGCTCATCGGTGACCAGGATCGGGCGAACCTTGGCGGAGCGGGCGAGCGAGTCATACAGTTCGATGTTGTGGGTGCCGGGGATGCCGAAGGTGAACGGAATGTCCTCGTCTTCCAGGGCGCGCACGACGATGTCTGCGCCGGTCATTTTCATAGTCAACTTCCCAGTAGAGCGGGAGCCTCCTCGCGAATGCGCTGGGCCACGCGATCGGCCAGCGCCATGATGGTGACGTAGGGATTGAGTTCGAGCGAATCGGGGAACAGGCTGGCGTCGGCCACGAAGAGCCAGGGGAAGCCGTGGACGCGGCCGCGGGAGTCAGTCACGGAATCGCGCGCGTGACTGCCCATGCCGCATCCCCCTTGCGGGTGCGCGGCGGAGACGGGCACTTTTCCAGGCTTGAATTCCGCGGCGGCGGCGATCTGGTCGAGGCGCGGAGCATCGGCCGCTTCGATGGTGGTGTGAGAAGCGACCGGCATGTGGACCCGAACGGCTCCGGCGGCGAAGAAGATCCTGGCGGAGGCGATAGCGCCGCGCACCAATCCATGGATGGCTTCCGGCTGGAAGCGATACTCGACCACGGGCTTGCCGGCGCGATCGATCGAGACGCGATTGTGGGCATCGGCTTTGTCGCCGGCGAGCACCAGGATCATCTGCAGGCGAGGGAAGGCGCGCATGAAGGCGCTATGCGGCTCGCCGAAGCCGGCGAGGCTCTTGGCGGTGATGAACGGGAAATACATGCAGGTCTCGAGAACGAAGTGGCCGGTCTCGGCGAACTGGTCGAGGTAGTAGCTCTTGGGATGGCCGATGAAGTTGGTGATGGGGCGGGCGTGTTCGGCCAGCATGATCATAGCGGGATGCGTGGTGAAGCCGCTGCCGAGCCGCGGAAGCGTCGCGCCCAGGCCGGAGCGCAGCATCAGCGCGGGCGTGTTCACCGCGCCGGCGCACAGCACGATGATGCGGGCGTCGATCTGGTAATCGCCCGGCTCCCAGGTGGAAGGCTCGCCCTTGCCGTCCGCGGGCCTGGCGGACACGCGCGCGGAGAGGGTGCGTTGGCCGACGGTGAGCACCTGGCAGCGCGTGACCACTTCGACGCCGTTGCGCTCGGCGTTGGGCAACTGCACGCGGTCGGTGCCCTGCTTGGCCTGGTTGGGGCAGCCCAGATTGCAGAGGCCGGAGCCGCGGCAACCTTTGATGTTCACCGGGAACTGTCGCACGTCGTAGTTCAGTTTGCGGCAGCCGGCGACGAACAGCTTGTTGTTCTCGTTGATGAGATCGTCTTCGATCAAGTGGGCGTGGTTCCCGGCCATGAACTTGCGCGCGCGGCAATCGAGGTCGGCGTGCGTGAGATCGGGCACGTTCCAGCGGCGGATGACGCGCTCGAGCGGCAGCATGGAGGTGCCGGTGTAGACCACCGTGGAGCCGCCGTAGGCCGAGCCGAAGGCGATAGTCATAGCGCCGTCGGCGGTGAGGAAGCCGCCGCCGTCTTCATACAGCGCGCCGGCCATCTCGAGCTCGCGGCCGGTGAACTCGTCGTCGCGCAGGCGGGGGCCTTTCTCCAGCACGGCGATGCGCAGGCCTTGCCGGCAGAGCGGCGAGAGCTCCTGGGCGACGGTGCCGCCGCCCGCGCCGGAACCCACGATCACGATGTCGTAGGCGGCGTGGTTCATGCCGCGCCCCAGCCGCGCGGACTGGCAGTATAGCCGATGGCCCGCGCGGCGGCCGGACGGCCGTAATAACCGGCCAGCACGATGGTGCGAAGTCCCCAGAAACCTACGCGGACTTTTTGGATGCGATGGTTCTGCAAGTGCGCCAACACGCGCGTGCGATGGGCCGGGCTCAGGCGCGTGAAGGGCCGGCCATAGCGCGCCACGGGGAGCCATTGAATGGCGCGGAGAAAGATGCGCAGCTGCCGCTTGAGCGACTCCGGCCGATCGCGCAGGAGAGCCGCTACCACCTGCTCCACATCGCACCAGCCAGCGGCATCGAGCGCGGAGGACTCCGGCACGATGGTGGCGAACAGGGCGCGAAGGATGGTGGAGTCGAGCTCAAGCGGCATGGGTCACCTTATCATCAGCGCCTTGACGCCATGCCGCTCGGCGGCCTTCTGCAGCGCCGGCAAATCGGCCTGCTGCATATCCGACCAGCGCTTCATATACCGATCGACTTCGGCCTTCACGTTGGCGAATTGTTTCAAGGCCGCCTCTGTGGGGAGGGAGTCAAAGTGGTGGCGGCGTCGGTGGACTTCCAGATGCCGCCGCCGGTGGAACCGAAGTAGCAGGTGGTGGAATCGCCGGGCACGCCGGAAGCGGCCAAGAGCCGCAGGGGAACCATGTGGAAGATCTTACCGCGATGCTGTCATTCATAGCGCAAGGCGACGATCGGATCGATACGGGCGGCGCGGCGCGCGGGGATGATTGCCGCGATCAGGGCGATGGCGGCCAGGAGCGCGGCGGCTTCGGCGAAAAGCAGACCATCACCGGGGGTGACGCCGTAGAGCATGCCGGCGATGGCGGCGGAGAGCGCGCGGGCGAGGGCTAGCGCGGCGGAGAGACCTACGACGATTCCGGCCACGATGAGGGCAGCCGTCTGGCGCAGCACGAGGCGCCGCACATCGGCGCGCCGGGCACCGAGCGCCATGCGGATACCGAACTCGCTGATGCGGCGCGAGACGCTGTACGCGACCACACCGTACAAGCCGACGGCGGCGAGCAACACGGCCAGCGCGCCGAGGATAGCGCACAGCGTGGCGGTCAGGCGCTCCTGGGAGACCATATCGTTCACGTCGGCGATCAACGGGCGGATGGTTTCGACCTGCGCGGTCTTGTCGACGGCGGCAACGTCGGCGCGAATGACGCCGGCCAGGGGTCCCGCGGCGCGGACATAGAAAGTGCCACCCTGGTCACTCGACGACGGCCGGTACACCATGCGCCAGGCCTTCTCGCGCACGCCGAAATGCCGGGCATCGCGGACCACACCGACGATCTCGCGCGCGACTTTCGGTTTTCCCGGCATCAGGATGCGCCGGCCGATGGCGGGTTCGGCACCGAAGTAATGCGCGGCGAGGCTCTCGTTGACCACAGCCACCAACGGGTGGTCAGCTTGATCCCGGGTGTCGAGGAAGCGGCCCTGGACGAGGCGCATGCCGAGGGCATCGAACAAACCGGGGCCAGCGTCGATTATCCCGACTTCATTGTCTTCACCCGGCGCGGAGGGATGGCCCTCGATCTCAATGCCGCCAGACCAGCCGCCGCGCCCGTAGACGCCGGGCCAGGCGTAACCGGCGACCACGCCGGGATGGGTTTCGAGGCGTTCGCGGATCTGCGTGTAGGTTTGGCGCAAGCGTTCGGCGGGAGTGCCTTTGGGAAAAGAGAGATCGAACGCGAGCACGTTGTCCGGACGGAATCCCAGGTCGGCGGTATTGAGATTGCGCAGCGTGGTGAGGAACAAGGCGGCGGCGATCATCAAGACGAGGGACAGAGCGAGTTGGCCGGCCACCAGCAGCCGGCCGCCGAACGATGCGCGGGTCACACGCTGGGCGGAGCGCAAGGTGAGCCGGGAGCCGCCGCGCGCGGCGCGCCAGGCGGGCAGCAAGCCGAACAGCATAGTGGTGGCGAGAGCGATGGCCGCGGTGAAGCCCAGGACGGCGAGGCCCGGCCGCAGGTCGAACGCCAGGGGGACCTCCGAATGGGGGAGAAACGAGATCAGCAGTTGGGCGCCCCAGGCAGCCATCGCCAGGGCGCCAACGGCGCCCGCGATCGCCAGGAGCAGGCTCTCGACGAACAACTGACGGACGATGCGGCCGCGGCCGGCGCCCAGCGCCAGGCGGATGGAAATCTCGTGAGCGCGGGCGGAGTTGCGCGCGAGGATCAGGTTGGCGACGTTGCCGCAGGAGATCAACAAGACGAGCGCGACCAGGCCCATGAGGAGCAGCAGGGGTTTCTCGTACTTGTGTCCGGTGGTGGCGAGGCCGGCGGCGGCGGAGCGCAGGGTGATGTGCTCGGCTTCCAGCACGGACCGCCAGTGGGGGTCGGAGCCGGGCAGGAGGGTGTCCGCCATATGAACGCGTAAGGCTCTCTCGAACAGCGCTTGGGCGCGTGCGCGCGGAACCTCAGGGCGCAGGCGCACCAGTAATCGCAACCAGTTCACATGCGGCTCGGTGAGCCATCCTTTGTCGACGGAACTGGTGACGGGCGTCCAAACATCAGTGCCGGCCTCCGCTTCGATGCCGGTGAACCCGGGCTGTGCGACGCCGACAACGGTGTAGGGCGCTTCCTTGTAGAGAATGGTCTTGCCCAAGACCGAAGGATCCGACCGGAAGCGCCGCTGCCAGAAAGCGTGGCTCACGACGGCGACTGGCCGGCCACCCAGCACGCTATCGTCCCGCGCTTCAAACAAGCGGCCGAGATACGGCTCGACGCCCAGCGCGGAAAAGAAGTTGGCGGACACATCCTCGCCGGTGACGCGCTCGCCCGAAACGCCTTCAGCCCCGAACTTCCGCGGATTGACGCCGCCCGTGGCAAAGACTTCCCCCACATCGCGGCCGGCCTGGCTGAACTGCTGAAAGAGCACATAAGAGGCGCCGAAATCTCCGGTCCAGGGGCCGCTTTCGGCATGGCGCCACAACTGGTAGACCTGCCGCGGGGCAGGAACGGGCATGGGCTTCCAGAGGGACGCGTAGAGCAGCGTGAAGATGGCGGTGTTGGCGCCGATGCCGAGAGCCAGGGAGATAACGGCGGTGACGGTGAACAGCGGGCCGGCACGCAGCGAGCGGGCGGCGTAGCGCAAGTCCTTGCCGAGGCGTTCGAGCCACGGCCAACCCCAGACTTCGCCGGCGGTTTCGGCGAGGAGCGTGGGATTCCCGAATTCGCGGCGGGCCTGCTGGAGGGCTTGCGGCTCGGGCAGGCCGGCATCCATCAGATCGGCGGCGCGCTCGGCGATGTGGGCCTGGATCTCGGCGGCCAGTTCCCGGCGGGCGCGGCGGGTTCGAATTCCCATATTGGTCGGCTCTATGCCTAGAGTGAACTAGTATAGGCGATTTGTCAAGTCCGCGAAAGGCCGCGGTATTCGCGAGCCAGCCGGACGACGGTGACCATATAGATGAGGCAGCCCAGGTAGGCCGGCGCGAGATGGCTGAAATCGGTATATCCGATGGCGGGGTGCACGCCGATGGCGGCGCCGAAGCCGGCGAGGCCCATGACGGCGACGATTTCGACGAAGCTCCTGGTCAAGCGGGCCTGGCGGGTCAGGAAGAGCAGGATGATGCCGGTAGAGAAGAGGCCGCCGCCGAAGCCGGCGCGGTCATGCGCGATGACGGGCACCAGGCGCGGCGAGATGCCCTGAAGGTCGGCGCGGCTGAGGTGCATGAAGGCGAGGTCCTGAGGGACGAAGACGGTGGTCATGCCGACGACCATGATGGTGGCGCCGGCGGCAATCATGCCAGCGGAGAGGAAAATGAGGCCCCAGCGGCCGAGGGTCATGGGTTGGCCGGGGCGCCACGCGTCGCGCCAGTGGAGGGCGGGCGGCCGGGCGCGCCACAGGCCGGCGAGGTAGACGGGAAGCAGGAGAAGAGTGGCGACGGCGTGCCACTTGTCGAGGTAGCCGTAGCTCAGGTAAGTCAAAAAGCTGGCGAAGCCACAGAAGCCGGAGATGCAGAAAGTCCACCAGGCCCAGGGCTCGCCAGCCCGCATGGGGAACTCGGCGAGGAACCAATACGCGGCGCCGACGGCCAGCAGGGTGCCGCCGAAGGCCACCCGGTCATGAAACATGAAGCGCACGACCTGAGGGTTCACGGCGGCGGCCAGCTGGCGGGCATCGAATCCGAGGGCGTGCACGTCCTGGGGCAGGAAGTAGCCGGTGAGCGACTGGAAAATCGCGAAGCCGCCGCTGAGGGCCAGCACGAAGGCAGTGAGGGAAAGCAGGAATCGGCCGTCCGAAAGCAAGGCTTCCAGAATGCCCTGGCCGGGCAGGCTGGTGGCTGGGGTTGACCGCACAGTTCAGATTACCTCTCTTGCGGATTGGGTTCGTTTCGTTTTTTTCAGGGCCGGTTGCCATTGGGACTCGTGAAGCGATTCGTGAATTGTCCCACCCAGTTTCAGTAGAGCGCGCTGCTTTGGCGTGCCGGCAGGCGGATCTGGGGAAGTGCTTGAAAAAAATGGGGAAGATTCTTTTTGAGATTGGTTACCGATGTCAGCTATTGGGGCAGGAGGGTGGGGAGGTGCCGGCCGGCGGCGTCCCCCAGCAGGTCGCGGTGCATGCGCATGTAGTCGCCAAAGAACGCCTGGCCGACACTGCCGTCGAGCAGGTGGGTGGCAAGGAGATCGAGAGCCTGCGGTTCCGCCCAGAGGGATTCGGCGTAGACCACGCGGCGGCCCTCTGTGGGCTCGTGCAGCAGGCGCAGGAAGTACTGCGTAACCGCCAGGCCCTCGCGCGGCATGTGAGGGCCGATGATCAAGACGTGTAACTGGTCCCATTCCCGCGGGCTCAAGTCGCGACGCCAGGCGGAGACCCGGGCATGGGTGGCATCCAACTGCGCGCGGGTGGCTTCGGCGACATTCTGCATGACCAGCGGCGCCATGCCGCGGGTAAACGCCAGGAGCGCGGGGCGCGCGAACCGACGGCTGCCCGCGACATCGTCGAGGAAAGCCAGGGAGGCGGCGACAATGTGTTTTTGGCGGGCGAGCGTGGCGGCGGGGAGTTTCAGGACATCCAGGCTGGCCTCGGCGGGCGGGATG
>DATGGM010000024.1:0-23260 GCA_035308525.1 Bryobacteraceae bacterium
AACGCGGGTTACACGGCACGCGCGGAGGTGTACAAGCTGCAGTTGCAGAAGGGCGCGGAGCTGATGGACTGGAAGAAGCGGTGGCATCCGCGCGGCGAAGGCAAGGGTCCGGTGAAACAGGGGCTGGGCCTGGGCATCAACACGTGGGGCGGCGGCGGACATGCCAGCCAGTGCCGCACGACCATCAATCCGGACGGATCGGTGGTGCTGGAGATCGGCACGCAGGATCTGGGCACGGGCACGCGCACGGTGATCAGCATGGTGGCGGCGGAGACGCTGGGACTGCCGCTGGGAGCGATCACGCTGCGCATCGGCGACAGCGATTTTCCGCCCGACGGGGCATCCGGCGGCTCGACTACGGTGGGCGGCGTCTCGCCCTCGACACGAAAGTCGACGGTGAACGCGCTCGATAAGTTATTCGCGGCGGTGGCACCGGCGCTGGGCGCGACGCCCGACCAACTCGTGGCGGTCGACGGCCGCATCCAGGTGAAAGACAACGCATCGAAGAGCCTGCCGTGGCAGGATGCCTGCCGTAAACTGGGCACCTCCAAGATTTCGGAGATGGGCGAAAACAATCCGCGCAATCCGGGCGGACTGATGGGACAGGGCGTCGGCGGCATCCAGATGGCGGACGTTTCCGTGGATACCGAGACCGGCATCGTGAAGATGAACAAGTTCGTAGCGGTGCAGGATTGCGGGCTGATCATCAATCCCAAAACGGCGGAAAGCCAGATCCACGGGGCGATTATCATGGGCGTGTGCGCGGCGCTTTTCGAAGAGCGCATCATGGATCAGCAGACCGGCAAGTATCTGAACCCCAACATGGAGTTCTACAAGCTGGCGGGAATCGGCGATATCGGCGAGATCGTGGTGCACCTGGATATCACGCCGGAGAACGATAAGCGGGGCGTAATCGGCTTGGGAGAGCCGCCGGCGATCGGGCCGATTGCCGCGATCGGCAACGCGGTGGCCAACGCCATCGGGGTGCGGGTGCCGCAAGTGCCTGTCACGCCGGACCGGGTGCTGGCCGCGCTGGAAGGGAGGAACGGCTAATGCAAGCCTTCGAATATGCAAACCCCGCCACGGTAAAAGAGGCGGCGGGCATGCTCGGCGGGCGCTGGGGCGAAGTGGCGGTGCTGGCGGGAGGCACGGACCTGCTCAGCCTGATGAAAGAGCACATCGAAACGCCGCGGCGCGTGGTGAACATCAAGAACATCAAGGAACTGGGCGGCATCAAGAAGCAGGGCACGGGCCTGCGCATCGGGGCGACCGTTACCTTCGATGAATTGGAGAGGAATCCCGAGGTGCGCCGCATGTACCCGGTGCTGGCGCAAGCCGCGGCCGGCGTCACCAGCCCGCAGATCCGCAACATGGGTACGGTGGCCGGCGATCTGTGCCAGCGGCCGCGCTGCTGGTATTACCGCAGCGGATTCGGCTTGCTGGGGCAGGATAAGGACGGCAAGGCGCTGATCCCGGGCGGCGAGAACAAGTATCACGCGATTCTGGGCAACGCGGGTCCGGCGTACTTCGTGAGCGCTTCGAGCCTGGGTCCGGCGCTGGTGGCGTTGAGCGCGAAGATCCGGCTGGTTTCGGCTTCGGGGAGCCGCGACGTGGATGCCGCGAAGTTCTTCGTGACACCGCAGAACGGGGACAGCCGGGAGATCGCGCTACTGCCGAACGAACTGGTGACGGAGATCCTGCTGCCGCCGGTGGACAGCCACAGCGCCACGTACGAAGTGCGGCAGAAGGAAGCTCTGGATTGGCCTCTGGCCACGGCTTCGGTGGTGCTGAACATGACGGGCGAGAGCGTCTCGAGCGCGCACATCGTGCTGGGGCATGTGGCTCCCACGCCGTGGGTGGCGACGGAGGCGGAGAGATCGCTGGCGGGCAAGACCGTATCGCTGGCGGGCGCCGCCGAAGTAGCCAGGGCGGCGGTGGAAGGCGCGACGCCGTTGAGCCAGAATAAATACAAAGTGCAACTGGTCCGGGTAGCCGTGAAGCGCGCACTGCTGAAGGCGGCCACGGGAAAGATAGGCTGATATGGAACGTCCCGGTTTAACCAACATCGGCATGGACCGTTGCCAGAACCTCAACTGGAAGGGGCAGTTTATCGAAGCCGAATGGGATCCCACGGTGCAGCACGGCAACGACCGGCTCTTCTGGTGCCAACATACTTACAACTGCCTGGGTCCGGACGGCAAGGTAGTCGACGACTACGAATGCAACCAGTCCAGGGAGTGCTATAAGCCGCTGTAAATGATCCACAACCGCTCGGCCCCGCCCGGCCCCGTGGTTCCGTGCCTGATCTACAGGGACGTGGCCAGGGCGATTCCGTGGCTCTGCGGAGCCTTCGGCTTCACAGAGCGTTTGCGCACACCCGCCGAGCCGGATGGCTCGATCCATCATGCGCAGTTAGGGGTGGGGCTGGGGTGCGTGGTTCTGACGGCGGGGGCGCCGGGCGAGAGCCAGTGCATCCGGTCGGTGATCGTGCATGTGGACGATGCCGACGCGCATTGCGCGCGCGCGAGGGGGTTCGGCGCGAAGATTTTGATGGAGCCCGGCACCAAGGAATTCGGCGAGCGGCAGTACGCGGCCGAGGATCTGGAGGGCCATCGCTGGGCGTTCACGCAGTCGGTGGCGGACGTGGCGCCGGAGGAATGGGGCGCGCGGGCGGCGGGGTAGCGGTATAATCGTACACAGAGGAGTAATCCGGGATGCATCGATTCATATTGGCAGCTGTTGCAGTGCTGGCTGTGGCTGGTCTGAGCTTTGCCGCTGAGATCCCCACGCACAACATTTATGGAAGTTATGTGGAGGCGCGGACGGCGGACGTCTACACGGGACCATGCTTCGCGAATTCCGAGGTGGGGCTGGTCGGCAACCTGGCGGTATTCGGCTGGAAGGTGGACAAGGGCTCCTGGCAGGGCACGAATCTGGACGGCCTGGCGGTAGTGGGCGTGGTGAGCGCGCGCCACACGCTGGGCGACGTGTACGAATCCGCCTATCCGGTGAAAGCGGTGATGATCGTGGACAGCCGCGCCAATACCGAGCAGCGGCTGGCGCTACAGAGCTTCGCCAAGCACATGGCCGGCGATCTCTTGCAAGACGTGGCGCGGGTGGATTATCAGCCGGTGGACCTGACGTTCGCCGATAACGACATCCACAGCATGCGGGCCACGCTGACGGCCGGCAACCTGGCGAAGATCAGCACGCGCGCGCTGAGCGAAGGCGATCACATCTGCCGCAACGAAGAAGTCTGGTATCGCCCGCTGACCAAGCTGGATCATGCGATGCCGGCGTACTCGCTGGCCAACCAGTTTGCGGGGCAAGGTCTGGGCACCACCTGGAGCAATCCTGACAAGCGCAGCGCTTTCGTGGGCACGTTCGTTACGGAGTCCGAGTAAGGCCGGTTCCGTTGCCTGGGGGCTGGTGCTGGCGAGCAGCTTGCTCGCGCAGCCGGCCCCATCTCCGATTCCACGCATCGTTCAGAAGGACGGGCGCTACGCCCTGATGGTGGATGGCGCGCCTTTTCTAATCCTCGGCGCGCAGGTCAATAACTCAAGCGCGTGGCCGGCTATGCTGCCCAAGGTCTGGCCGGCCATCGATTATCTGCAGGCCAACACCGTCGAGATGCCCATTTACTGGGAGCAGTTCGAGCCGGAGACGGGACGGTTCGACTACTCGGTGATGGACACATTGCTGGCACAGGCGCGCGAACACCATGTGCGGCTGATTCTGCTCTGGTTCGGGACTTGGAAGAACGCCAGCTCGCATTACGCGCCGCTATGGATGAAGCGGGACGCCGAGCGGTACCCGCGGGTGACCGGCGCGGATGGCCGGCGGGTAGACTCACCATCGCCGCACGCCGCGGCTACGCTGGCCGCGGACAAGCGTGCGTTTGGCGCGCTCATGCGGCACCTGAAGACGGTGGATGGGCGGCGGACGGTGATCATGGTGCAGGTGGAGAACGAGCCGGGAACGTGGGGCGCGGTGCGGGACCACTCGCCCGATGCGCAGAAGTTGTTCGACGCTCCGGTGCCCGCGGCGGTTTTGGAGGCGATGCACAAGGTTCGGGGCGACGCGAAGTGGGCGCAGGTTTTCGGCGGCGACGCCGATGAATACTTTCACGCATGGTCGGTGGCGCGCTTCATCGGGCAGGTGGCGGCCGCGGGAAAAGCGGAGTATGCGCTGCCAATGTACACCAACGCGGCGCTACGGGATCCTTTGCAGCCGGGTCCGCCGGGCAGCTATGAGAGCGGCGGGCCGACGGATAATGTGATCCCGATCTGGAAGGCGGCGGCGCCGGCGCTGGATCTGCTGGCGCCGGATATTTATCAGAACGATCCGGCGCGTTACCTGAAGGTACTGGAGCTGTATCACCGTCCGGACAATCCGCTGTTCGTGCCGGAGACGGGCAGCTTCCCGGCATATGCGCGGTTCTTTTTCGCGGTGCTGGGCCACCAGGCGATGGGGTTCGCGCCGTTCGGGCTGGACTATACGGGCTACTCGAATGCGCCGCTGGGGACGACTCGGGTTACGGAGGAGTCGCTGGCTCCGTTTGCGCTGAACTACAAGCTGGTGGGTCCCATGATGCGGGAAGTGGCCAGGCTCAACTTCGAGGGGAAGCTGCGGGCGGTGGCGGAGCAGAAAGAGCAGCCGGTGCAGACGATGGAGGTGGGTCCGTGGAAGGCGGTAGTTTCGTATGGCGTGCCGCAATTCGGATTCGGGGAGAATCCGAAGGGGAATCCGGAGCCTGTGGGGCGGGCGCTGATCGCGGAGCTGGGCGAGAATCAGTTTCTGGCGGCGGGGCTGTTCTGCCGTATCGATTTTCAGATGAAGGATGACTCATCAGGCGAGCGGCGGGAATATTTGCGGGTCGAGGAAGGAAGCTACCAGGGCGGCGTTTTCAAGCCGATGCGGATCTGGAACGGCGACCAGACGGACTGGGGGCTCAACTTCACCTCCGTGCCACAGGTGTTGCGGGTGACGCTGGGCACTTATTGATCTTCAACTGGCCAGGCGGATGACCTTCTTCTGGATGGCGTATTGCACGAGCTGCGCCTTATTGTGAATGTCGAGCTTGCGCATGAGGTTGAACTTATGGGCCTCGATGGTCTTGGCGCTCAGGTCCAGCGTGCAGGCGATCTCCTTGACGGATTGGCCTTCCGCCAGGAACTTCAGAATTTCGTTTTCGCGGCGGGTCAAGGTGTGGAAGCGCGGCACGCGGGCGGAGGAACGGACCCGGCTGCGGAAATCGTCGACCAGGTGGGCGAGCATGCGCGGGCTGAGGTAACTACCGCCGCGCTGGACTTCCCGGATGGCCGATATCAACTGATCGGCGGGACTGTCCTTCAGCAGGTAGCCGCCGGCGCCGGCTTCCATGCACTCGGCGAGATAGTCTTCATCGTCGTACATAGTCAGGAACAGGATCTTGGTGTCAGGCTGGTTCTTGCGGATCTGGCGGGTGGCTTCGAAGCTGGTCAGCCCCGGCATGCTGACGTCCATCAACACGATGTCGGGCCGGAGCTCGGCGCATTGCGCCACGGCCTCACCCGCGTTGGCGGCTTCACCCACGACTTCCATGTCAGGCGCGGCGGAGAGCAGCGTCTTGACACCCTGGCGAAAGAGCGTGTGATCATCTGTCAAAAGAACTCGAATTGCCATAGTTGTGGCCGCTTGCTTACGCGGCGTTGGGGGGAACCGGCAACTGCATGGAAATCACGGTCCCCTTTCCGGGGCTGCCGCGGATTTCCAAATGCCCTCCCAACAGCGCCACGCGCTCGCGCATTCCTTTCAGCCCGAACGACTTCGGACGAGCCGCCGCGGCGCCGGCATCGAATCCGATGCCGTTATCCGTGACGGTCAGCTCCACTTGTTTATCGGTGGAACGGAGAGAAAGGTTTACCCGGGAGGCGGCGGAGTGGTTGGCGATGTTCTGGTAGCACTCCTGGACAGCGCGGTAGATGGCGTTTTCGGTTTCGCGAGAGAGGCGGGCGCGACTGGGAGCGAGGCGCAGGCGCAGCTTGACGGGATACAACTTGCGGAAGCGCGCGCTGAGCCGGCGGATGGCGGCCGGGAGGCCCAATTCCTCGACGGCCGATGGGGCGAGGGCCGCCACGATGCGGCGGATTTCGTGGATGATCCGCTCGGTCGCGGCGCGGGCCTCGGCGACCCGCGGGCGAATGCCGGGCGGCGCGGTTTTTTCGAGCATCTCCAGGTGCAGACGGAGGAATACCATGGACTGGCCGGCCTCATCGTGCAACTCGCGGCCGAGGCGGCGGCGCTGCTCCTCCTCGGCGTCCAGCAGACGGCCTGCGAGGGAGCGCACCTGGGCCTCGCTCGCGGCCAGGTCCTGTAACAGGCGGGTGCGCTCGGCGGCGCGCAGGCAGCGCTCGGCGAAAACTTGGAGCAGGTCCAGCTCACGGGGCAGCCAGCGGTAGGGCTTGGGGAAGCCGAACTGGATGAGACCGGTGATCCGGCCGGCGGAGAAGAACGGAATCGACCAATAGGCCTGGTGAGCGCCGCGCATCTGGGGATCCAGGATCAGTTTTTCAGCGGGAGTTCCGGCGGCGATATAGCGGGGCCGCGCCAGTTGCTTCAGCGCCCGCGCGGCTATGGGAGGCGGATCCGGCAGCGGAAACAAGCGGCCGGACCGGGCGCGGAAGGTGCGGGTGAGGATCAGGATGAAGCGGTGCAGGAGATCGTCGAGTCCGGTAGCGTCCATCTCGGCGCGGAGGAGGCCGTAGAAGGCCTGGGTCTCGGCCTCGCGCACCTGGTAGTAGGCGTTGTTGACGGTCAGGAGAGAGCGAAAATGCAGTTGCTGCCGCGGGAACTTTTCCGCCAGAGGCGCATCGAGGTGGCGGACGTTTTGGCGCAGGGTCTCCAACACCTGGAGGGGCGGGACGTTGAGTTTGGCGAGACGCCGGCTGCTGTAGGCGAGCTGCTCGAAGAAGTCCGCGCCGGGCGTAATCCGAAGCAGCGCCTCCAATTGACGTGGGCCGGACTCGCGGGCGCTTTTCAAGCAGCGGGCCAGGGCCGTGTCGAAACGCGCCAGATGGGGACGGATCAGGCGGGCGAAGCGCTGCAACTCGTCAGGGCGGGACTGTGCCAATAGTAGTGGTGCGGGGAAGGCGGCGATGATCTCAGGGCGGGCGGCGGGCTATACGGGCAGGCGCAAGCGGGCCACGCAGCCGATGCGGTCCGTGCGGTTTTCGAGCACCAGCGTGCCACCGTGGCCTTCGGCGATCTGACGGCTCAGCACCAGCCCGATTCCGGATCCGCCGGGCTTGGTGGTAAAGAACGGCACGAACAGGTTGGTAGTGTTCGAAATGCCGGGGCCTTCATCCTCGATGGCGATTTCGACATGCGAACCATTGCGGCGCCAGCCCACCTGGACGCCGCCGCCGGTGATCAGGGCGGCATCGGTGGCATTGCGCAGCAGGTTGATCAACACCTGCTCGAGCTGGTCGGGATCGCCCTGGATGTTCATATCGGGGCCGGGGCGGACGCCGACCTTGAGGCGGGTTTCCAGGCTGACGCCGCGCTCGACCCAGGGGCGGATCTCGAGCGATTCCAGTTGCGGGCGGGGCAGCTTGGCCAGCCGCGCATAAGCGCCGATGAAGCGGCTGAGGGCTTCGGAGCGCGCGGAGATCACGCTGAGGCCGCGGCGCATATCGTCTTCCCAATCGGTGGGAAGGGGTTGGCGGGTGAGCAGGCTGGCGAGGCTGCCGGCGATGGACTTGATGGGCGTCAGGGAATTGTTGAGTTCGTGCCCGAGGACGCGCACCAGGCGCTGCCAGGCTTGCAGCTCCTGTTGGCGCAAGGGCAGGGTGAGGTCCGCCATCACCAGCAACTGCAGGGGCTCGCCGTGTTCGCGGACGGTGGTGCGGCGCATACCCCAGCGTCCGGCAGCACCGGGGAAAGTCATTTGAAAAGTCTGCTGCGGCTCGCCTTCCAGGCAGCTCGCCAGATGCAACTCCTCGGCACTGGCGCCCAGGGCGCGCTCCGCGGGGGCGGCCAGCAGCCTTTCGCCGGCGCGATTGACCAGGCGCAGCTTGCGGGTGTGATCGAAGGCAAAAACGGCCACGTCGATTTCGGACATCACGGTGCGCAGCAGAGTGGTGGCTTCGAGAGCACCCAAGCGCTGCTCGCGCAGCGTGCCGCCCAGCGTGTTGACCTCGCGCATGACCTCGCCCAATGCGTCGTCGAAGGCGCCAGCGCGTCCGCGCACGGAGAAATCGCCCTCGCGCAGCGCGGAGAGCAGGTTGGAAATGGTCTGCAGCGGGAACACCACGCGCTCGCGCACGGCAAAGGCGAAGCCCATCCACAAGCCGACGATGAGGACGGTGAGGGTCCACTGGGCGCGGGCGGAGGGGGTGGGCTCGTACAGCCACAACATGAAGAGGGCCACCAGGGATCCCGGCAAGCCGGCCATGATGGCCAGCATGACGATGCGGCCCTCGTACTTCAAGCGCCGGCGCGATTTGCGCGGTGTCATAACGGGGGCGGGCTCCCGGGCTCCGGCCTACAGCCCATAGCGCTGCAGCCGCCGGTAGAGCGCACTGCGGCTGAGGCCGAGCGCGTTAGCGGCATGGCTCACATTTCCATTAAAGCGCTGCAGAGCCTTCTTGATGAGCAGGCCTTCCACTTCTTCGAGGCTCATGTCTTCCAGACGGGGAGAGCCGTCACGCGAGGGCCGCAGACCCAGATCGTTCACTTTGATGCAAGCGCTCTGGCTCATGAGCACGGCCCGCTCTACGGCATGATCCAGCTCACGGATGTTGCCGGGCCAGGGGTGTCCCAGCATGGCTTTCATGGCGGCATCCTCGAAGCCGGTGAGGCTTTTGCGGTAGTGCCCGGCGTGCTGGCGCAGGAAATGCGCGCCCAGCAGGGGAATGTCCTCGCGGCGCTCGCGCAGGGGAGGGAGCCGGATCTCGATGGTGTTCAAGCGGAAGAGAAGATCCTGCCGGAAGCGCCCGCCGGTCACTTCGACATTCAGGTCGGAATTAGTGGCGGAGAGCACCCGGACGTCGACTTGCCGGGTCTTGGAGGAGCCCACGCGCTCGAACTCGCCGGTTTCGAGGACGCGCAGCAGCTTGGCCTGCAGGTTGGCGGAGATGTTGGCGATCTCGTCCAGGAACAGGGTGCCGCCGTCGGCCATTTCGAAGCGGCCCACGCGGTCGGACTTGGCATCGGTGAAAGCGCCCTTCACGTGGCCGAACAATTCGCTTTCGAAAACGCCTTCGGAAAGGCCGCCGGTATTGACGGTCAACATGGGCTTGGCGGCGCGCAACGAAACCGAATGCAGGGACTGCGCCACCAGTCCTTTGCCGGTGCCGTTCTCGCCGGTGATGAGGACGTTGGCGTCGGAGGGACCCACGCGGGAGATCATCTCGAGCACGGGCTGCATGGCGGAGGATTGGGCGATCAGGCTGGGGAACTGCTCGGAGCGGAGGAGGCGGTTCTCGGCTTCCAGGATCTGGCCTTTGCGGAGGGCGCGGCCCAACTCGATCTGGGTACTGAGGATGGCGATGAGGCGGGCGTTGTCCCAAGGCTTCTGGATGAAGTCGCGGGCGCCGCGGCGCATGGCCTCGACGGCCAGATCGACGCTGCCCCAGGCGGTCATGACGATGACGGGAAGGGTGCTGTCGAGGCCTTGCAGGCGGTTCAGCAGATCCAGACCTTCCTGGCCGGAGGTGGTATCCCGGGTGTAATTCAGGTCCATCACGACCGCGTCGAAATCGCGCGATTCGACGGATTCCAGAATGCCGGCCGGGGAATTCACGGCTTCGGCCTGATAGCCCTCCCCCTTGATCAGGAAGCGCAGGGCTTCGAGCACGTCGGGCTGGTCGTCGGCGATCAGGATCCGCGGCACATAGGCGTCATTCAGTCTCATGGAGAGGTTAACAACAATTGTCGCATTTCGCGCGGCAATTGCCCTACCACATCTAAGATATTGAAGAGGGGGAAGATATTGCGATTAAGTGTCCGTTATTGGGACGGCTCCGTTCCACGGATGGAACAACTACTTGATGATCACGAAGCCGGTTTCGACGTGGTCGGGGAACATCCAGTTCCATACCACGCGAACGCTTCCGGACGCTTCGGAATAGCTGAAGTCGGCATTGGCGCCGAGAGGCAACAGGCCGCGGTGGTGCCTGGTGCGGAAGCCGGTGGCGCTTACGTCGATAAGCTCCGCGTCCACATTGCCCAGGTCCCCGGAGAACTTGAGGCTCACAGGGCCGGATGCGGGGCGCCGTGGAGCGCGGCGGCGGTCGTCAGAATGCGGTGGTTCCGGCACGATTTTATTATCGGCGGCCCGGAGCGGCGGCGTATAGGGTAAATCGCCGCGGCAGGCCCGGAGGCTGACCTTACTTCTCCATCCAACTCATCCAATACTCCTGCCACTCCACACTTTCTCCCGCGGCGAGCACATCGATGGGATTCAGCCCGTCGAGCATGACGGCGCTTTCGTCGGTGAAGGCCTTCTTGCCCTGATTGGCGAGCGCTTTGGGATGCGGGCCGTGGTGGATACCGCGCGGGTGGAGCGTGGCCATGCCGGCCTTGATGTTGTCGCGGCTGAAGAAATCGCCGTCGTGGTAGAAGATGAACTCGTCGTAGTCGGTGTTGCGATGGAAGAAGGGCACCTTGAGCGCTTCGGCGTCCTGTTCGAGGGGCCGCGGGAGGAAGCTGCAGATCACGGCGCCGCCTGTGACGAAAGTAGTGTGGGCGCTGGGCGGCAGGTGCGCGCGATGGCTCATCACGGGGCGTATGTCGCGGATATTGATCTTCCACACGGTGAGGTCGCCTTTCCAGCCGACCACGTCCATGGGGTTGAACGGGTAGAACACTTTGGAGATCTCGCCGCCGGCCTTGATGCGGACTTCCCACTCGGCATGGTCGTCCAGGAGCGGCGCGGGGTCGGGAGTGGTGATGGCGGCCGGATCGTAGAGGGCATGCTGGCCGAGCAGGCCTTTATCGGGCTGGTCGAATTCGGTGCGGGATTCGACGATCAGGAAGAAGTTGTCGGGCGAATCGGGAGCGATGCGATAGGTCACGGCGCGGGGGAGAATGATGTAGTCGCCGCGTTCGTAGGCGAGGGGGCCGAAGTCCGTCTCGACGGTTCCCTGGCCGCGATGCACGAAGAACAGTTCGTCGCCATCCGCGTTGCGGTAGTAGAACGGCATGGGAGCGGCGCGGCGCGAGACGTAGAGCTTGACGTCGTGGTTGCCGAGGAACGCCACGGGCGATCCCTGCGGATCAAGCAGGTCGGACGGCTCCAGCTTGTTCAGGTCGAAGCAGTGGGGGCGCAGCTTGCCCTCGAAGCGCACCCAGCCGGTGGGCGGATGGGTGTGGTAGAGATGCGCGCTTTTGCCGTAGAAACCTCTGCGTCCGTGTTCTTCCTCGAAAGTGCCGGGGGGCAGGCCGACGTGGGCCTGGTTGGCGAATTTGCCTTTTTTGAGCGGATACATGGCACCCTCCTGCTTCCAGCATAGCGGAGGGCGGGTATTGTGCATGGAGTCTACTGTCGCGGGTCCGATTCCCGATCGGCAGGCCGGCGCTGATCGCGCTTGTTGGGAGCTGGCATCCCTCTATGGCAAACGGCGACGACGCAGCACACGCTGGAGCGCAGGGCGATACGGTCGGAGCATCGGCAAGCGAATCGTCAATTGAATACTTGCGGGCGCCTGTCCTAATGGCAGGCGGCTCCCGCCAGGATGGCATAGAGATTCCAGGCGATCAATGCTGCGTACCAGTAGGTGATCCAGCGGATGAGGTGTTGTTTGTGCAGCGCGATGCAGACGCCGGCCAGCGCCAGCGCCACGCCCTTCGAGATCAACAGGGCCGCCATCGGTCCGAGGTAGAGAAGCGAGCGAATGAAGGGACTGGCCTCCGAGAGACCCAGCCGGAATCCGATGAGGGTGGTAACGAAGTCCAGGACCTGGAGATACAGGAACATCTGCGTGTAGAGCATACTAGCCCGCGCCTCCCCAAGTAGAGATTATAGAAGCACCGCGCCCCGTAATCCCGGAGGAAACCAGTAATGAACGTACTAAGGGAGTGCTATGCGGGACCCCATACGCGGGCCATTACCAGGAATGCCACCACGCCCAGGCCAATGCGGACGGCGCCGGGAAGGCGCAAGGCCTTGGCGCTGCCCACATCCAGCGTTTCGCGCGTGAGGTGCGGGGCGCGCCACTTCATCAACTCGCCGACCATGAAGCCGACGTTCCACAGCGTCTGGCGCACGCGGCCCTTGACCAGCATCAGGACGACGGCGAGGACACCGCCGATCAGAGCGGTCAGCAGGAAGATGCCGACGAAGTCCGAGCAGCCCACCATGGCGCCGACGGCGGCCAGCAGTTTCACGTCGCCGGCGCCGGTCATGTGGAGCATATACATCACCAGGTTCAGGCCGAAGGCAAAGGCAAAACCCTTGGTCGCCAGCCACACCCCCTCCAGCGGGGAGGGATAGGCGAGCAACGCGTTGAGCGCGAAGCCAAGCAGTAAAGTACTGACGGTCAACCAGTTAGGAATACGGCGGGAGCGTAGATCGGTGACCATGGCCAGCGCCACGGCCAGCAACAGGATTAGTTCGATGCCCACGGCGGGGCGGGTGAATTGAATCACAGGCACTAGTATACAGATCGGCTGCCGGGCCGTTAACCATAACGATGGATAGCGTCGGCTGCCAAAGTGCTATGGTGGATGCCGGCACTCATGGGTCACGATCTGCGTCTCGCCTTCCGTACTTTGATGCACAGTCCGCTCTTCTCAGCGGTCGCCGTGCTTTCGCTGGCGCTGGGTATCGGCGCCAACACAGCAATCTTTTCCCTGCTCGACCAAGTGTTGTACCGGTCGCTGCCGGTACGCGATCCGCGCGCGCTGGTGATCTTCCATGTGGACGATCACAGCTCGGGGGACCGGACGTCGGACAACAGCCAAAGTGTGTTTTCGTACCCTATGTACAAGGACTTACGGGACCGCAGCCCGGTGTTCGAAGGGGTGATCGCGCGGCACGGAGTGGCCGCCAACGTCTCGTGGAACGGGCAGACGGAGCGGGTCCGGGCGGAACTGGTGTCGGGGAACCTGTTTGAAGTGCTGGGGGTGTCCGCGGCGATCGGCCGGGTCATTACGCCGCAGGATGACGGCGCACCGGGCGCGCATCCCGTGGTGGTGCTGAATCACGATTACTGGTTGCGGCGTTTCGCTTCCGATCCCGGCGTGCTGAATCAGAAGGTGTCCATTAACGGGCATCCGATGGCCGTTATTGGCATCACGCCGGAGGGTTTCCGTGGGGTGCTCTCAGGGGATAACCCGGATATATTCGTGCCCATCGCCATGAAGGGTGAAGTTACACCGACGTGGGGCGGACTCACCGAGCGCCACGTTTTCTGGCTGAACGTTCTGGCGCGCCTCAAGCCGGGGGTTTCGTCCCGGCGGGCGGAGGCAGCCATCGCGACCGTGTACCACCCGGCCATCGAAGCCGAACTCCGGGAGTTTCCGCCGGGCAGTAAGCGGGCCGAGAAACTGATACTGAACCAGAAGCTGACGCTGGAACCGGCGGCGCAGGGCATCAACCAGTTGCGGCAGCAGTGGGAGAAGCCGCTGACCGCCCTGATGGCGCTGGTGGGCCTGGTGCTGCTGATCGCGTGCGCGAACGTGGCCAACCTGCTGCTGGCGCGCGCGGCGTCGCGCAGGAGAGAAATGGCCATCCGGCTGGCGTTGGGGGCGGGGCGCGGGGCTTTGCTGCGGCAGCTTCTGATCGAGAGCGTGGTGCTGGCGCTGGCCGGGGGGGTGTTGGGACTCCTGATCGCTTCATGGACCACCAGCGCGCTGCTGCACATCCTGCCGGCGGATGCCACGGGCGGATGGATCGCGTCCACGATAGATGCGCGGCTGCTGCTCTTCACGCTGGGGCTGTCGGTGGTGACGGGGCTGCTGTTCGGACTGGTTCCGGCGCTGCAGGCCAGCCGCGGCGAAGTGGCGTCCACGCTGCGCGAGCAGCCGGCGGCGCTGGCGTCGGCGACCGGGGCGGCGCGTTTCCGGCGGTCGCTGGTAGTCGGACAACTGGCGCTTTCGCTGCTGCTGCTGATCGGCGCGGGTTTGTTCGCACGCAGCCTGTTCAACCTGCTGCGCGTGAATCCAGGGTTTCGCACCGAGCGGCTGCTGACCTTCGCGGTGGACCCGCCTTTGAACGGTTATGCGAAGGAACGGGGCGTCGCGCTGATCCACGACTTGCAGGAAAGGCTAAGCCGCATGGCGGGCGTGACGGCGGTAGGCGCCGTGAATCCCGGACCGTTCACGCATAGCAACCGGAGCAGCAACATCACGGTTGAGGATTACCAAGCGCGCGAGGACGAAAACATGGACGTCTCGCGGCACATGGTCAGTCCCGGGTACTTTCGCGCGCTGGGCACCCCGGTGGTGCGCGGGCGGGAAATCGTGGATCGCGACCTGACCTCGCCGGATAAAGTGGTGGTGGTCAACGAAGCGTTCGTGAAGCGGTTTTATCCGGACCGCAACCCGCTGGGGCGGCACATGATGTTCGGGGCCAGCAATAAGCCCAAGCTGGACCGGGAGATCGTGGGGGTGGTGCGCGATCTGCGGCACAGCAGCCTGCGCGAGACGCCCAAGCCGGCGGTCTTCGCGCCGTACACCAACGAAGATCCGCTGGGCCGCATGGAGTTCTACGTGCGCAGCGACCGGGACATCGCGGGGCTGGGACCGCAGATCCAGCGCGTGGTGCAGCAGATGGACGCCAGCCTGCCGGTATTCCATCTGGAACCGGTGGAAATCCAGGTGGCCGAGTCGGTGCAGATCGATCGGATGATCGCGATCCTTTCCTGCGCATTCGGGCTGCTGGCGACGCTGCTGGCGGCCATCGGGCTATACGGCGTGGTGGCGTACACGGTGGCGCGGCGCACGGCCGAGATCGGCATCCGGGTGGCGCTGGGCGCGGTTCCGGGCGACGTGCTGTGGCTGGTGATGAAGGATGTGGGCACGCTGGTGCTCTTTGGGTTAGGCATCGGGCTGCCGGCGGCGGCGGCGCTGGGCCGCCTGGTGGAAGCGCAGCTTTTCGGGATCAAGGCCGGAGATCCGGTGATCTTCGCGGGCGCCTCGGTGGCGCTGGCGGCGGTGGCGGCGTTATCCGGTTTAATTCCCAGCAGCCGCGCGGCGCGCATCGATCCGATTGACGCGCTACGGCACGAATAGATTTGTCCGGGCAATGAGCGACGGTTCAATTTTAGGGCCCGGTGAGTTGCACATTCGGGAAAAGTTCGGCCCCGGCACGGTCAACCGGGGCGCTGCATTGTTCGAATGCGAGTGGGATGGGGGCCGCTTTGAGGCCGGCCTCTTCGCGGGCGGTATGTTTCGATCCGGGCAGTTCGTTGACGGCGTCTTCCTCGGCGGAATCTTCTGGGGCGGCACATGGCTGGGCGGGACGTGGGAAGGCGGTTTTGATCGCAAGGGCATTTACCATTCCAGAGGCGACAGCCCTTCTCCCCGCTAAGCAATGCCACGCCTGCTGATCGCCAGCCCGCATCGTTATCCGGATCTGGCGCGTTTATGGCACCGATTCGTTATGCGCGAGCTGGCGCCGGAATTCGGGCGCCTGCACTTAACGGTGGAGACAAATATTTTTTGCGACGCAAACGCAGATCAATTCCTTTCGCATGTGTTTCCGGGAGTCGGCTTCACCCGTAGCGGACCAGGGATGCGCGACTTCATGGAATTCTATGATGCGACCCTGAATGCGCCATGTGATTTCATCCTTTTTCTCGACGCGGATACGTTTCTCCTGGATGGTGACTGGGCGTGCTCTTACTTCGCAGCATTTACCGACCCAAGCGTAGCGGCGGTTTCCTTAGTGCCGCGAAAAGGCGCGCCGGCAATATTTGCGCTGTTATGCCGAGCCGAGAGCTTCCGTGCTCTGCCTGCGCCGGCCTTCGCCTGCAGGTATGAGTTTCCAGAGGATTGGCCGCAGGGAGTCAATCTGCAGCCGGGAGACTATGCAGCCAGGGAGTTGGTACAGGGCGGAAAGATCGTCATCAATGTCGACGCGGATGAGTCGTCGCGCCACACCGTGAACTTTCGCGGTACCACCGGCCTTCGGTCCAGCCGTGAGCACATTACGCGCGCAGCCGGCGAGCGAGTGTTTTTGCAGTCAGTCGCGCAATACCCGGCGTGCCTTATCGCGGCTTACGATAATGTCCTGCTCGGCTGCCTTTACGAGTCTCTTTATCACGAACCTTTCGCGCCCGATTCCGCCGGTAGGCCTTTGGGCGCCAGTTTGACCATAGGCGAATTGAGGTTTGCTCTGAAAGAAGTTCGCGACGTGAAACAGCTCGAGTCGCTGCACGAAAGATTTCACCAATCCCATCGCAACATCTTGCGCATGGCGGCTCGGGAAGGAGTCGAACTGTCCATACCTTCCGTGCTGCCGCAATGAAATCGGGCGCCGCCCTCTTGCAGGAGCCGCAAGCCTCCGCCAGCGCCGCGGGATGCGGCTTCGACCTCGGGTGGCAGCTCTGGGAGTTTGAACGACATTGGACTGGAGTCCGCCGAGCGGGACATTCAGCATTGCGCCTTTTGAGATGCGATCACATTTGCTTTCAAATTGCGATTCGTTGCCGCGATCAGGCGGGCGCCGGCCCGCAGGGTGCGCGCGCTGCCAAGCCAGTGGGAATGGCTGCGCAGTGCAACTTCACAAAAGCATTTGGTTTGCGGGAGCTGAGATTGTGCACGGCGCGGGCAATCAACTCCTTTCCCGTGCCCGTCTCCGGGCGAACCGCGCCATAATGGTGAGAAGCGTTTAGCGAGGGGTCATCCATGAATCGAATCCGCGCCAGTGTCGGCGCACTCATCCTGGCAGCCGCGGCTCTGGTGCTGCTCCCCGGTGCGGACGCCTCGCGCGTCGAACAGGATCGCCTCGGGCACTACCGTAACCTGGGCAAAGCGTTCTACGAGAACCCCACCACCCAGCCGCAGGCCGTCGACGAGTTCAAGCACGCCCTGGATCTTGCGCCCGATTCCGCCCGCGAGCGCATCAACTACGGCCTGGCACTGCTGCGCGCCGGCAAGACCAAGGAAGGCGTCGCCGAGCTGCAGCGCGCCCAGAAACAGGACCCCAGCATTCCGCACACCTGGTTCAATCTGGGAATCGCGTATAAAAAGGAAGGCGCGTACGCACCCGCCGTGGCGCAATTCGAAGGGCTGCTCAAACTGGTTCCCGGCGAGCCCATCTCGCATTACAACCTGGGCGTGCTGCATAAGCTGGCCGACAAGCGCGACCTGGCGATAAAGGAATTCGAAACCGCCGAGCGTCACAATCCCAACCTGGCCGCGGCGCACTTCCAGCTTTACAACATGTATCGCCAGGCGGGCCGCGCCGAAGACGCCGCGCGCGAACTGGCCATTTTCCAGAAGCTGAAAGTCCTGACCGAGGGCGCGGCCGTTGCGGAAGACGTGGAGTGGAGCTACTACGCCGAAATCTACGATCCCATCGTGCCTCGCGCCGAAACGGAGACCGCGCCGCCGCCCGCGTTCAGCGACCGCAAGCTGGCCGAAGGTTTCGATGCGGCCACTGCCGGCCTGCTGGTCCTGGATGCTTTCGGCGAGCACCGGCCCGACCTGCTGGCGTGGTCCGCTTCCGGCGCGCGGCTCTACAAGAACGGAACCACGCTCGTCGCCGATTCCGGGCTCGACGATCTGAAGGATATCGTCTCCATCGCGGCCGGCGATTACGATAATGACGGCCTGCCGGACCTGTGCGTCGTCACCAGTTCCGGCGCGGCGCTCTATCACAACCAGAAGGGCAAATTCCAAAAATCCGCCCTGAAGCTGCCCGCCGGCCGCTTCGCCAAAGCCATTTGGATGGACTTCGATCACGACTACGATCTCGACCTCATCCTGCTCGGTGAAGATGCCGCCCTGGCGCGCAACAATGGCGAAGCCGGCTTCAGCGATGAGACCGCCGCGTTTCCGTTTCAGAAGGGCAGCGCCATCGACGCCGCTCCCATCGACCTGATCCCGGACACCAATGGCGTCGATCTGGTGGTCTCCTACCGCGGGCATGCCGGGGTGATCTATCGCGACCGCCTGCTCGGCAAGTATGAAGCCGTGCCGCTCGACGCGCTGCCGGCCGGCGCCAAAGGCCTCGCCGCCTTCGACCTGAACGCCGACAGCTGGACCGATCTCGCCGCCGAGGGCCTGGTGCTGCTCAACCATCAAGGCAAACTGGAGCCCCTCGCGCGAGCGGACTTCCAGGGTCCGCTGACCTTCGCCGATCTCGCCAACCGCGGCATCGCCGACGTGGTGGCCGCCAACGGCGTCTTCCGTAACCTGGGCCTCGACCGCTTCGAGAGAACGCCTGCCCGGATTCCCCCCGCGGCGGCATCTCTCGAATCCGATTTCGACAACGACGGCCGTACGGATGTCGCGCTGGTCGCCCGCGATGGCTCGCTTCATCTGCTGCACAACGACACCGAAACCCACCACAATTGGGTGCGTGCCGCACTCACCGGCGTCAAGAATCCGAAGCTGGCCCCCGGCGCCAAGGTCGAGATCAAAACCGGCTCCAGTTATCAGAAACGCCCCTATCTGGGCGTGCCGCTCCTGTTTGGCGTGGACTCCTATAAGAGCGCCGACTCGGTCCGCATCACCTGGCCCAACGGCCTGATCCAGAACGAGAAGGAGCAGCCCGTCAATCAGTCCATAGTTTTCGAGGAAGCCCAGCGCATGTCCGGTTCCTGCCCCATGATCTTCACCTGGGATGGCGCGCGCTTCCGTTTCATCACCGACGTCCTGGGCGTGGCTCCGCTGGGCGCGGCCTCGGGTGACGGCAGTTACTTTCCGGTCGATCACGACGAATACGTGCAGATTCCCGGCGAAGCCGTCCAGGCCGTGGACGGCCGTTATGAAATCCGCATCACCGAGGAGTTGCGCGAGGTCTCGTACCTCGACCAGGTCAAGCTGATCGCCGTGGATCATCCGGCCGCCACCGAAATCTTCACCAACGACAAGTTCAAGTCGCCGCCCTTCCCGGAATTCCGCTTGTTTGGCGTCAACCGGCGCATCTACCCGGAGAGCGCGCGCGATGAGCGGGGCCGGGATGTGTTGGCGCGCCTGCTGAAGCGCGACCGCACTTATCCCGATGGCTTCCGCCGCAACTACCTGGATGCCGCCGAACTGCACAACCTGGATCTCGATTTCGGCAAGGCCGCGCCCGATAATCGCGCCGTGCTGATCCTCAACGGCTGGGTGGATTGGGCAGATGGCAGCACCTTCATGGCCGCATCCCAGGCGCATCAGGACCTGGTGCTCCCCTACTTACAAGTCAGGGACGCGGCTGGTAAGTGGCGGACTGTAATCGGGGACATGGGCATTCCCGCAGGTAAGCCTAAAACGATCTCGGTCGATCTGACCGGCAAGTTCCTCTCCAGCTCGCGCGAGGTACGCATTGTGACTAACTTATGCGTCTATTGGGATGAGATATTCCTGAGTGAAGAGACTAACTCACCGCGGGTTCATCTGACCGACGTACAAGCTGAATCAGCCGACTTACACTTCCGCGGCTTCTCCACGCCGGTGATACATCCGCAGCGCAAACAGCCCGAAGGTTTCGACTATGCGCGCTGGATGCCAGTGTCCATGTGGAACCCCACCAAGGGACTCTATACGCGCTATGGCGACGTGCGGCCGCTGATCCAGAGTATTGACGATGAGCTGGTGATCATGGGATCCGGCGACGAGCTGCGGCTGACGTTCCCGGAGCGCGCCGCCGGCCCGCTGCCCGCCGGTTGGAAGCGCGACTTTCTGCTCTTCGTGGACGGCTGGGCCAAAGATGGAGACGCCAACACCGCCTATTCGCAAACGGTTGAACCGCTGCCGTTCCACGCCATGTCGCGCTACCCCTATCCCGCCGGCGAGCATTTCCCCGACGACGCCGGGCACCGCCAGTATCGCGAGCAATACAACACCCGTCCCGCCCTGCGCCTGATTCGTCCCCTGGTAACCGAGGTTGGCCCGTGAACGAAAAAGCCCGGCTGGGTCGACCAGCCGGGCCTTCAAATACCTGAACTCCGCGCACCTGACGTCAAGCGACTTGCTTAGCCCTGTATTGGCTCACAATCGCTTCCATCTGATCTTTCAGGCGGAGCTTCAGCTTCTTCAATCGCACCTCTTCCACCTGTTCCTGGTCGGTGAGGTGCGGCAAAGCTTCCAGCGCCTCCAGCTTGTGCGCGTAATCGCAGTGTGTAGCGGCAAGCTGGCGGTACTCCGCATTTGTTTCCATCAGATGCGCTTTGAGTTGTTCCGTTGAGTTCCGTTCCATATCGGGGCAGTTCCTCCCAGTTAGGTTGCCCACGCCGAGTCGGTGGTTCGGAAATTTGGGCTCGGTGGGTAATCATCACTTCGTCATTGGAGTGCGGCAAGGCCCATCTGACCTGACCGTCTACTTGTGACAGTATCATGAATGAACGTTCATGACAATAGCACCTTCGCCCGAATCGGAATAGTAGGAAGGGCGGCTCCCAGCCTCTATAAAACCTAATGATTTGTATAGGTTACGGGCATTTAGATTGGTCTCGCGCACCTCCAGCCAGAGCGTTCCCGGATGGCCATGCCGCAACTCTCCGACCAGCCGCCGCGCCACGCCCTGCCGCCGGAAAGCCGGATCTACAGCCAGGTTCAGCAGTTCGCTTTCGCCCTGCGCCACCTGGCGCGCTACCGCGAAACCGGCGATCGATTCACCGCAAACCGCCACCACGCAGTCGTACTCCAGGTACCCGGTTACGTCCCACTGGGCGGCTTCCGGGGACGCTGCCTGAATCCGGCCCAGCGCCTGCAGGTCGCCCCGCTCAGCGCGCCGCACTGCGATGTCCATCAATAGCTACCCAACCGCGCCTCGGCTTCCGTGACGGTCTGACGCGCTTCGGCCAGATCCCCGGCGCCGGCTATGGCCGCGCAGTAGAGCACCTGGACGCGCGTGCGCGCCGGTATCCATCGGAATGCCGGCACGCCGAACAGGCTGCCCCGTTCGACCATCTGGCGGCGGGTCTCCGCGATGGGCGACACTCCGAACTCCATGCCGCGCGTCAGCGTCCGGCCGTTCCACGGCGGGCTTTGGCGGCTGTGGTTCTCTTCCCAGACTCCCAGCCACGGGAAGTCCCGCTGCCACCAGACGTACGACAATGCCGTGCGGCTGCGGGGCGACCAGGCCAGGAAGTATGCCTTGGGGCGCGCCGGGTTCATCAGGTACGTGGTGAAGCCGCCCGATACAGGCGCGTCCGTGTAGCGCCAGAAGTCGCCGCATCCGGCCTCGAGCACGTGCGATTGCGTCACGGGCGCGCGAAACTCCGTCGCGCCCTTCTCCAGAAACGGCGGCCCCAGAGTGACGTGCTGCGTCCAGGCGATCGGCCGGTCGGTGATGGACTCGTTCTCCACGGACTCCTGCATCTCCACCACATTGCCGGACAGACGGATTCTGCGTTCCACGTTCAACTGAGCTTGCGGCAGGCGCGCCCGCTCGGTCAGTTCCGCGCCGCTGGCCGCTACTTCATAAAGGGCCAAGGAAGCCTCGCCGTGCACGGTCAACCCGGCGGCGGCTTCCTCTGCGGAGGGCGATCCGAAAATATCCATGCACAGGTTGTGCCCCATAATGCCGCTCAACAGTTTGCTCTCGGCGTCGGCGCCGTACTCCGGGTGCTTCCGGGCGTCGCAGGTGGAAGGCTCGATGGACGGCCAGGGCGGCGTCCACAGCGGGTTGACTCCTGTGCCCTTCTCCAGGATCTCTGCGATGTGCCCGCCTTCGTGGAGCACCGTCACGCGCACGTTCTCGTTCTCGATGGATGTGGCGCGGCGGCCACGGTAGCGGGTTTCTGCCATATTGGAACTATTATGCAACTGGTGTGCGCGCTGTTTGCCTTGCTGGCCGTCCCGTTCTGGGAAACCAAAGCGCCCACCGAGTGGAGCGAAGCGCAAATCGCGCTGCTGATGCACGACAGCCCCTGGGCGCAGATGGCGGATCCCGCGCCCACGGTGCAGGTGTACCTGGCCTCGGCGCATCCGCTACGCGAGGCGGAAGCCGAACTGGCTCGCCGCCGCGCGAAGCCGCTCAACGACGAGTACCTGGACTTCCTGGAGCGGGAAGGCGGCCACAACCTGGTGCTGGCCATCGCCTATAAGAATGCGGCGGCGCTGTCCGATAGTGAAGAGGCCCGCCACATGGAGGAAGAATCCGTTATGAAGGTGGGCCACCGGAAATACAAGATGGAGGGCCATTTTCCTCCGGTTCCGTCGGACCCGTTCCTGCGGCTGGTATTTCCGCGCGTGGTGACCGAGCGCGATAAAACCATCGCCTTCGAGCTGTATCTGCCCGGATACGGTCCCTACCACCAGGCGGAGTTTCGGGTGAAGGATCTGCTGTACAAAGGCAAGCTGGAAATGTGAGCAGCAGCGCCGCGCGGCGCGCCAGATTATACTATTGTCGGAGGACCTAATGGTCTGGTTATCTGTTTTGCTGTTCTTGCAGGCGGCGGCCATGCCCACGCCGCAAATCGATCGGGGTCAGAAGCTCTTCTTTGCCGAAAACGGCTGCGGGAATTGCCACGCATTAAAGGGCCACGGCACGGCCGTCGGACCGGATCTCAAGATCCTGGGCAAGGTCGGCGTGCGTGCGGTGGTCACCGCCATTCGGGCAAGCCGCACCGAATATGTGGAGTCGATCAAGCTGAAGTCCGGGGATGAATTTCCCGGAATGAAGGTTTCCGCGGATGCCGCCACGCTAGCGTATTACGACCTGTCGAAGACGCCACCCGAGTTAAAGAAATTCGCTCCGGGCGATGTGAAGTCGAAGACGGACAATGCTACATGGAAACACCCGCCAGCCGCGGGCGGCTACACCAACCAGCAAATCGCCGATATCGTGGCGTACATCCGCTGGGCCACGGCCGGAGACAAAAAGGCGGTAGACCCGGGTGATGTCGAGTAAGTGAGCGGCCGGCTTAGCTGGCCGTGGCGGCTGCCGCGTAGCTGCGCAGTGCGGCAGGTTCGCTGTCGAAGGACTCGAACACCGTGATGAGCTTGGTGATCTGCATCAATTCCTTCGGCTTCTTTTGCAGATTCAGGAGCTTGAGCTGCCCCCCCCGGCTGGTCACCGTGGCGAAACTGCCCACGAACTGGCCCAGGCCGGTGCTATCTATGTAGCTCACCTCGGCCAGATTGAGCAATATGTTCTTGTGACCGCTATCCAGGTGTT
>DATGGM010000025.1:0-17983 GCA_035308525.1 Bryobacteraceae bacterium
TGGGCCAAAGGGATCGGTCCCGGCGGCCGGCCGGTGGTAGCGCCCGGCAGCGAACCCACGGCGGGGGGCACGCGAACCTGCCCAGGGGCGCTGGGGGCCACCAACTGGTATTCGCCTTCTTACAGTCCGCAGACGGGACTGTTGTATGTCGCCACCAGCGAAGAGTGCGACGTCTTCACCGGCGCGCCGCAGAAATACCATGAGGGCCACGATTTCATCGGCAGCGTGTACATGCCCGCGAGCGGTGAAAAGACCTGGGGAGCGCTGCGGGCCTTCGATCCATTCACGGGAGAGAGGAAGTGGGAATTCAAATACTTCTCTCCGCCCAACGGCGGAGCCCTTTCGACGGCAGGCGGAGTGGTGTTCGCGGGCGATTCCGAGGGCAATCTGATCGCATTCGACGCAGCCAGCGGGAAGGATCTGTGGCACATCCAATTGGGCGCCGCGGTGTATTCCGCGCCCATCACCTATTCGCTGGATGGGAAACAGTTCGTCGTGATTCCGGCGGGCGGTGCGCTGTTTGCGTTTTCGCTGGCGGATTAGCGGGCTACGGCTCGCCCGGTCTTCGCCACGACTCCGGCCGTCTCATCGATGGTCAGGAATTGATTGGCCGCGGCGCCATCCACTTTCTGCTTCAATCCGCTGGGCCACTCGATTTCGATGGACTGCACCTCGGGATCGCGGCCAAGCCCAAAGGTGAGCTGCAGGTCGCTCTGGGAGCAGTAACTCGATCCGCTGCGCACCATGTTCCATTGCTTGCCCGACTTACTGGTCACTCGAACCAGAGCGCCGATGCCGTCGCGATTCGACTTGCGACCGACCAGCCGGATGCAAACCCAGTTATTCTGGTTGCCGCCATCGTTGCGAAACAGATAGGCGGGTCCGTCATTGGTGGTGACCACAACATCGAGATCGCCATCGTGGTCATAGTCGGCATAAGCCGCGCCACGCGCTACCACCGAGCGATTGAAAGCCGGTCCCATACGAGACGTCACATTCTCAAACTGCCGGTGGCCCAGGCTGTGGAACAATAGCGGCGGCTCCTTGTATTGGACCTTGGGCTGCACGCGGCCGATCTGTTCTTCGATGTGGCCATTGGCAGCGAAGATGTCGGGGTAGCCGTCCAAATCGTAATCGAAGAAGAAAGCGCCGAAGGTCAGGGTGAGCAGGCTGGCGCGGCCGATTGTCGAGGAAGGCGCTTCGTCCACGAACAGGCCGGTACCCTCATTATGATACAGGCCTATCATCTGGTTGGAGAAGTTGCCGACCAGCAGGCTGGGCCTGCCGGAACGGTCGTAGTCAGCGGCATCCACTCCCATTGCGCCGCGGGCCACGCCGTCCTCCCCGAACGCCACACCGGCAGCCATGCCTTCGTCGGTAAAGGTGCCGTTCCGGTTGTTGCGGTACAGCTTATTGGGTTGGGTGTCGTTCGAGATGAACAGATCCGGCCAGCCATCGCCGTTGTAGTCCAGCACAGTCACTCCCAATGACTTACTGTTCGGATCGCCCAAGCCTGCCTTCTGAGTGACGTCCTCAAACTTACCGCCACCCAGGTTGTGAAACAGCCTGGACGAGGTTCCCTTGTATGACTCCGGCGTGCAATATGACTTAGCCGCGCCGTCCAGAGAACACCATATATCGCCCTGGGCGGTCCATTGCACATAGTTCGCAACGAACAAGTCCAGCTTGCCATCGCGGTCGTAGTCGACCCATGCGGCACTGGTTCCGAAGTTGGCGTTGTAGATTCCGGCAGCCTTTGTTACATCGCGAAACTTTCCATGCCCTTCGTTATGGAACAGCCGGTCGCCTTCTAGCGCGGTGATGTACACGTCGTCGAGGCCGTCGTTGTCGTAATCGCCAACGGCCACGCCTAAACCGTACATCTCCACGTCGAGGCCGCTGCCGGCGGTGATGTTGGTGAAGGTGCCGTCATGGTTATTGCGATAGAGCGCGGGCAGCGATTTGCGGCCGCGGGGCGTCCAGTCTTTGCTGTTGATGAACAGAAGATCGGGCCAGCCGTCCCCATCGGCGTCGATCCAGGCTACGCCGGCGCCCATCGTTTCAGGGAGGAATTTGTGGCCGGCGCGTCCGCTATTGTGTACGAATTTGATACCGGCCTGGGCGGTCACATCGGTGAAAGCGACGGGGAGCGGCGCTACGCGGTTGGCGGCGATGGCCGCCAGGGCTAGCAGCAGGAAAAGAGGAGCGAGATGCCGCCGCTTCATCTGGTACTCCCCAGCGGCACGCTCTCGTGATCGTGCAATTGCTGGCGCTCGTTGTTGTTCTCGGGGCTCAGCAGGCGCGGTTTGGCGGTGATGGACTGGGCGGACTCCTCCGCTTTGAAGCGCTGGAAGAGCGCCTGTTCGCGCGCGGCCGCGGCGGCGTCGCCCAGTCCGCGGTCGCAGAGCATGCGGGTATAGTGCATTTGCAGATCTTCAGGGTCCACGTCGCACACGCGGTCGAGATACGCGAGTGCCTCGGTGTATTTGCGTTGCAGAAACAGAATACGCGCGGCCTGGTTCAATGCCACGCGGTCACGCGGATACATGGCGAGCGTGGTGTTGAGCGATTTCAGCGCATCGTCATACTTGCCGTCGGCCTTCTCGATCATGGCTTTGAAGAAATAGATCCGGCCGAGCCTGGGATTCACCTTGAGAGCCTGCTCGATATACGGCTTGGCGGCTTCTGTCTCACCTTCTTGTATCAGGGCGCGGGCGACGTTCAGCCAGCCATCCGCATACCCGGGCTCCGCTTCGGTGGTTTTCTTGAATGCGTATTCGGCTCCCTTCAGATCGCCCTGCAGAAGCAGGCCGATGCCCCAATCGTTCCAGCGCTCGCGGTCGCTTTTTTGCACCACCGGGGTCCAGACGGGTTTGCCGAGCGGCACAATGGCTTTGGCCGAAGCAACCACGATGATGGGCAGATCCGGGATTTGGTCCTTGATGTTGCCGGAGACATCCCGCGGAATGTTATGCGGATCGAAACTGTACTCCTGGCTGTTGAAGCTGGCGGAGATCAGCTTCGGATCCTGGTTCGGCCTGGGCTGGCCCGCATAGGCGAACTGCGTGTAGTAATACGAGAATTTGCGGTAATTCAACTTAGCGGTGAAAGTAAGCGGGCCCTTGGCATCTTTGGGAACTTTCACTCGAAAATGCGCGACGTCGGCCGCGCCGGGCGGAATTAACCGCACGTACAGTACACTGCGCGCCTGCCAGGCGTTGCGCTTATTGATCATGTTGCCGTCGCCATCGAGCTGAAAGGCGCGATAGAAATGCGCGCCGGGCTCCACGGGACCGTGGCCGCCGTCCTCCACGCGGCCGCTCCAGAAGATGACGCGGCCATCGGCGTCGCGGCCCTGGAGCTCCAGCCAGACATCGAAAGCGTCCACCGTGCCGCCGGGGAAGAAGTGGCCGATCTTACGAGTGCGCACGACTACGTCGACGCGCGCCGTGGAGCCCGGTTCGAGGTGAATACCCGAATGATCGATGGGGGCGGCGACCTGTCCCACTTCGCGGATGATGGCGGTGCCGGATTGCTCGGCCTCTTCCCCGACGGCGAAGCCGGTCATCGCGCGGGGGGCTTCACCTGTGCGGCGCACCATGGGAGTGTCCATGTCTTTCACCGGCGAGACGGCGAAGATGTCCACGGAAATGAAACCGGAAGTCAGAAACTTCTCGGTGGCCGCCAGCTGTGTCTGATCCTGATTGGCGTACGGAACGGCGGTGTTGGCGGCGGGGAAGCGGTGCGAGTGGACTTGGCCGCCCTTGTTACCCGGATCGTCGGAGGCCACCAGGGGCATGTGGCAATCCGCGCATTTCTGCGGCTTCGGCGGATAATAGAATGAGCGTGCACCCTGCCCGGAGACGGCGCTGGCCTGCCAGTTATCGTAGTCATTGAAGCCGCGGAACCAGCGGTAATTATTCACCGGCACATCCAGGTGAACCTTGTGACAGGCGGCGCAATACTCGGCCGAATCCGCGCGCATGAAGGGTTTCATAAAGGTGCGGCGGTGCGGTTCGGGGTCCAGATAAGTCATGAAATAGTCAGCCGCCTGGATGAACTTATTCCGGCTGCTGACCAGTTCGTGCAGCGGCGGATACTGCACGGTAAATCCGCCGTTGCCCATGGAGCTATCTACGTGAGTGATGGCGTGGCAGGAAGTACAGGAGAGGCCGGCGCGGGCTTCCGGCGTGTCGATCTGATCCTTGATCGGCCGGTCGAAGCGGCCATTAAAAAAGACCGCGTGATCGTGACAGCCGGCGCACCATTTACTGGGTTGCGTCCCCACGACGCTCTGCATGTATTCGATGGACTTGCGATAGAACTGATTGTTAAACGAAGCGAAGTGGTGCATGGAGCTCTTCCACTGCTCGTAGATATCCTTGTGGCAGCGGCCGCAGGCTTCCGAGTCCATGAAGAAGTTCGAGGGGATGATCCCACCCACATTGGTCTTGGCGGACGATGGAAAGAAGGGCGAGCGCGGGCCGCCGCCTTCTTCGTTCATGGAGGCAGGCACGATCAGAGGATTGCGGATTCGGTCGTCGGGATTCGGACGAGCCTTGTGATAAAGAGCCACGGCTCCCGGCAAGGCTATCAGCAGCGTCAGTCCGGTCACAAAAGCATAGCGGAACCTGAGACTGGTGCGGCGTACGGCATAGGGAAGGAAGGCCAGCAAGGCGAGCGCAGCGACGAGGATGTGGGCCTGTAAGACCGGACGATGCGGTGTGGTGTTGCCTCTCACCGCGAGGAATATACCTGCCATCGCGGCAATCAGGAAAAGTCCGCCGGCGACAGGTATTTCACGGATGAACCACAGCAGCAGGACCGACAGCACCACACCCAGCGCCAGATGCAGCACTACGTTGCCCATGTAGAAAATTGTGGGAGACGCGAAGGCGGCGATATAAGCGGTGTTGACCAGCAGCGCTACCAGCAGGATGGCACAGAGCCGCGGAATGCGCCCGTCTTCCATTTCCCCCCCAAAGATGATGGCTACTAGCCTATCACCGTGCGGCCGGCAAGACCTATAGCATATAGGGACTACTGTGTATCTATTAGTTGCCCGGGGGCCGCTTTACAACTACATCACTCACTGACTCAAGGGCCAGACCGTATTCGGGCTTCGGATCAGTCGCGGTGCGCTTGAACCACCCGTTGACGGTGGCCTGGACGACCGGATTCCGCTTCACCTCCTTGGTCAGGGTGCGGAAGCCTTTGCTCTTGAGGAGGCGCGCAAAATGCGGATCATCCGGAGTGAAGAACTTTATTTCGGCGCCGCAACCCTCATCAGTCAGGCCGGCCGGCAGATCATCCACTCCCGATTCGACGGTGGCGCGGATTTGGACCAGTTTCCCCTCGAAATCGGCAGGATGGCGAACGACTTCGCAGACGGCCGTCTTGATTGGTCCAGGGCTGCCGGCCTGGGCGAAGGCTAGGACGGCGGGTAGGATGAGACCGAGCAGCACGCTCCCTTTATGTTAGCGCCCAGACTGGCTTCCAGGGCCTTCGGAGAGAATCCGAAGGGGCCGGCGCCCGACTTGTACACGACGCGGCCGCCCTGCGCGATCACGTACAGGCGCTCCGGCCATCCAGTGTATGCCTGCTCGACACGATCGTCGATTCCGTCGATCAACGCCGGGATGCGGATGCCGAGTTTGCGCACGCACTGGCCGGCATTCTCGAAGCGCTGGCCGTCGGTGCGGGGCGAATAAAGTAACACTTTGTCACGCTCGTTCGATGGCATCTGCCAAAGATCGACGGGATGCGCTTCCTTGATGTAAACAATGTAAAACGCAACGCGGTCCTTGTACTTATCGTAGATGGCGTTGAGCGCGGGAACCTCCCGGCGGAATGGCGGTCAAGTGTAACTGCCGAAGATCAGGACGACAGGCTTGTTGCGAAACTCTTCGGAAATTCGCACGCGGCGCGAATGATCGACGGTAGATAATTCGAAATCGGGCGCGGTATCGCCGGGCTGGAGAACGCCCGCGCGCACCCGCATCCAGATGGGCTCAAACGGAAGAACAGCCATAGCGACGCCCGGAACGTGGCGCATAATGGCGCCAAAGCGATCCAACGGCTGGCGCATGGTCCAATAGAGCGCGGCTGTCAGTACAGCGTAAAGCACCAGACAGGAGCCCAGCAGGATACGTGCAACTCTCCACAGACGCATTCGCCTGAGAATAAGCTAATGTGTGTCTTTTGGCAATAGCCAGAATCTACTAGTCAGACGCTAGTCACTTTTGATTATTGCGCCGTGGAGGAGGTGCCCCTACACTAGACCCATTATGCGCTTGGGTCCGGGTAAATACGTTCTATTGGTCTGTCTATGCTTCTGCGCGCGCGCGCAGGATCCAGTCGGTGTACTGGAAGGCCGGGTGAGAGACGCATCGGGCGGGGCTGTATCGGGGGCGGCGGTGATGGCCACGAACCATCAGACCGGTTTTACCATCAAACAATTCTCGGCGGAGGATGGATCCTTCCACTTCTCGTCGCTGCCGGCAGGCGAGTATGACTTGCGCGTGAGCGCCGATAATTTCACGGCATTCGCGGCGGCCTCGTTGCGGATCGACATTGGCCGCACGATCCGCGTTCCGGTCAATCTTGAGATCGCCACCGGGCACAGCGAGGTACAAGTCACCGGCACGGGCGCCACGGTGGACCTGGGGACGACGCTGGGCGACGTGGTTTCGTCGCACGATGCCACGGATCTGCCGTTGAACGGCCGCGACTTCGCGCAGCTCGGACTGCTGCAATCGGGTGTAGCGCCCATGACCGGCGGACTGTCGGAGGCGGGCGGCCTGGCGCGCGCCAACCAGGCTTACGCCGTGAACGGCCAGCGGCCCGAATCGAACGGCTACCTGTTGGACGGCGTATCCAACGTCGACAACGTCAACGGAGGATTCGCCATCAGGGTGCCGGTGGACGCCATCGCGGAGTTCCGCATCCTGACTTCCAACGCACCCGCGGAATACGGCGGAACCAGCGGCGCTACCACCAGCGTGGTCACCAAGTCCGGCGGCAACCAGTTTCACGGCGGCGTTTACGAGTTTCTGCGCAACAGCGACTTCGATGCGCGGAACTTCTTCGCAGCCAGCGTGGAGCCCCTGCACCAGAACCAGTACGGCGCGAACGCGGGTGGACCGATTCGCCGCAACAAGGATTTCTTCTTCGCCTATTACGAGGGCCTGCGGGACAGCCAGGGCGAGACCAAGACGGCCATCGTGCCGACTCCAGGCGAGCGGCAGGGGATCTTTCCCGGCCTGATGGTCTTCAATTTCGGCACCGGACAAATGGTTCCACTTCCGGGCGGCCAGATTCCCCCAACGCTGCTGAATCCCATCTCGCTCAAAGAGCTGAATTACTATCCGCCGGGCAACATTTCACCGTCGCTGTACTCGTCGACGGTGATGGGCTCGAACAATTACGACCAGGGCGGCTTTCGCCTGGATCATAACTTCTCCCAAGGCGATCAGCTGTTCCTGCGTTATGCGGTTTCCAACACTGGCGAGATCGATCCGCTGCCTATCGCCGGCGCGGGCGTACCAGGGTTTCCGGTGGGCGACAGCATTCGCACCAATTCCGCGACTGTTTCGGAGACGCACCTGTTTTCGCCGGGCACGCTGCAGACTTTTCGCGCGGCATTTTTCCGGAATGAGTTCATCTTCGGCCAGCGTCTGAATCAGACGCCGCCGAGCGACCTGGGTTTTCAATATCAGCCGACGCTGGGCCTTGCCGCGGGACCGCCTTACATGATCGTCAACGGATACGCCAGCGTGGGAGATCCGATCACGGGTCCACAAAACACGTACCAGAACACTTTTCAAGTCAGCGACTCGATTTCGGTGACCCGCGGCCGCCATAGCTTCAAATTCGGCGGAGACTTCGCGCGCAACCAGATCAACCTGCTGTTCGGCATCGCCACCAACGGCTTCTTTGTGTTCGCGCCATTCCCGTTCAGCGACTCGTTTGCCAGCTTTCTGGCGGGTCAGCCGGTGGTATTCTTCCAGTCCGGCGGACAGTTCGACCGCGGATTGCGCAACATTGAAGCCGCCGGCTACGCGCAGGATGAATGGCGCGTCACGCCCCGTTTAACGTTGAACTACGGCCTGCGGTACGAGGTGAACACGCCCTACGTGGACATTCGCAACCGCATGAACGAGTGGGCGCCGGGACAGCAGTCGAAGGTATTCCCGGACGCGCCGCCGGGCCTGTTGTTCCCAGGCGATCCGGGCGTGGCGCGGAGCATTGCACCGAATTACTACAAGGGGCTGATGCCGCGCGTGGGTCTTGCGTGGGACCCCACGGGCAGCGGTCACACTACAATACGCGCGGCTTACGCGATCTTTTACGATCCGTTCACCAACGGCGTGGGCGGTCCTCTGCAGGCGCCGGTCAGCGCGCTGCCGTGGCTGCAGGCCAATCAGATTGCGGGTCCCGGCTTCGACATCGCCAATCCGTACGGCAGCGCGGGGCCGCCCTTCGGCAGCCTGAACTTCGTGCACCCGGCAACAGTGCTGACTGTCGACCAGAGCATGCGGCCGCCATACGCGCAGAACTGGAATTTCTCGATCCAGCACGTGCTGGGCGGGAATTACCTGCTCGACGTGCGCTATGTGGGCAACAAGGGGACGCGGCTGCCGCGTATGATCGAGGCGGACCCCAGCGTTTATACCGCGGGCGAAAATCCCAATAACATCGATCAGAACCGCATCTATGCGGGCTGTCCATCGAACGGCGGACCGTGTAACTTCGCTTCCGTGGGCCTGGTGAGTAACATATCGAACTCGACCTATCATGCGGGGCAGGTCTCTCTGACGCGGCATTTCTCCACGGGCCTGGGCTTCCAGGCTTCTTATTGGTTCTCGAAGAGCCTCGACGGTGTGTCGTCGTTCAATGTGTCGGGTTCGGCGCCCACGGACGTTTCAGGCGAGAACGATCTGGCGCAAAACCCGTTCAACCTGCGCGCCGAGCACGGGCCGTCGCTGTTCGACGCACGCCAGCGCCTGGCAATTAGCGGCAGTTATGAGCTACCGCGGCTGGCCGCGAGCGCCAATCGCGCGGCCGCGTGGCTAATCAACGGGTGGCAGATCAACGGCATCGGCAGTTTCTCCGCGGGAACCCCGTTTACTGTTTACGACAGCGCGAATGTATCGTTGCAAGGCCAGGCGCCGGAGATCTCAGGCTTCTATTCCAGCCGCCCGGACCTGATCGCCAACCCGAACCTTGGTCCGCACACGCCCAACCAGTGGGTCAGCCCCAGCGCATTCCAGCGGCTGGATCCAGTCACACAGGCGGGTCAGTTCGGCAATGAGGGACGCAACGTAGTGCGCGGGCCGGGCATTTCGAACGTGGATCTTTCGCTGTTTAAGAATTTCCCGATCGGTGAAGCCAGCCGCGTGCAGTTCCGCGCGGAGTGTTTCAACGTGGCCAACCACCCGAATTTCCGGCTGCCGGAAAACGATATTGCATCGCCCGAATTTGGCCAGATTCTGGAGGCGGCCGCGCCCCGGCTGTTCCAGTTGGCGCTCAAAGTTACGTTCTGACGAAGCTGCCGCGCAGGCGCAGGTTCTCCAATAGTCCGCGCCATTTGCGCAGCACCAGTTCGGCAATGTTCAGCGCGATGGCCAGCGCCAGCAGAAACGGCCACAACTCGAGGGTTTCCGGAATGCCGCGGCCACTGGAATCGAAGACGGCGCGCAACGGCGGGTTGTACCGGCCGCCGGTCGAATCGGCCACCTGGCGCAGCAACTGATCGTTCGAGCCGTACTCCATCATCTCGTCTTCCTGGCGGTAGAAGCCGACTTCCGGAAAGGCGCGCGATTCGGCTAGCGGCCGCACCCGGAACAGCCCTTGCCTTGCGCCGATGGCGACGCGCGCGCGATAGTGGCCGGCGGCCACTTTGGCGACTTTCAGCGGCGACTGAAAACCATTCGGTCCGACGGCATAGATATCGGGGATAGCGGAGGGCTCCGGGTTGCGCCCGAGATGATAATCCACCACCAGTTCGTTCGCCGCGCGGTCGAACTCAGCCGCGGCCTCGCCGGATTCGGCGTGGGGCAGCAGATCGCGGAAAATGTTGGCCCACAACTTGTCGAATCCCGGCCAGGTCACCCAGCTCGCGGCCCAACGGTTCTTAGCGTCGGAGGTGAAGACGGCGGCGCGGCCCAGGCCATATTGCCAGCGGACCAGCAGGGGGTCTTCCGGGCCGTTGCGCAGAATGAGGTCCGCCGTGGGGCGCGTCTGGAAGCGAACGTAGCCGCGCAGAGGAGGCGCAGTCTCAATGCCTACGCCGTCCAGAATCTCGGCGCGATCGACCACCTCGGCATGCACGTCTTTTTCGACCGCCGTGGAGCCGGTGTGCTCCTGCACGTCGCGAAGTACGATCTGCTCCAGGCCGGACGGGTCGTTCAGGAAATACGATTTACCCTGCGCCAGTTGGGCTACCTTCTCCAGGAAGGCGCGGTTCACGTCCTGGCCCAGGCCGACAGTGGAAATGGTAACGTGATTGGCCACGGCTTCCTTCGACAGGGTCATGCTGTCGCCTTCTTCCGAGATGCCGTCGGTGAGCAGCACGATGTGTTTGTAAACCGCCTTGGAGGGCAGAATTTTGTGGTAGGCCTCGGTTAATGCCGGCGCGATCTGCGTGCCGCCGTCGGGCGTGATGCCGGAGATGAGCCGCTTGATCGAGACGCGGTCCTCGGCGCGCCGCAGCGGCACGGACCACTGGAAGGAGTTGTCGAAGATGAGCACTCCGACCTGATCGATGGCCCGCAGATTCTCCACCACGCCGATGGCGGCCTGGCGGGCCAGCTCCATCTTCTTGCCTTCCATGGAAGAGGATTTGTCGATGATGAGAACCACGGCTGTGCCTTCCGGCGTACGCGGCGGCGCCAATTTTGCGGGCAGAGAACGCTCCAGCGGGTCTTCCTCCTTCTTCTCCACGTAGACGTTGCGCTCGCCGGCGATCCACAAGAGGCCGCCGCCTTGTTTGACGAACGCTTCGAGCGCGGCCTTGCGCGGCGCGGGCACGTTTTGCATGTCCCAATTGTTGAAAATGACCAGTTGAAAATCGTCGAGCTTGTCGGGCACTCCCGCGGGCGCGGGCACGATATCGAACTGGTTGGCTTCGAGCGTACGCGTGAGGTGCGCTTCGGCGTCGGCTGGATCACGGCTGATCAGCAGCACACGCGGCCGCCGCAGCGTGAGAGCGCTTTCGAAGTGTGCTTCTCCCTGGCCCGGCGCGCTGATGCGGCCCGCCAGCTCAATGGCTCCGGTGGCGCTCACGCTGGCGTGCGCACGGAATTGATTGACGCCGGCGCGCAGGCCGACGCGGCTGGCTCCCAACGGCTTCCCCTCGGCGGTCATTTCCACAGTGGCTTGCGCGGCGCCCGGGGAGGTGAGCGTGAAATCCACCGGAAAGCGCTCGCCGCTGAAGACCTGCGCCGGCATGCTTACGGATTCGAGCAGCAGGTTGGGACGGGGCCGGCCGGCGAGCGGAATCACGTCGATGGGGACGCCGCGCTGCTGAGCTTGCCAGATAGCTCGCGTGACGCTGCCCAGGTTCTCGTTGCCATCGGAAATCAGGAGGACGCGCGGCACCAGGCCCGCCGGCAGCGTAGCGAGCCCCTCGCGCAAAGCAGCTTCCAGATTGGTGCTGTGCGCGGGTTGCCCGGGACTGTACCCTAATTTCCATGTCTTGGCCGTACGCTCATTTGGCGCAGGATTGCGCGGCGCGCCGGCGAATGGCATGACCTGCGTCCAATTCCGGCCGCGGCCCTTCTCGACGGTGGTGGCGTCCGACGACGCTTTGTCCAAATCCTGTTGCGAGACGCTGGCGGAAGTATCGACTAAAACTGCCAAGGCCACCCTGGACTCATAGAAGGTGAGCCGCGGCTCCGCCAGCGCCAGCAGGATGGCGATCAGGGACGCGGCTTTCGCCAGCAATGGCGCGCGGCGAAGGGAGATGCGCCATTCCCAGGCCGCCCATGCGACGGGCAACAGGACCAGCGAAAGCAGCCATGGGTGAGCGAACGTCATGACGCCCTCCGCATGGCCACCGGCTGACGCGCCACCCGCGCCGCCCTGCGGCGATACCGGCCGAACAGAATCCACTCCGCGAGCAGGCCTGCGCCGCCCGCCAGCGCGAGCCATTGCCAAAGGTCGGTGGCCTGGCCCAAGGGAACCGCGAATTTCGGGATGCCGCGCCGGATATCGGCCGGCGCATCCCATCTCGACTCCCAGGGCTGCGGCAGTGTTAGCGAGTACACGTATTCGCGATCGCCTGCCAGGACCCGCACGGTGCCGGGCGTAGCGCTGAAGAATTCCAGCGCCTGGTTACGCATTGTAAACGGCGCGGGGTTGCCGTCTTCGCGCACCACACGCACGTCCGCCGGACGCACATCGGGATCGAGCGGGGCCTTCACCGTGCCCATGCTGCCGGCGGTCAACTCCCAGCGGCGGAAAATCTCGGGCGCCATCCAGCGCAGCAGGTTGGCGAATAGCAGGGGCGTGGCGAGCTGATAGCGCATGGCGGAAAGCGCGGGGTGAAAACCGAGCACCACGATCTTGGGCTTGCCGGCGCGCGCCACCATTACCGGACCCTCCGCCACTTCACCGATTTTCAGGTCGTCCGGCGCCGCTTCGAAGACCGAAGCCGACTCCAGGCGAATGTCCTTGGCCCGCAGTCCGGCGCCCAGGGCGTGATCGGTAAGCCAATGCGTAAGCGGCGCGTCCGTGACGCGGCTGCGAACCGGTACGGGAGATCCGCCCGCCGGCGGATCGATCCAGATCGAATCGACCCGCGGTGGTGACGGCGGATGGAAGCGGTCCAGAATGACAAGCGAACCCGGGGCTTGCGCGGTGTATTCGGCGGGCGCGCGAAAAGTAGCGGCCACCTGTGGATTAGCAGCCAGGACCGGCCGCAGCGACTCCGGCTCGGCGGAATAGACCGTCACGCGCAGGACAGGCTGGGCCGGCAGTTGCAGCGTGGCCTGGTCATCCGCGGGGAAGGCGTCGCGCGGCGAAAGCTGCGCTTGCAGAAAGCCCGCCGCGCGGGTGCGAAACTGGAAGCTGGCTTCGCGGTCCGCCCCCGGCGCGAGCGAGAAGCGCTGCGATCCGGCAGGCAGATTTCCCGGACCGTTGGCGGATGGTCCGAAAGTGAGCGCTAACGTTACGGTATGCGGCGCCGCTCCGTAATTGCGCACCGATGCGTAGATCTCCCAGACGTCCGAATCGGTGGCCGCTCGGCGCACGCCGATACGGCGCAGACCGCAGTTTTCTACGGCGTCCGGGACATTCAGAAAGCGCAGATTGCGCGGGATGGCGGCGGCCGCTTCGTGTTCCGCGGCTTTGCCCGTGCCGACGAAGGCGATTTCTCCGGCACGGCGGCCGCTTTGCGCCTGAATCTGCCGGGCGAAGGCCAGGGCCTGATCGAGGTTCAGCGCGGTGGCGCCGGGTTGGGAGGCGGCGATGGCTTCTTCCAGCTTCTTGCGATCGGGTTCGAAAGCCGTGGCCGGGGTGGCCAGAGCATCGGCGCGCACCAGCATGACGCGGTCGCGAGGGGGCACGGCCCGCACGTAGGCGCGCGCGCGATCGCGTGCCAGATCCATCAGGGTACGCCGGGATGTCTGGGCTGCCATCCAGGCGGAAGTGTCCAGGATCAATACATGATCGCGCGGCGTGGAGACCGGGCCACCCAGGCGCAACTGCGCGATGGCCAGCAAAAGCAGCGCGATGCTGATTAGTTGCAGCAACAGCGACCATGGCTGTTGGATGCGCCGCCGCCGTGCGACTACCGTCGGCTGCTCGGCCGAAATCCAGAACCGCAGGGTGGAAACGACCTGCCGGCGGCGCGAGCGGTCGAGCAGGTACAGCGCCAGCATCAAGGCCGACACGGAGCCGAATACCGCCAGGAACTGCCCGAGGGTAAGGTTCAGCAAATGCATGTTAGCGGCCTCGCTTTATCCCGCCGAAGCATCAGGCTACCCCGCGGGATTGCAGCAGAGGGCCGAAGACTACTTCCTCCACAGGTTGGGCAGTACAAATTCCGGCGTAACGGCCGCCAGTGCGCAACGCCAGTTTCTGGATGGCATCGGAAAACTCGTCGAAGGCCAGCGTGTAGCGGGCGCGCGCGGATTCGTCGAATTGCACCTTCAACCGTCCACCCGTCTCGGCGTCTTCCAACTCCAGTTCACCATCCCAGGGCGGGGTGCGGTCCTGCTCCGACCACACTTGCAGCAGCATCAACTCGTGGCCGAAATCCGACAAAAATTGCAGCGCTCGCTCGCAACCCTGATCGTCCAGGAAATCGGAGATGACGATAGTCAGGCCGCGTTGCGAGTAGCGGCTGATGAACTCGCGCAGAACCGCGAAGAAGTCGGTGGTCCCGCCGGGTTCCAACGCGGTAATCGAATCCAGCACCGGACCGAAGCGATGCCGCCCGCCGGTACATAGAAAGCGGCGTCCCAGCCTGTTTGCAAACGGATGCAGCTCGATGCCGTCCAACCGCACCATTCCGACGTAACACAAGGCGCCGGCCAGGCGCCGCGCGTAATCGAACTTGCCACCGGCCTGCATCGAATCGCTGGTATCCACCAGCATCCGCACCGGCACGCGCGGTTCCACCTGGAACATCTTGAGGAAGAGCTTTTCCAGGCGCAGGTAGGCGCGCCAGTTCACCGCGCGCAGATCGTCACCCAGGTGGAAACTGCGATGATCCAGAAACTCCTGGCCGGCGCCGGCGAAACGCGACTGGTTGTGTCCGCCGACCAGTCCGGGGAACGACTTCTGCCAGCGCAGGGCCAGGCGCTCAAGTTTTTCCAGAAACTCACGGTCGAGAAGAGGCGCGGACTGCATGGTTTTACCGGCGGCCTAGGCGGCGGCTTGGGCGGTGACTTCCTGGATGATGGTGTTCAGGATGGTTTCGGGAGTCTGACCGTCCGCATGGGCGTCGAAGTTCAGGATGATGCGGTGGCGCAGGACGGCGCGCGCCACGTGCTGCACATCCTCGATGCTCAGATGATAACGGCCGTGCATCAGGGCCAGCACCCGGCCGCACTCCACCAGCGCCTGCGCGCCGCGCGGAGAGCTGCCGTAGCGGACGTATTTGCGGGCCACGTCGTGCGCTTCCTGCTGCTCCGGCTGGGTGGCCATGACCAGTTGAATGGCATATTCCTGCACATGCGGCGCTACCAGCACTTCGCGGCAAACCGCGTGCACTTCCATGATGGCAGCGCGGTCGAGCACAGGTGTCACCACCGCGTCCTCCCGCTGGATGGTGCGCTCCACGATGCGGTTCAACTCCTCCCGCGTGGGATAAGTGACCAGGATCTTCATCAGGAAGCGATCGAGTTGCGCTTCCGGCAGCGGGTAGGTGCCTTCCATCTCGATGGGGTTTTGAGTGGCCATCACCAGGAATGGACGCTCCAGCTCGTGAGTGGTGGTGCCGCTGGTAACGGTGCGCTCCTGCATGGCTTCGAGCAGCGCGGATTGCGTCTTGGGGGTGGCGCGGTTGATCTCGTCCGCCAGCACCAGGTTGGCGAAGATGGGGCCGGGCTGAAACTGGAGGAGCTTGGCGCCGCGTTCGCTGGTTTCCATGATCATGCTGCCCACGATGTCGGCGGGCATCAGGTCCGGCGTGAATTGTATACGCGAGTACTTGAGGTGCAGGGCGCGCGCCAGGGTGCGCAGCAGGGTGGTCTTCCCGAGGCCCGGTACGCCTTCCAGCAGCACATGGCCGGAGGCCAGTAAGCAGATAAGGACGCCCTCCACGACGTCGTCCTGGCCGACTATGATTTTGGCGATCTCGCTACGAACGCCGGCCAGACGTTCGACGGCCATTTCCAGCGCTGCTTCGGTTCCCACTTTCTTATTGTAAACGCATCAGTTGGGGCGGAGGCGGAAGGCCGACAGTTACAGGTGTCAAAAGTACTGCCGCGGCCCATCTTGTGATAATCTTGGCAATCGCTATCCAAATGCGGATTGCCGCCATGAAGGCGAATTGGAAGCTGCCGCGGGTTTATCCGATTTTAGATACTGGAACGCTGGAGGCCCGGCAGTTCCCGGTTACCAAGGCAGCGGCGGCGTTTCTGGAGGGGGGCGCGGGGATTCTGCAATTGCGGCATAAAGGACCATGGACGCGCGCCATGTTCGAGGCATCGCGGGAAATCTCGCGGTTGCGCCGGGAGGCCGGCGCTTTGTTGGTGGTGGATGACCGGGCAGATATGGCGATGCTGCTCGAAGCCGGCCTGCATATCGGGCAGGATGACCTGCCGCCCAGGGATGCGCGCCGGCTGATGGGTGCGGAGCCGTTAATCGGTTTCTCGAGCCACAATGTGGCGCAGGTTTGCGCCGCAGGAGGGGAGCCGGTGGATTATCTGGCGTATGGGCCGATCTTTCCCACGGCATCCAAACGAAACCCGGACCCGGTTACGGGGATCGAAGGTTTAAAGGAGTGCCGCGCGCTGTTGGATAAACCGCTGGTGGCGATCGGCGGCATCACCAGGGATACGGCGTTGGAAGTCCTGGCGGCCGGCGCGGATTCCGTGGCAGTAATCGGCGATCTGCTGCCGGCGGAGCTGACCAGCCAATCCTTGCGCCGGCGGATGGAAGAATGGCAACAACTGCTAACGAAGTGAAGACCGGCCTCGTCAAGGGCCTCGGGCTGATGGATTCGACCACTCTCGTAGTAGGCTCGATGATCGGCTCGGGCATCTTTATTGTGGCGGCGGATATTTCGCGGCAGGTGAATTCGCCCGGTCTGCTGATCATGACCTGGGTGGCCACGGCCCTGCTGACCCTGATCGCCGCGGTCAGTTATGGAGAACTGGCGGCGGCTATGCCGCAGGCGGGCGGACAGTACGTTTATCTGCGCGAAGCTTTCGGGCCGCTCAGTGGATTCCTGTACGGCTGGACGTTATTCCTGGTGATCCAGACCGGCACGGCGGCCGCGGTCGCTGTAGCATTCGCCAAGTTTGCCGGCGTGTTCGTGCCATGGATCTCGGCGGATCATCACTTGATCGGCAGCGGGAAGATCGGGTTGACGACGCAACAGCTCGTAGCCATATTGGTCCTCGGGCTGTTGAGCGCGGTGAATATGCGCGGCATCCGCACGGGCGCCGTGGTGCAGAATGTGTTCACATTCGCCAAGACGGCCGCGCTGCTGGGGCTGATCGGCGTCGGTTTCCTGGCGGGGCGCAATCCCGATGCCCTGGCGCGCAATTTCGGGCACTTCTGGGACGGCGCGGGCTGGACGCTGCATGTGGCGCGCCTGGTGGGCGTGGCTATGGTCGGGTCGCTGTTCTCGGCGGATGCCTGGAACAATGTGACATTCACCGCCGGCGAAGTGCGCAATCCGCGGCGCAACCTGCCGATCTCGCTGGCGCTGGGCGTGGCCATCGTGATGGCGCTGTACATCTCGGCCAACTTCGTATATCTGAATGTGCTGCCATTCGAGGGCATCCAGCACGCGCCGGAAGACCGCGTGGCCACCGCCGCCGTGAAGCAGATTCTGGGCCCATCGGGCGTGCAGGTGATGGCCGCCGCCATTATGGTGTCTTGCTTTGGGTGTGTCAACGGTCTCCTGCTGGCGGGCGCCCGCGTGTACTACGCCATGGCGCTCGACCGCCTGTTCTTCCGCAAAGCGGGCACCTTGGGCGAGCGCCACCATGCGCCGGTATTCGCGCTCGGAATCCAAGGCGTGTGGGCCATGGTTCTGACTTTGAGCGGCAGCTACAACGACCTGCTGGACTATGTGATCTTCGCCGTGTTAGTCTTCTACATCCTGACGATTGCCGGCATCTTCGTGCTGCGCCGCACGCGCCCGCAGATGGAAAGACCGTACAAGGCATTCGGATATCCCGTTCTGCCGGCGATTTACATTGTGGCGGCTGGGGCTATCGAAATTCTGCTACTGGCCTACAAGCCGAACTACACGTGGCCCGGTTTAATCATCGTGCTGCTGGGAGTGCCGGTGTATTATATG
>DATGGM010000026.1:0-11310 GCA_035308525.1 Bryobacteraceae bacterium
GTGGCCGGCAGATTCTGCTGGGCGATCTCCTTGGTCAGATCTTCCTGGTTCACGGCCAGCAATTGCGACGGCGTCAGCGCCAGAAAGCCGATCACCGCGTTGTGCAAGTCGCCGGTCATCTCCGGTACCAGCTCTGCCACAGTTGGGAAATAGGCGGGCAACAGACCCAGGCCATTGAGCAGGTCGAGCACTTTCTGTTTTTCCGCCACCCGTTCAGCCACCTGCCGAAGATACATTTCGGTGTCGGGGAACATGCCGGCGCGCCGGCGCGTTTCAATATCCTCGCCGGTCCAAAAGCCTGCCAGGGTGGGCAGATCGTGGGTTGTGGAAGAGACCAGCGCCCGCACCGGATACTCGCTGTAAGTCTTGAACTTCCCGCCGGCGCCCTTCTCGAAATAGAACAGGCGGTAGCTCAGGATGCCGTAGCGTTCCAACGTCTCGCGCACGAAAGGCTCCACGGTTCCGAGATCTTCGCCGATAATTACCACCTGCCGGCGCACGCTCTCGAGGGCCAGGATGCGAATCAGGTCTTCGTAATTCTCGCGGACGTACGCGCCGGCCGTGGCGTCGGCTCCCTCGGGGATCCAGAACAGCCGGAAGAACCGCATGACGTGGTCGATACGCAGCGCGCCGCCGTGGCGGCAATTCTTGCGGATGCCCTCCACAAACAGGCGGTAACCATCCTCGCGATGCTGCTCGGAGCACGGCGGCGGGAAACCCCAGTCCTGGCCCTTGGGAGCGAAATCATCAGGCGGCGATCCGACGCGGCAGCCGGAGACAAAAAAAGGCCGGTGGGCCCAGAGGTCGGCACCAAAACGGTCGGTGGCCAGCGCCAGGTCGTGATACAGTCCGATGGCGAGTCCTTTGCGGCGCGCGTAAGCCTGCGCCCCCGCCAGTTGCAGATGGAGCTGCCACTGCGTGTAGCAGTAGAACAACACGAGCCGCCAGTGTTTTTTGCGGAATGCGGCGGTTTCCGGCGAATCCGGATCGCGGTAGGATGCGGGCCAGTCCGGCCAGGTCCAGAGATCGGGGTGGCGGGCGTGCAGATACTGGTCGAGCGCGCAATACGTGGCAAAGCGTTCCAGCAGATCGCCTTCGTCAGCGAGGAACCGGCGAAACTCGAGCGCCCGCGGGGAGCCCGCCCGGTATTCACGAAGGAACCCGGCAAAGGCCAGTTTCAGAAAGCGCAGTTTCCAGGCGCTGACGTGCTCGTATTCCACGTACTCGGAATCCCGCAATGCCGCAAGCTGCCGCTGGGTCTCCGGTTGCGACCAAAGGCGCTGGGCGCGCGGCGACTCCCGAAAGTCCTCGATCGACTCGACATCCAGATACAGATAATTGGGATAGAAGATGCACTCGGGCAGATAGGGGCTGGTGTTGTAAGGGCGGCGATTGTAAATGGCGTGCAGGGGGTTCAGGGCGACGAAGCTGGCATGGGCGTCGTCCGCGATCCAATCAATGACGCCATGGAGGTCGCGCAAGTCGCCTGCTCCCCAATTGCGCGCCGAGCGCACTCCATAGAGGGCCAGGGCAATACCCGCGGCTTTGCCGCCGCCCGCCAACGCGGGATGCTGGTAGGCGCGGTGGGGAGTGACGATCAGACGCGTAACGTGTTCCAGGCCGCCCAGGCGGACATGCGCATCGTGGTAACCGAGCGGCAATCCGGCAGGCAGCGGGACTTGCTTGCGCACATAGCGGCGGCCATCCAGATCGGCGGCGCCGCTTTCAGGAAGCTCCGCCAGCCGAAAATCCAAAATGCGCACAGCGCCGCTCTCCTCGCGCAGCTCAATGTGCGCCAGCCCTTCGCTAAACTCCGCGGGCGCGTGCAGCGGCAACTCGACGGTGGTATGGTCCTCGGCGACCACCAGAACGCGAGGCGCAAGGCGGGTCCACTCGCGCCGGTGACGCGCCTCGATGGACGCGCGCAGGCTCCCGGCGGACTCGGCGCGAACCCCCAGCCCTTCGAGGATGGTCCGCTTGGTTTCATCCGATGTGATGTGATGGCGGCCCCAGATATCCCAGTATTCCGGGTCGATCCGCCACAGGCGAGCGGCAAGATCGAGTAACTGCGCGTAGTTTTCGGATGGCATGAGGGACAATACTAATTCTACGAGTGCGCGCAACAAAAGTGGAGCAACACGTTAATGGCCGCCGATGGACGCCGATCAACGCCGATAAGAAACCGGAATACAATAAAAGTATGGATGCACCCTTTGCCAGCGGTCCTGTGGATCTGTTCGCACGCCTGGATAACGAATCGTTCGACAATGCGGCAGCGGCGGCTTCAGAAGGCCTGGTATTGACCACGTTGGATAAAGCGGTAAACTGGGCACGCAAGAATTCCATCTGGCCCATGTCGTTCGGCCTGGCATGCTGCGCTATCGAGATGATGTCCATGAGCGCGTCACGGTTCGATATCGCCAGGTTCGGCGCCGAGGTATTCCGGGGATCCCCCCGGCAGTCGGACCTGATGATCATCGCCGGGCGGGTTTCGAACAAAATGGCGCCGGTGATCCGGCACTTATATCAGCAGATGCCGGAGCCCAAATGGGCGATCTCCATGGGCGCGTGCGCGACTTCCACCGGCGTGTTCAACAATTATGCACTGATTCCGGTCAACCAAGTGATCCCGATCGACGTGTATGTGCCCGGCTGCCCGCCGCGGCCGGAGCAGCTCATTCAGGCATTAATGATGTTGCAGAGCAAGATCCAGAACGAGAGCGGGACCATCAAGCAGATTCTGAATCTGAGCTAATCGCCCAGGAACTTCCCAATCTGCCGCAGCCCTTTCACGTTGTCGCAGACAGCCTTGAACGCCGCGGTCATGGGAATGGCCAGCAGCAACCCCGCTGCATCCCAAAGGAACCCCCAGATCATCAGAGAAAAGGTCACCGCCAGCGGGTTCAAATGCACCCGCGATCCCACGAACTTGGGATACAGCAGGTTCAACGCGATCAGGTGAAAGATCGTCACGATGGCCACCACCAACAGATAGCCCGGGAGAGTGCCGTATACGGTGAGGGCCACGAACAAGGGCGGCAGCGCAGCCATCGGCAGGCCGACGTACGGCACCAGGCTGAGGAAGCCGCTCAAGGGACCCACCAGCATGGCGTACGGCAGATGGACAATCCAGAACGCCAGCGAACTGGCGGCGGCCAGCACCACACCCAGCACGGAGTTGCCCACCACGAATGCGCGCACCATATCCGCGATGCCTTGCAGGCTGCGCGCGGCCGCCGCCCGGTCTTCCCCCTGGAAGAACTGCAGAAAGCTGCGGTAAATATGGTCGTGCCAGCTCAGCATGAAGTACACCAGGAATGGCACGAAGGAAGACATCAGGATGATCTGGTAAAACGATCCCAGGCGCGAAGTGACAAAATCCTTGATCGGCGAAGCATCCTCGTGGATGCGGACTTCCGGAATCACTCCGGGAACTGGTTGGACCGGCGCTTCGCTGTTGCGGCGCCTCTTGGGCAGCGGCTCCGGCGGGGCAGGCGGGGGCTTGCGCGCCGGCACCAGAAGCTCGTACGTGCGCTGCTCCAGGCCTTCCACTTTCAGCTTGACACTTTCCACCAGCTCGGCGATACGCTGGCTGTACTTGGGCAGTTCCCCGGCCAGCCCGGACATTTGCGCGTAGGCGCCCAGCCCGGCCAGGTACAGCAGAGAGAGCGCCGCGGCGCACACCACGAAGCTGGCCAAGGGCCGCGGGAGGCGGATGCGCATCAACAAAGTCACGAAGGGTTCCAGGATGAAGGCCAGCATCACGGCCGCCAGCGACGTAATGAAGAACACCCGCCCGTAGTACAGGATGGCGACCGCGACACCCAGCGCAATCAGCGGGTTGGCGATATTGCGGACTTCCTGCGTTGCGGCGCGCAGGGGCTTGGACAAGGTGGCCACTTGAATGACGAAACCCTTGTCTCGAATCTACCATGGCCGCGTTTATAATGAAATTGGTCCGCCCGTTCATGCCCTCCCCAAAATCCCGTATTCTGGCACTCGATTTGGGAAAGAGGCGCATCGGCATGGCGGTGAGCGATCCGCTGGGCATCACCGCGCAAGGGCTTCCCAATCTGGTACGCACCACCAAACGCGCCGATCTGGCGGAACTCGCACGCCAGGCAGAAGAGTGGGACGCCGGCCTGATTCTCATGGGCAACCCCATGCACATGAGCGGCGCGGAAGGCCGCCAATCCGGATGGGTGCGTGAATTCGCCGGGGAGTTGGAGGAACGCTCGGGCCGCCCCGTAAAACTCTGGGACGAACGGCTGACCACCGTGGAAGCATCGCGTGTCTTGCGCGCGAGCGGCATCAGCATCGAGAAGCGCGCGCGCGCCATCGACCGGCTCTCCGCGGTGATCCTACTGCAGAGCTACCTGGATTCCCTATGAAGCTTCTCCGGTGGCTTGTCCCGGTGCTGCTGTGCGGCGCGACCGCCTATGTGGGGATCGATCTGGCCACGCCGTATGCCGGGTTCAGCCAGCCAAGCTTCGTGGATCTCCCCAAAGGGACGGATACCCGCCAGATGGCGGCGCTGTTGCAGAACGCAGGCGTGATCCGGCACACCTGGACGTTTCTGGCGACGCGCATTCTCAGGCGAAATGCCACGCTCCAAGCCGGCGAGTATCGCTTCACCCAGCCTGCCGCGCCGTGGGAGGTGTTCGACCGCATCGCGCGCGGCGATATCTTCTATTACCAGCTGGTGGTGCCGGAAGGAAAAAACATGTTCGATATCGCGGCGGCGGCCGAAGCTCTGGGGCTGTTCCCCGCCCCGCAGTTCCTGGACGCGGCACGCGACCCGAAACTGGTCCGCGATCTCGACCCGCAGGCTCCCACGCTGGAGGGTTACCTGTTTCCGAACACCTATCGGCTTGGCCGGCACACCACACCGGCCGCCTTGTGCCAGTTGATGACCGGCAAGTTCCGCGAGGTCTGGCGCAGCCTGCACAGCGATGCTTCCGTGCACGACACCATCACGCTGGCCTCGCTGGTGGAAAAAGAAGGCAAGCTGCCGGAGGAGCGCCCGATCATCGCCGCAGTCTTCGCGCGGCGGCTGGCCATCGGCATGAAGCTGGATTGCGACCCGACCACCATTTACGCGGCGCTGCTCAACCGCAGCTACCGCGGCGCGATTCACCGGTCCGACCTGGATAGCGGCAGCCCATACAATACCTATCAGCACGCCGGTCTGCCGCCGGGGCCGATTGCCAATCCGGGAACGGCTTCCATGCAGGCGGCGCTGCATCCCGCCGACGCGAGCTACCTGTACTTCGTGGCGCGCGCGGATGGCTCGGGCGGGCACAACTTTTCGAGCAGCCTGGCCGCCCAGGACGCCAATGTGGCGCGCTATCGGCGGAACATCGCACGCCCGCGGTAAACTGGTGAGCTATCGCGCGCATGGCGCGCAGAGGCCGGAACGGAGTCCGTATCGCAACCGAGGTCAATCCGCATCGAGCCGGAGGGTCTGGAATCGCTCATTCGCCGCATGCGGGAATTTGCCATCGACCTGCTGGAATCGCAGGGTATCGCGTTCGAACTCCGGGCGCCGCAGAAATATCAGTACATGGTCCTGAGCCTGGAATCGCGGCGGCAGCTTTTCCTGATCTTCAAGGAGTGCATTCACAATGCCGCGCGCCACTCCCAATGCACCCAAGTGATGGCCGAATTCCTGGTTTCCGGCCAGGAAGTCCTGCTACGCGTACAAGATAACGGACGAGGGTTGAACGGAAACGGCACTGCGCCGCGCAGCCAGGGGGGCAACGGAATACCTGGCATGCGGCGGCGGGCCGACAGCCTGGGCGGGCAAATCGCATGGAGCACGAGCCTTGGGGGCGGGTGCACGGTGGAAGCGCGCATACCCATCCGGCAAAGCACTTTTGGTAAACGGGCCCTGTAACTCCCTCCGGTACTTCCCCCCTACACGAATATGCGGCTTGTGAGGCCGTCGGGTCGCGCCTTATAGTTGCGCCAATGGGGATTGAACGACGAAGTCCCCGCACTCAAGGAGATGCTATGAAGTTTAGAATCGGTCAACCTCAGCAGAGAGATTTAAGGCACAGGCTTCACCTAACCCCCACTGTTGTGTTCGCCGCTATGACTGCGGCCGCCGTCTTGTGCATTACCACTGCCGGCGTCGCGCAGGAAGCCGCGCCCCAGCAGGGACAAATGCATTACGGCGTGAGGCCGTGGACGGGTGGGCACCCGCACGATGCGCTGAGCCAGGCGTCCAGCGGGTCCACCATTCCGATGAGCGAATACACTGTCAATTACAATCGGGGAGCATACGCCGGAGTTCTCGTGGGAGGCGATCCCTATACAAAAGGCCCCGCCCCTGTGACTATCAATGCCGTCGTGGTTCCCTTGATCATCCAAATCATCAAGACGAACGGAACGCTGGTGACATTCGACCCAACCAAAGCCAACAGTTGTGACGGAGGGGTCTCTGCCGAAACTCGCTTCAAGCAGTCCCCGCTGGTGGTCAATAGCAGCCTCAAGTTCAACGGCACTAGCGTGGGAAGTGTGCAGTACATCAACGGCTTTATGAATGCGGAATTTTGGAAAAAGACTGGGGGCGCGGCTTCCTACTCCAACCCCATCCATTGGACTTATGGGGCGACCCTGACCGCCCCGCCTTTTGTGGCGCAGAGCACTGGACTAATCGTGGGCTCTGGATGCAGCAAGATGGGCGTCGTTACCAATTCCTTTCTCGATCTGTTCCTGGATACTTATGTGGCGGCCTTGAACGAGCCCACGAAATTCGTGGTTTTTTTGATGGAAAACGTAGTTGAATCCACGGTTGCGCCGCCGACTTTCCCTGCCAACTGCTGCATTGGAGGCTACCATTCAGCCCAGGGCAGCCCCGTAGAGACCTGGGGGTTGATGGAGTATGACACCGCCGGTCATTTCGGAGGCGTGCACGATATCACCGTTCTATCTCATGAAGTCGGTGAGTGGATGAACGACCCGTTGGGCAACAATCCGGTGCCTGCTTGGGGCAATATCGGCCAAACCTCCGGATGCCAGAGCAACCTGGAAGTGGGAGATCCGCTCTCACAAACGGACATGCCTACTATCACCCTGAGTGGATACGCCTATCACGCTCAGGAACTCGCCTTTTTCAGTTGGTTCTTCAACGCAGACGGCACCGCTTCCCTGGGAACCGGGGGGAAGTTCTCCGGCAACGGCACATTCAAAGGGCCGTCCAAGGATTGCCCACCCGGCGGAACATTCTAGCGGAGTCAGCCCAGCGCGGCCGGCCGCCGGCCGGCCTTCGGCAACTTTAGCGGCGCGGCGCGCTACACTGAACCGTCAGCGGCATCACACGTGGGGGAGAATCAAACGGCCGCAATCATCGGTGTGGCTGTCATTGAAGACCAGCAGGAAACCCGCGAAGGCATCTCGCTGCTGATCAATCGCACCGATGGTTTCGAATGCCGGCACGCCTGATGGGGGCCATCCGGGAAATCGCCGAGGGGGGCGCGGTGATGTCGCCCGAGGTGGCCATCTGGGTAGTGGACCTGTTTCGCAAAGCGCCTCCGCGGGAACCTGCCTGGGTTGGACTATCGCCGCAGGAGACTCGTTTGCTCAAGCTGTTCACCGAGGGCCACCAGAACAAAACCGCCGCCGCGGAAATGGGCATCAGCATCCACACAGTCAGCTTTCATCTGCGCTCGATCTATGAAAAGCTACACGTGCATACGCGTTCGGAGGCGGTGGCGCGCGCTCTGCGCGACGGACTGATTCACTGATCCGCGGCCCATCAGGATATAAGGGTCCGCAACGAATCTTCCCGTATTGAAATCACAATACTTGGCCTTCTTGCGCGGCTTGCTTTCAGTGGGCTCGCGGTTGACGCGGCCACGCGGCGGATGCTAACCTATGTGACTTAAAGCTACATCTTTTCCGATCTCTCCAGTCCATCCAAAATGGAAGCAACCTTGCAAGCCTTGAGTGGGATTTTACTGCGGGCGATCCCTACTTTTCTGCTCGTCGTCTTCCTGCACTTCTATCTGAAGCACATGTTTTTCAAGCCTTTGGATAAGGTACTGCAGGCGCGCTACGACGCCACGGAGGGGGCCCGCCTGAAAGCTGCCGAGAGCCTGGAAAAGGCCGCCGCCAGAATGGCCGAATACGAAGCGGCGCTGCGCGCGGCCCGCGGCGAAGTGTACCAGTCGCAGGAGCAGTTGCATCGCCGGCTGCAGGCGGAACAAGCTGCCCGGACGCAAGCGGCTCGCGAGCAGGCCGAAGCCGCGGTGCGTGCGGCTAAAGCGCAGCTGGCTGCCGAGATCGACCAGGCCAAGACGGAACTGGCAGCCCAAAGCGACGCGCTGGCCAGCCAGATCGCCGAGACTATTCTGAACCGGGGAGCCGCGGCATGAAACGTCTGGCTTGGGCAGCCCTGCTCCTGATGCTTTACTGGAAGACTCCGGCGCGGGCGCAAGAGCAGGGCGGCGAATCCAAGGAGACTTCCGAAGAGGGCGGCAACATGGCCATCTGGCAGTGGGCCAACTTTGCGCTGCTGGCCGGCGGCTTGGGCTATGTGATCAAGAAGAATGCCGGGCCTTATTATTTGAAGCGGTCGCAGGCGATTCGCAAGGGAATGATCGAGGCCGAGGCTGCGCGCGCGGAATCCGATGCGAAAATCGCGGAAGTGGATCGCCGGCTGGCGAATCTGCAGGCCGAGATCGCCGCCATGCGCCGCAATGCCCAAGAGGAGGCCGAGGCGGAAGCGCAGCGCGCGCGCAAGGAGGCCGAGGCCGAAATGGCCAAGATCCAGGCGCACCTGGCGGAAGAGATCGCCTCGGCGGCCAAAGGGGCACGCCTGGAATTGAGGCGCTACTCCGCGGAACTGGCGCTGGGCCTGGCCGAACAGAAGATCGCCGCGCGCCTCTCCCCGCAAATACAGAACCGCCTGGTCGCGGGTTTTATGACCGGTTTGGAGCACGCGGCTCCCAGCGGCCGGGCCGATTAGAATATGACAAGCTCCGCCTTAGCGTCACGATACGCCAGCGCGTTGGTGGATGTGGCCACCGATCCGAAGTCAGGGGTGGACCCGCACAAGGTGCTCGGCGAGTTGCGGGCTTTCACGGAAGTCCTGGCCGGCTCGGCGGAACTGCGTAACGCGCTGGTCTCGCCCGCCGTGCCCCCGGCGCGTAAGCGCGCGGTGGTGGGCCGCATTGGCGAGAAACTCGGCATGTCCCGGGTTGCCCGCAACTTTCTGTTTGTATTGACCGACCATCGGCGCATCAGCGCGCTGGCCGAAGTCGTGGACGCTTTCGATTTATTGCTCGACGACCGGCTGGGATTCACGCGCGCGGAAATCAGCTCGGCACGAGAGCTGGATCAGCATCAGCGCGACGCCGTTTCGCGCGAACTGGAACGGATCACCGGAAGGAAAGTGCGCCTGCGCTTCGGGACGGATCGCGAACTGGTGGGCGGCATGGTGGCGCGCATCGGCTCCACCGTCTACGATGGCTCCGTACGAGGTCAACTGCAGGCGTTAGGAAAACGTCTGGCGGCGGAATAGAAAACGGCAATAAATTGAGGTTCTAATGGCTCAGATTCGAGCGGACGAAATTACGACACTGCTTCGCCAGGAGATCGAAAACTACGAGGGCGCCATCGACGTATCCGAAACCGGATCGGTGATCTCGGTGGGCGATGGAATCGCCCGTATACACGGCCTGGAGAAGGTTATGTCGGGCGAGTTGATCGAGTTCCCGCACGGCGTGTCGGGAATCGCCATGAACCTGGAGGAAGACCAGGTGGGCGCCGTGCTGCTGGGAGACGCAGTCGAGATCAAGGAAGGCGATGAAGTGCGCCGCACCGGACAAATTATGTCCGTTCCCGTCGGCGAAGCTATGGTCGGACGCGTGGTGAATGCCCTGGGGAAGCCCATCGACGACAAAGGCCCGATCGCAACTACACAGTTCAATCCCATTGAGCGCCTGGCGCCCGGCGTAGTCGACCGCCGGCCCGTGAAGGAACCGCTGCAAACCGGCATCAAGGCCATCGACGCCATGATTCCCATTGGCCGCGGCCAGCGCGAATTAATCATCGGCGACCGCCAGACCGGCAAGACCGCCATCGCCCTGGATACCATCATCAATCAGAAGGGCGGCGACGTCATTTGCATTTATGTGGCGATCGGCCAGAAGCGCTCCACGGTGGCGCAGGTCGTCAAGACGCTCTCCGACGCCGGCGCCATGGATTACACCATCGTGGTGCTGGCATCCGCCTCCGATCCGGCGCCCATGCAGTACATCGCGCCTTACGCCGGGTGCGCTATCGGCGAATATTTTCGCGATACTAAACGCCACGCGCTGTGCATCTACGACGACCTTTCCAAGCACGCCGCGGCCTATCGCGAGATTTCGCTGCTGCTGCGCCGTCCGCCCGGCCGCGAAGCGTTTCCGGGCGATGTCTTTTATCTGCACAGCCGCCTGCTGGAGCGCGCCGCAAAGCTCAACGACGAGAACGGGGGCGGTTCGCTGACCGCACTGCCGTTCATCGAAACGCAGGCGGGCGACGTCTCCGCATATATTCCGACCAACGTCATCTCCATCACCGACGGCCAGATCTACCTGATCACCGACCTGTTCAACTCCAACATCCGGCCGGCCATCGACGTGGGCATCTCGGTGAGCCGCGTGGGAGGCAGCGCGCAGATCAAGGCCATGCGGCAGGTGGCCGGCACGCTGCGCCTGGATATGGCCCAGTTCCGGGCCCTGGCGGCTTTCGCGCAGTTCGGCTCCGATCTGGACAAGGCTTCTCTCGCGCAGCTCAATCGCGGCAAACACCTGGTGGAAGTACTGAAGCAGGACCAGTTCACTCCGCTGCCCGTGGAGAAGCAGATCCTGATCGTCTTCGCCGGGACGCAGGGCTACCTCGACGATCTCCCCGTGGAGCAGGTCCGCAAGTTCGAAGCGGAACTGTACCGCTTCGTGGATAATGCGCACCGCGCCCTGCTGGCCAAGATCGCCGAAAAGAAAATCCTGGACGACGCCCTGCGCGCCGAAATCGGGGCAGTGATCAAAGAATTCAAAGACCGCTTCGTCGCCGAGCAACCCGCGGCAGCCGCGCATGCCTAGCCTGATCGATATCCGAAGGCGCATCCGCTCGGTGCGCAACACGCAGCAGATCACCAGGGCCATGAAGATGGTCTCGGCGGCCAAGCTGCGCCGCGCCCAGGATCGCGTGATCGCCTCGCGTCCGTACGGCGCCGCTCTGCGCGCCCTGCTGGCCGATGTGGCGGCCGCGGCTGCGTCGGATGAGCGCGTGGCATCGCAGCCGCTACTGGCGCGCCGGCCG